>SIAF01000485.1 GCA_009691905.1 Planctomycetaceae bacterium | reverse complement strand
GTGGAATCAAGCACGTCTTGCAGTGGTGTTCGACGCATCTCCCCCCCAGCTCCCAGTCACTGCGTAAACGAGACCTGAAACCCACCACTGCGGAACAAAACCGGGATAAACTCATTTCCCACACAACCCCAGATTTTTAACAGCCCAGCTTTAGCCTGCCGGCGCGGAAGCACGCATGAAGAGGGATCTCTCAACTTGTCAACAGCGCAGTCGGCAGGCTAAAGCCTGTACTCCAACGGGTCGCCCCGCTAAATTGGTAGGACCAATTGGATCCCGCCGGTTTCCCCGATCGACACGCCATGCACGTCAAATCCGCGAGTGATCGCGTTTCAGAAATCACATTGCAACTCGAACGGCTGATTCTCTCGGGCGACTTGGCGGTGGGGGACTATTTGCCTGCCGAGCGGGCGCTCAGCGAGCAACTGGGGGTCAGCCGATCGGTCATCCGCGAGGCGTTGGGGCGGCTGACCAGCATTGGCCTGACCGAAAGCCGCCACGGTTCGGGAACCCGCGTGGCGACCCCCAGCGGCCGCGAAATCTCGGTGGGATACGAGCGCCTGCTGCGGAATTCGGATGTCCCGCTGGAAGATCTCGCCGTCGTCCGGTTGTCGCTGGAGTCGACGATCGCCTCCCTGGCAGCCAGCCATCGAACCGATCCGCAACTCCAGCAGCTCGCCGCCACGCAAGCCGTCCTGGTCAATCCGCGAAAGTCGTTGGCCGCGCACGTCAAGGCGGATGCCGAATTTCACGCTGTCCTTGCCGAGGCGACCGGCAATCGGGTGTTTCCGCTGATGCTGACGCCGATTCACGATCTGCTGACCGACAGCCGGCTCAAGACGCTCAAGCGCTACGGCGCAGCGCTAGCGTACTCGCATCATCAAAAGATCTTCGAGGCGGTCCGCAGTCGGGACGCCTCAGCCGCCGCCGCCGCAATGCGCGAGCACCTGGCCGTCAACAGCCGCCATCTCGAAGCAATGGCTGCCGCAAGATCGAAGACTGATTGAAATCGAAAAGCCGCCCCCCTTTGACGCCCGGCTTTCCGCTCTCGGCTCTCACTCGTCCTTGTGGTTTCGACAATTGACTCGAAGTGAACCCGCAAAGGCAACGTTCGGCGCCGCATGCGAGAAGTGACCCTTCAGGGGGCTCACGCCCCCCGCTCGCCTGCTCAATTCTTTCTGCGCGTCAACTTAGAAACCCAGCCCGACTCCGTTCAACACCCCCGTTCCCACGGTGCCGTCCTTGATGTCGAACATCGCGGGAAATTGAGCGCGCCAGCGACGATTGGCGGTCGGGCAATACTGCCGGCCGTTGCCTTCGATCGCGGCCACGCCCGGAATTCGCGCGGCGAGGCTGGCCGAGTGCAAGAACGAATACCCGGGACAGGTCAAATCCTGCACGCACAGAAACATTCCCAGTTTTTGTCCGGCGGCCCCGAGCAGCAGCGAATCGGTGTGCCCCTTGCACGCCTTGAGGGCAATGCCGGTGTAGCCCAGGTCGCGCGCCAACAGCAGGCTGTCATAGTCGACCAGCGACTCGTCGATCACGACCGGCTTGAGCTTGGCCGCCTCGTGCATCTTGTTTTCAGGGTGCGCCTTGAGATCGCGGTGCGTCGGTTGCTCGATGTACTGGACGCGGTCGTACGCCGCGACCGCGCCCTTCTTAATCTGTTTAAGAAAATCGAGCACGTAGTCGACCGTGGCACACTTCTCGTTGAAGTCGAGTGAGTAGAACCACTTGGCGCAACCGCGCGCGGCCTGTGCCACGCCCGCCACGCGTTCGACGGCGAGCACGCGTTCGACATCCCACTTCAGGTCGTCGCCGGCGAGCTTGATTTTCAGGTGCGTCAGGCCGTTGGCCTTGATCCACTCGCCCAGATGCTCGGGCAGGCCATCTCCGATTTTCTTCGGCACGTCGCCTTCAGTCAGCGGATCGAGCGCGCCGACCAGGTGGTACAGGGGCAACTTCGGCTGCGGTTCGCGCAGCGTGTACTTATCGAGGTATTCGCCTTTGAACGATGCGTCCAGGTACTCGGACAAATCGTGATTGACGTATTCGGAGGAGAGGCAGTCGTAACTGTTTTTCGAATGCACGCGGCCGTAGGCATCGTGCAGTGCCGCATCCAGCGGGCTGGCGGCGACCAGTTGCGCCAGATACGGGATCGGTTCAGAGAGTTTTTGCTGCTGCTGCACCCGCTTGGCCAGGTGCGCATATTCCCCCATGAATTGTTCGGTGATGTCGATGGGGTGCGCGTAGTCGGGGTAATCGCCGGCGAGTTCGATCACCTGCTCGGCGAATTGCCGCATCGCCGCTTCGGCCTGATCGACCGACAGCGTTGACGACGGCCAGGCCCAGACCGGCGCCAGCGGCATGCTGCCGAAGCCGGCCTCGCGACGTTTATTCCGCGTCTCGACCAGAACCTCGACGTTGATCAACGTCGCTTTGTCCATCACGCGACCGCCGAACTTCAGCGGCGAACGGAACGGAATCGGCTCGAACGAACAACGCGCCTCGAGAATGGTGATGTCGGTCTGTTTCGGCATACGCGCAGATTCGGAAGCAACAAGGCCACACGGGCGGTCAAACGTCGCAAGTGTCGCTGAATACTACCGGGGAAATTCCGGCGAATCAAGAAAATCCGTTGCGAATCTCGCGCGCTGCCCGGTTTGCTTCCATCCGATCGGGTGACTTCGCGGGGTTGCCAATCGGGACGGCAAGCGGCGACAATGACCCTTCCATGCAGCCGATTGCCCCCATTTACCTCGATAATAACGCCACGACCCGACCGCATCCCGAGGTGGTCGAAGTCATGTCTGGGCATTGGCGCGACAGTTATGCCAACCCTGGCAGTCGACACCTCGCCGGCCGCCGGGCGCGCCAGGTGCTCGAAACGGCCCGGGAATCGATCGCGGCAATCCTCGGGGCCGATCCCGATGAAGTGATTTTCACCAGCGGCGGGACTGAAGCCAACAACATGGCGGTTTTGGGTTTCGCCCAGGATCCTCCCGGCCGACTTGCCGTCACAGCCGGCGAGCACCCGTCCGTTTTGGAACCGTGCCGATTTCTGGAAGGCCGCGGCTGGGGGCTGCAGATTCTGCCGGTCGATCAGCAGGGCCTCTTGACCGACCCCCCCGGCGGCAATCCGCATCTCGAGCACGACGTCCGACTTGCTGCGGTGATCCTGGCTCATAACGAGACGGGGGTGATTCAAAACCTGCAACCCCTCGCCGATGACTGTCGGCGTCGTGGTGTGCCGCTGCACGTCGACGCCGTGCAGGCCGTGGGGAAAATCCTCGTTGATTTTCACGACCTGGGGGTTGCGTCGCTGGCGCTGGGGGGGCACAAATTTCACGGACCGCGCGGGGTCGGGGCGCTGTTGCTGAAGCGGGGATTGAAACTCGCACCGTCAGCCTTCGGCGGACATCAGGAAGCCGGCCGCCGCCCCGGGACCGAAGCCGTCTCGCTGATTGCCGGTATGGCCCGCGCCTTGGAATTGTTTCATGCCCAGGCCGATCGGCGGCAGTCGGACATGCGGCTGTTGCGCGACCACCTCGAACAGGGATTAGCCGAGCGCTGTCGTCCGGTCGTAATCAACGGCTGGCGCGCGCAGCGATTGCCCAACACGCTCAATTTGGCTTTTCCGGGGGTCGATGGCGAAGCCCTGCTGGTGGCCCTCGATCTGGAGGGTATTGCCTGCTCGCTGGGAAGCACCTGCGCCAGCGGCTCGGCCGAACCGGCCCCCGCCCTGGTCGCGATGCAGTGCCCTCCCGAGGTTTTGCAATCGTCCGTCCGATTCAGCCTGGGAATTGACAATACTCCCGACGAGATCGCCCAGGCGGTCGAGATCATCGCCCGCACGGTGCAGCGGTTGCGCGCCCACCGCCGATCGACGACTCCTATTTCCAACGCCGCAGACACCCGATGTTGAACTATGCCTGACGCGCACCACCCGTGACCTCCGCACCGCGACTGCCGACGCACGCCTTTCTCGTTCTGCCCGAGAACCGGTTCGCCCACACGGCGATCTCGGCGCTGGTGTCGGCACGCGATGAGGCACCCATCCGTCCGGTATTTCTATGCGGCTCGTCGGGGGTCGGAAAGACGCACCTGGCCTCCCAAGCGATCTGGGGGCTGCTGGGAGTGGCCCCGAAAGCGCGCGCCGAGCAGTGGACTGCCAGCCAGTTTGCCGCCGAGTTTGCCGAAGCCTCATCGAATCGGACGATTCCCCTGTTCCAGTCGGTGACCCGACAACTCGATCTGCTCGTACTGGAAGACCTGCCTGCGCTCGAGGGACGGATCCAAACGCAAATTCAACTGTTGTCCCTCACCAACGAGTTGTTGTCGACCGGCTGCCGAATCGTCTGGACCAGCCGCAAGTCGCCTGGCGAACTTTCGCAGTTTCTGCCGAAACTTGTCAGCCGATTTCGCGGTGGGATCCTCTGCCCGCTGCGCAAACCCGGCCCCGAGAGTCGTCGTCTGCTCGTTCAGCACTTCGCCCGATCGCGCCAGGTGGTCGCCGCACCGGGGGCGTTGCGGCTTCTGGCCGAGAAGCTCGCCGTATCGCCGCGCGAACTGCTGGCCGCCGTGCAGCAACTGGGCGCCCTCGGGCGACACGAGCGGCGACCGATTGATTCCGATCTGGTGCGGAAATTCCTGGCCCACGACGTGCCCCCTCCGCAGCTCAAAATTGAGGATATCTGCCGGAGTGTGGCCCGACAATTCGGCACAACCGCGACCGAGTTACGATCGCGGCGTCGAACCCAAAGCGCGGCGTTGCCGCGGAAATGCGCCATGTTTCTGGCCCGTGAAATGACCCCATGCAGCCTCCAGCAGATTGGCCGCTATTTCGGCGGCCGCGATCACAGTACGGTCGTTCACTCGTGCCAGCGGCTCACCCTGTTGCTCGAGCGGCAGCCCGATTTGCGATCGTATTTGAATCAAGTGCGGCACGAGCTGGGGGTCGGGCCAGGGCCAGCGCCCACTAAGTCGTTATTCCTGTGAGGGTTTGCACGAGGAATTTATCATTCCATCCGCAGCAGCGGCGTTTCATGGCCAGGCTGTCTTTGCCCGGGTGCTGCTTGAGCAGCGATAAAGTGAATCGGTTCAGCCAGG
>SIAF01000484.1 GCA_009691905.1 Planctomycetaceae bacterium | reverse complement strand
CCTTTTCCTCGCGACTACGACAACACCGCCGAGTTCTTTGAACAGCATCCATGCTGGCTCCCTCCTCCTTGAGCAGAGAAAGGATGCCATATGCCTCGCTCGCCGAGAACTCGGCTTTTGTTCAGACACAGAATCCGGCAGAGTCAGTACTTTTCGAACAGGGGCGACCAGTGGCGACGCTGCTCTTCACCGGTGCCCGATTTGCCGTCCTGCCCCTCGGGAGCGCGGTACGATGGGTACGCGGGAACGTGATTGGCTACGATTAAATGCGGCCGTTCCTGCCGATCGGCGAGCGTCCTGGCGAGCCAGTCGGTTTGTTCCCCGCCGATCGGTTCGACGTGATCGGTGTCCAACAGCACAAGGCTCAGGTAGTTGCCGATATCGAGCACTCTGAACGTTTTTTCGGGGAAGAGACCATCGAATACGCTCAAGAACTGCGGCGATTGGCTGCGGGCCATCTTGTAGGCGCCGTCGACTTCATGGTTGCCGATGCACGAGAGCATGGGAATCAGCCGCCCCACGGGGTCGACCATGTGGGCGCGGTAGTTCCGCAGGAACTGCGTGAACGTTTCCGGAGAGCGACCGTTGTCGTAAGCCAGATCGCCGCCGATCAGGGCGAAATACGGCTCTTGTCTGGCGGCCAGAATGTTCGTCCCGATGGCGTGCTCGTTGATCCCGCAGTCGCCGCCGGAAACAAACTGAATTGCATTCGTGGCCTTGGCGGGCATTGTGCGAAATCGAAACGTCGGCGAGGCCTTGCCGATCTGGAACTGGTACTCGCTGCCCGCCACCAGCCCGGTCAACTCGCAACGATGGACCAGCAGCTCGGTGTTCGGATAGGGCTTGGTGATCGTCCGGGCGATCTGCCAGACTGAATTCTCCAAAGGGGCGTATTGGATCGACGTATCGGCCGAGATCGCCGGACCGACCCATTGCACCATCATGGTGGTCGTCGGATCCCGCTGCCACGAGAGAAACAGCGTATCGGGATCAAATGGCTTTGCGTTGCGGCCCGCGCGAAACGTGTCACTGCCTGCGACTTCAGCAAACACAGCCGGCCCGAACGACAGCGCGGCGGCCAGCCCGCCCAGTGATGCCCCGAGAAAACCGCGACGATGCAACGTCGGCATGCAATCATCCTCTTGCAAAGGGATTCATGTCGTATCGCGCGGCCAATTTGAATTTCGATGTGCTTTGCACAACGGCGCAGCGGAGTTCACCCGACACCCCGTTGGGCGGCGTCAGCGAGGCCGTCGCGACCTCGAATCGTCGGCGTCGGACGACCGACTGACCGCCGTGCCGCGGCACACCGGGCAGACGACTCGCGACCGCTTGCCGGAACCCTCCGGCTGCAATGTAAAGAATCCCATGCCGCGACATTCAGGGCACGGCAACGCGTCAGCGGTGGTCGCAGACTCACTCGTTCTCAGTTCGTTCATGTCGAAGTCTCGCTGGTGGAATGCAAGGCGGCGGCTTCATGCCGAATGGAATGCGGGTTTCGACTTCGTGGAAACCCCTTTGGTGGCAGGCATCACGCGGCTACGCTTCACGCACTCCGACAGGCGAATGACTCAGTCCTTTGCCACGACCTGTGGAGCAGAGGTGATTTTGCAATCCTAATAGGCATACTGCAAGTGGAAGAGATTTTTTTTTCCATTCTTCATGGTCAAGTGAAGAATCATTACGACTGCCGGCGACGTTCGACGAGTCGTTTCTAATAAAGAAACACGACCCGGGATAATCGCCCCTCAGACATAATCGATCCGGAACGGCTTGTTCGTGATGAACACGACAGTCACGTCTCCGTCCGCGCTGGCGCCGTGTTCCATCATTTCGCCTTCAGGAAACCAGACGAAGCTGCCGGGGCCATAGGTTCCTTTGTGGGTGACGAGCCGGCCTTCGAGAACGTACATGCCGTGGCCGCAGGGGTGGGTGTGGCTCGGATTGATGACGCCCGCCGGGTAGCGGACCAGGCGGATCATCATGCCGGTCTCGGGGTCGCTGAACAGTTCTTTGCGAAAGAGAGCCCGGCCGATTTTCTCGTTGAAATTCTCCGCCCAGGGGAGCTCGTTGGTGTCGATCGCGATGAAGCCGGCGCGGTCCATGGTGTATCTCCTGGTCGGAAGCATCGTTGTTCGGTATTTGGTTTTGGTTCGCTCATGCCGGGATTGTACCGCAGAGTGCTTGAGCCGAAAACCTGTCAGCGCCGAACCGGCTGGTCGAGGCTCAAGACCACGCCTCATAGACCTGTTGACTGAGCCGTTCCGCCTTTCGACAATGCACGATGTGAGCACTGACACCCGCACAAGACCGTCCGAAGCTGCCGCTGACGCGAAGGCGGTCATCGACCACGCGTCCCACGGAACGCCCCTCGATCCTGACGTGACTCGACGGGTGCACGAACGGGCTCAAGCAATCCACAAACGACTCCCTGTGACGAACATCGCGGTCGATCTGCAGGAGTGTCCGACACTCTTCGACTACGGAGACCTGATCGACCGAGCGATGGAGCTGTCTTCGCAGTTCCGCATCGACGTTCTTGATTGTTGATCTTCGATGAGAGAAGTTGACAAACCAAGGATTGAAACGCTTAGCTGAAAAGACGTTTCGCAGAACAAGCGATTTGTCATGTGTCAATAATTAGGTTCCTGACACCTGGTATTTCCCGGATGACGTGTGACAAACCGGTGTATTTAAGCCGGTACCAACCCCGGACGTAACTCCAAACGACGATCGATTCATGCTGCACTTAGTGATCATGGCGGGGGGCAGCGCGACACGGACCTGGCCCGAAAGCCGTCGCGCCCGGCCCAAGCAATTCCTGTCCCTTGTTGGAAGCCGCTCGATGCTGCAGCAGGCGGTCGAACGCTGTCGACCGTGGATTGCGTTCGAGCAGATGCACGTCGTCACCAACGCGCAACATGCAGACCAGGTGCGCCGCCAGGTTCCCGAGTTGCCCGCTGTCAACGTCTTGCTCGAACCGTGCGGACGCAACACGGCAGCCTGTATCGGGCTGGCGGCGCTGTGCGTCAGCCGCGTTGATCCCGACGCGGTGCTGCTGGTCACGCCGGCCGACCACCTGATTCGGCCGAATTCCGAATTCAGGGCCAGCGTAGAGCACGGGGTTGCGCTGCTGCAACGGCACCCGCAATCGAGCATCCTGTTCGGCATTCGGCCGACCTATGCGGCTACCGGTTACGGTTATATCGAACGCGTCGCCGGCGCTGCCGAAGAAATTGCGTTTCCCGTGAAGTCGTTCCGCGAAAAGCCGACCCGCGCTGCGGCCGAGGCCTTTCTACAGCAGGGCGACTACTTTTGGAACGTGGGAATCTTCCTGTGGCGGGCCGCCTGCATTCTCGATTTACTCAGGGAATTTCAACCCGAAATTCATGCGCGGCTGATGCGACTGGCGGCGGCGTTCAAGACATCCGGCTGGAACGAGGCGTTGCAGGCTGAGTTTCCGGGAAT
Organism: Planctomycetaceae bacterium; assembly: GCA_009691905.1. Taxonomy (GTDB): domain Bacteria; phylum Planctomycetota; class Planctomycetia; order Planctomycetales; family Planctomycetaceae; genus SIAF01. The sequence continues at coordinate 1,644 of SIAF01000484.1, read as the reverse complement.
GCCCTCGATCTCGATCGATCACGGCGTGATGGAACCGCTCGCCGCTCGCCGCGACGAGGCCCACCCCGTCTTTGTCATTCCGGCCTCATTCGAGTGGGACGACATCGGCAGCTTTCAGTCGCTGCAGCGCGTGCTGGGGAGCGATGCCGAGCACAACACCGTCGTCGGCCCGCACTGTGGAATCGACACCTCAGGCTGCGTGATTCGAACGACTCCCGACCACCTTGTGGCGACGATCGGCATCGAGAATCTGGTCGTGGTTCACACACCCGATGCCACGCTGATCGCTCCGAAAGATGACGAGATCGCCCTGCGGAAGCTGGTGACTCTGCTCGAGGAAAAAGGCTATGAGCGATTCCTCTGAGCCGCCCCGATCGAACTCCCGGCCCCGGCGCGGGCGTTTGCTGGGGATCGACTACGGGACAAAGCGCGTGGGGCTCGCGCTCTCGAACCTCGAGCAGACGCTGGCCACACCGCTGGAAACGTATACCCGCCGCGACGAGCGCCAGGATGCGCGGCTTTTGCAACAGCGCAACAATGACTACACGGTCGCAGCCTGCAGGACATCGAACTGCGGCGCAACGACGAGGCGTTTCTCGATGCCCTGGGGGCCGACCGTATCCCCGATCCGACTACGGCGGGGGATTTCTGCCGGCGGTTCGGCGAGTACGACCTGCGCATGTTGTGTGAAGCCATCGACGAAGCACGCCTCAACGTCTGGGCGCGCCAGCCCGCCGGGTTCTTCGACCGGGCCACGCTCGACTTCGACGGCACGCTGGTGCCGACCCGCGGCGAGAAGAAGCAAGGTGTAGACATCAGCTACGACGGCACTTGGGGTTACCATCCTTTGATCTGCACGAGGGTTGAATCTGGCCTTTCGATCCGAGTGAGCAGCCCGTGCTATACTGCGTGCATCTTCCGCACTGCATGATGAACATCCACAGCGCCCGCACCAGACGTGATCTCGGTTTCCTTGAGTTTCGCGGTGCAGTCTGACCTTTCCCCCGGCGTCACTCCCCGATCTGTTTGTCGGGGCTGCCGCAATCAAACAGCCGGCAGACGAGCGGCCTGGTCTCGTGGATTGTGCAGAGGCGTGTCGTCCGATCGAAGAATCGGTAGGCGTGCTCGTTCGCGGGATCGTTGAGGAGGTAACCGACCGGTTCGTCGATAAAGCCTCGGATCTGCGAGCACTCGCGGATACGGGGTTCCCGTTCGGCGTCGCGGAGCGAGACTTCGATGATGAGCTGTTCACAGCAGTCGCCGCATCGACAGGTGCAAGAAACCGTGTGATTCTGCGCGAGACACAGTTCGCACTCTTCCTCGTCGTGTTCGCCGTCTTCGTCAATGTCATGCTCGTCCAGCGGCAAAGCGCCAGTCTGCCACGCCTGACGGCCGGCCGTCGTACAGGTCCTCTCGCGGACGACACTTCGCGTGGGGTGAGCGGCGCCACCCCGCCGGGTACTGCCGGCGAGACCGATGCTTGACATCGCATCTGGGGATGCGTCGAATGCAGCCTGCGCTGCTTTCGTGGCGACGGCTCTGCAGACGAGTGTCTGTGAAGCTGGCGCGAAAGTGTCTCTGGCCGCTGCCGTGCAGGAAAGCGAGAGGAGCAAATGGTCGAGAACCGAGACGACGAAGTCGATC
>SIAF01000027.1 GCA_009691905.1 Planctomycetaceae bacterium | reverse complement strand
ATTCTTCCTCCACCCAGCTTGCAATCATGGCGCTCCATCCTTGGAACTGAATGAGTTTCGATCCTCCGAACCCCGGAATTCTCAAACAAATCAGTGTTCCTGTCGAGATGTGTGTAACAACGAGGGCTTACGCCCCCCGCTCGCCGGGGTTTTGACTACTCTCAACTTTCTCAACTCTCCTCTCTATCCCGGCGCGCCGGGATCCGGGATCGCCCCTTATTTTACCATACCGCAATCTGCCGCCAGAAGACCGCGGTGCGCAAATCTGGAAAAGACGAACCGAAAAAGTGACCGGCCCGTAGCGGTGGCTTCCAGCCGCCGAAAGTGCTCGACGGTCTAAACCGCAAACCGGCGGCTGGAAGCCGCCGCTACGGGGCACGCCGACTGCTCGATCTAACTTGAGGCGGAAGCAATGCCGCTTGACGCCGATCAGCTTTAGGTCGCTCTGAGGTGCTTAGGACCGGCGCATCAATAACTGTCGCATTGTCGCCTTTCGCTCCGCGAAAGGACGCGTTCTTTCGCGGAGCGAAAGACGACACTGATTGATGCGCCGATCCTTATTTCTATGAGGCCACTGGCTACCGGTCCTTGAATCTGATAGACTAGGAATTGATTTGACCCGAAAAGCGGCTGTTTCGCGCCGGGGGCGCTGACTGGTACGACTGAAACCCCGGTTTGGAACCGCTCGGCTTCCACTTTTCTCCTCGCGTCGTTGAGTTCTTCAGCGAGGGCCGCTGGTTGATCGTGTGGTCTGCGGTGGCCGACTTCCATTGAGGGTCGCGTTCGCCTCGACTTCCCCAGACGCTTTTCGCCCATCCAAGCTGCGCTCGGCTCGCCTCAGGGGGCTCGCCGCGCGGCTGTCTACGAGAATGAGGTATTTCATGCTGACAGTCACCGATCCGGCCAGCGCACGGCTGGCACACCTGTTGAACGAAAAAGCCAAAGACGCGGTGGTGCGCATCATTCGTTTCAAGAACCGATTGCGGCTGCGACTGGACCATTTGCGTCCCGCCGATTCGACGTACTCCCACAATGGGCGGGTCGTGCTGGTTATCGGCGAACGAACGTCGGCGTCGCTCGCGTCGCAGAAACTCGGCGTTCGCGAAACGGATTCCGGCCCTCGGTTGAGTCTCAGGTCGAACTAGCTTCGCAAACCGCCGACGAAGCCGCCGGTGCAGTCGCTTGACGCTCGGTTTGCGCCTTGCTATTTTTCCGCTTCGTCTTGCGTCGGAGAGAGAGTCTCGTTGTGCGCCCTCAACGTGGGCTTTGAGCGGAAGTTATTTCTCCGACTCAGCTTGCAACCAAGGGCGCGGCTCGATTTCGACTCCCGACTTCAATTCCAGGGCCGTCGCCGGACAGCAGTCCGCGCGGCAACCCGTCCAAGGGATGACCAATGACCAGTTCTGCAACGAAGTACGTCTATTCATTCGGTGGCGGGAAAGCGGACGGCAAGTCTGACTTGCGGGCATTGCTGGGGGGCAAAGGGGCCAATCTGGCCGAAATGGTCAATATCGGTCTCCCCGTGCCGGCAGGCTTCACGATCACGACCGAGGTCTGCACGTACTACTACGATCACGAGCGGAGCTTTCCGCCCGAGCTGAATGCTCAGGTGGCACAGGCCCTGGCGCGCGTCGAAGAGGTCATGGGCGCCAAATTCGGGGCGAACAGTAATCCGCTGCTGGTCTCGTGCCGGTCGGGCGCTCGCGATTCGATGCCGGGCATGATGGATACCGTTCTCAACATCGGCCTCAACGACGAAACGGTCAAAGCCCTGGCCAAACAGTCGGGGAACGAGCGCTTCGCATGGGACAGCTATCGCCGCTTCGTGCAGATGTACGGCGACGTCGTGCTCGACCTGAAGCCGCAGAACAAACACGACCCCGATCCGTTCGAAGAACTGCTGGAACACAAGAAGGAAAAGGCGAAAGTCAAATTCGATTCAGAACTCTCGGCGGCACAACTTCAGGAGCTGGTTGCCGAGTTCAAGAAGGCCATCAAGGATCGCACGGGCCACGACTTTCCCACCGATCCGCTGGAGCAGGTGTGGGGGGCGATCGGCGCGGTGTTTCGCAGTTGGATGAACGACCGCGCCATGGTCTACCGGCGCACCTACGGCATCCCGCACGAGTGGGGCACGGCGGTCAATGTCCAGGCGATGGTGTTCGGGAACCTCGGCGACGATTGCGCCACGGGAGTCGCCTTGACGCGCGATGGCGCTTTGGGTGTGCCGGGTTTCTGCGGCGATTACCTGATCAACGCCCAGGGAGAAGATGTCGTCGCCGGCATTCGCACGCCCGAACGCATCGAGATCACGCTGCCCAAGGCGATGCCCAAAGCCTTCGAACAGCTCAACGAAATCGGCAAGAAACTCGAAAAACACTATAAGGACGTGCAGGACATCGAGTTCACGGTTCAGCGCGGCACCGTGTGGATGCTGCAAACCCGCAACGCCAAGCGCACCGGTTTTGCCGCGGTTCGCATCGCCGTCGACATGGTCAACGAAGGCTTGATTACGCAAGACGAAGCGCTCTCGGCCAAGCGGATCCCCGCCGACGATCTCAACCAGCTTTTGCAGCCGATCTTCGACCCGAAAGCCAAGAAGGCGGCTGAGGACAAAGGGCAATTGCTGGCCAAAGGAATCAACGCCGGCCCTGGCGCAGCGACCGGCAAGATCGTCTTTCATGCCACTGACGCCGAGGCCCAATGGAATGCCGATCCCTCTGTCGAACTGATTCTGGTGCGCCGTGAGACCAGCCCCGAAGACTTGCGCGGCATGAAAGCCGCCAAGGGCATCTTGACCGCCTTTGGCGGCGCGAGTTCGCACGCCGCTCTCGTCAGCCGCCAGATGGGAAAGGTTTGCATCGTGGGGTGCGGCGATCTCGCCATCGATTATCAAAAGGCCACGGTGACCTGTGCCGGCAAGGTGCTGAAAGAGGGAGACTACATCAGCATCGACGGTTTCACCGGCGAAGTCTTCGCGGGCAAAGTCCCGACGCAGCCCAGCGAAGTCATCCAGGTCCTGATTACGAAATCGCTGAAGCCCGATCAATCGGAAACCTACCAGCGGTACGCACAACTGATGAAGTGGGTCGATGCCGCCCGGAAACTGAAGGTGCGTACTAATGCCGATCAGCCCGATCAGGCCGCCGAGGCGGTCGCGTTCGGCGCCGAGGGGATCGGCCTGTGTCGCACCGAGCACATGTTTTTCGAACACATCGACGAATTCCGCGAAATGATCCTGGCCGACGATCTTGCGGCGCGCCAAGCGGCGCTGAAGAAACTGCTTCCCTTCCAGCGCGAAGACTTCGCGGGTTTGTTCAAAGAGATGGCCGGGCGCCCGGTCACGATTCGGCTGCTCGATCCGCCGCTGCACGAATTTCTGCCGCACGAACCGGCCGCCCAGAAGGAATTGGCCGCAAAGCTGGGGATCAAACCCGAAATCGTCGCCGAGCGCGTTCACGAATTGCACGAGAGCAACCCCATGCTGGGGCACCGCGGGTGCCGGCTGGGAATCGTCTACCCCGAGATTACCGCGATGCAGGCCCGCGCGATTTTCGAGGCGGCGGTTCAGGTCAAAAAATCGGGTATCCCCGTTCTGCCGGAAGTCATGATTCCGCTGGTCGGGTTCCTCGCCGAGTTCCGCAATCAGGAGACGATCATCCGCGCTCAGGCCGAGGCCGTCTTCAAGGAGCAGGGTGTTACCCTCGAATACCTGGTGGGCACAATGATCGAAGTCCCGCGCGCCGCGATGTGTGCCGATCAAATCGCACAGGGAGCCGAGTTTTTCAGTTTCGGCACCAATGACCTGACGCAAACCGGGTTGGGAATCAGTCGCGACGACTACGGCACATTCGTCCCTTACTATCGCGAGCACGACGTGATCGGCGCCGACCCGTTCCAGACGATCGATCAGGATGGCATCGGCGGGCTGATGAAGATCGGCGTGGCCGGCGGACGCAAGACGCGCCCCACATTGAAAATCGGCATTTGCGGCGAACACGGCGGCGACCCGGCGAGCGTCATGTTCTGCCACGCCATCGGGCTCGACTACGTCAGTTGCTCGCCCTATCGGGTTCCGATTGCGCGACTGGCGGCCGCGCAGATTGCCGTCGCCGACAAAAAGACCAAGCCGTGATCGACACTCGCCCTGACGCATCGGCGCGTTGAACCCGCCGGATGGCCCGGTCGTGCCGGTCGCTAGCCGTAGGACAGGCATCTGCTACTATAAATCGAGAGCGGCTGCCAAACGTCACGGATTTGCTTTTTTACAATGGTTTCGCCCGACGACTGTACCCCTTATACCCCCGGACCCGACGAAGAGACGGCCCTTCGGGAGATTCTGGGGTATTTGAACTTTTCGAACGGTTCGCCCGACGTTCGATTTCAGCAGAATTTCAACGGCCTGGCCTCGAGTCTCTCGGTTGCGCCCGGTTCTCCCGAGATGGCGCCGCTGCTGACCGAGGGGTTGGCACGCCTGCAGCGGGAATTGTCGGCGTTTCGAGACAGTGAGCAGGCACGGTTGGTTGTCTCGCTGGTTTACGAGAGTGTGCTGCCGGCCTACCGCGCACACCACGCCGACTTGCTGAATCACTTGTCTGAGGGCGACTTCCAGCAACCGTTTTTCGTGGTGCGCGTCATCGAAGCCGTGCTGGCCGAAGGGGCTCCCTGGGGCGATGTCGATCGAATCGTTGCCGGCGCCCTGTCGCACCTCAATGACTTCATCGGCCACCGCCCCGTCGCCGTGCTTGAAAACGGCCGGCAAATGCTGCCGTATCCCCACGAGCGATTTCGCCCGTTTCCCTGGTACATCCGTCAGGCGGGTGTCGCCGTCGGCAAGCACCACGACCTGATCGAACAGGCACTGACGATTCTCGATCGCCTGCCCCCCGATCTGTTGGCCGGCGCCTATTTCGATCGCAGCCTGCTGGACGAACTGGCTCTGGACGAGCGGGCCTACGATCACAGCCATCCCGTTTATAAGCGGACCAACTACACGTTTGGTGAATGGGACCCGCACTGTCTGGACGTCTCGGGCCGATATCGGCGGTTTGTGGTGCGTGCCGTGATTCTCGATGCTCTTCGCGACTGGATGCAGAAATCGCCCGACATTTCGCCCGAAGAACGGTTGTGCGAGGCCGGTGCCGTGCTGGCCGGGACAATCCTCATGGCGTCTTCGGTCAGCGGCTCGGGGCCCGATACGCACGATTCGAATGTCAGCCTGACTTCCCTGTTGCCCCGCATCGCTCGGCAGCGTGATGCTTTCTATACACGACTGCTTCAGACTCTGGCGGGCGCGCACGGCGACCGATTGCGAAAGGAAGCGCAACTGGTGCAACAGCCGTTCGGGCGCATCCGGCAACACCTGAACCTGTACCTGGCCCACTACGGCTGCCGCCAGATGCAGCGCGCGCACCTGGCGTTTCTCTATGCGCACATGGGCTACTCGCAGGCGGCTCGGGACGAAGCCGCGGTGATCCCATCGACGGCGACGCGGTTCGAGACCGAGATTCAGTTGCGGCTGACGCTGGTGCAGCTCGACCTCGACCGCGGCCGCATCGATCACGCCTCTGAGCTGTGTGCCGAAGCCGAACAGCTTCTGCACCGCGGTATTGAATGCGGCGGATTGGTCGATCCCTGGAACATCCTGGGATTCCAGGGACAGTTTCCGCTGTTCGCGGCGCGAGAAGACAGCGTTCCCGATCAGCGCGTCGACAAACTATTGGCTCTGATGGAGCAGTTTTTCAACGGGTTGTCGCGGCTGTCGTGTGAGGCGGCCGCCAGCGGCGATGCGCGACTCTCGGCGGCGATTTCCGAGCGATTTGGCCGGGTCGCCGAGTTCTGGGACCGTTTCGCGACACCGACGATCAGCGACCTGCCCACGGTCAATGGCGGCGAGAGTTATCAGTCGGCGTCGCGCGTCACCCGGGCGCTGCTGGCATGGCACGACGCCGGAGAAGCCTCCGGTGACGTCGCTTTCTGGAAGCAGCACGTCGACGAGTTTCAATCTCCCCGTTCGTATGCGATCGTGGTCGAACTGCTGCTTCGCAAGCGCGACACGCTCGCCTCGATGAACCTGCTGATTCAATGGCTCAGCCAAAGCGAGAGTGTTCCGCTCGAAGCGGGGGCCTATTCGTTTTTCGGGCTGCTGACGAATTGGATCGAACTGGTTCTCAAAGACGATCCCGACGAGGCGTGGCCGCTCGTTCGAAAATTCTTCGATTACGTCGAAGTCAACGCCGGCCAATGGATCGTCGTGCCCACCGTGCAGCCCGGTGCGGCCGGATCGTTGCGCGTGGCCGATGCGACTGTGGGACTCGAGCCGCAGCCTGCGACTGATCCGATCGGCGGCGATTCTCCCTTTTCACCCGAAGTCGACGAAGTCGACGACGACGATGACGCAAGTCGCCTCGCAGAAGACCCGACCTTCAGTGCCGCGTATGAAAGCGTCGTTTACCGCGACAGCGCCCAGGACGGACACTTCGGCGACACGGTCGATGAATCGGCCGCACAATTCGACACCGATCTGGACCTGATCTGCCAACCGATCGAACTGCGGCTGCGATTCCTGGTGGCATTGTCGCAATCGTGGAGGTCGGCCGGTGAATGGGGTCTGGCCCCAAAATCGGCTGCGAGTTCGACCCCGAGTTCGACCCCGAGTTCGACCACTGCGGCGGTCGACAACGCGGCTGAGCGACAGGCGGCAGTCCGTCATTGGGAACGCTTGAACGAGCAATTCGCCCAGGGGGGCGTGAGGCTGATGGACGATCTGTCCCGCTGGAACCCGCTCGAACCCGAGGGTGATCCCGATTCGCTGAGTGAATTCGATCGGCAGTTGCACGTCAAATTCAGCCTCGTCAACTCGGTGATTTCGGCCTGCGTCGAACTGCACGAATCGGGCCAGACGCTCAAGCGCTTGACGCGTCAAGCCGTTTCCGACCGTAAGCCTCGAGCGTTCGACGACCTGGTTTCCGAAATGCTGTCGGCGCTGGCTGCCAAAGATGCCGTTTCAGTCCGACGGTACCTGCCGCCTTTGCTCAAAGAGTTGTCGCGACTGCCTTTGCTGTACGTCCCGCTCGACCGCGACGGCCAGCCTCGGGAAATTCTGGCCGCCCGCAATTTGCAGTCGCTGTTGCGACAACTGCTGTCGTCGCTGCCGCAACTGGGGTTGTTTCGCGAGACGTGGCATCTGCTGCGAACCGCGTATGTCATGGAACGCACGTCGCCGCCGGGGGGGATGTCGATCACCGAGTTCGACCGGCTGCTCGAGGCGGCTCTGCAAAGCACGCTCGAATGCCTGATTGCGGCTTCGGCCGACTGGCTGCCGGCGCAAGCGGCCGACGAGCATCTCGTACGACAAATCGAACGGGTGTTGGAAGTCTATCTGCGACTGTGGCTCAAACACAGTGCCACGATGCGGCTCAGCAGCGCCGAGACGCTGAAAGACCCGGCCATCTGGCGACGAGTCAAAGCCTTTGTCCGCAAATACGGCGGCGACTTGTTCCATCCACGAATGCTGACGATGGGCAATCTGCGGGGCATTGTGCAACGCGGGGCTGATGCGTACCTCGAGTACCTTGCCGAAAATGAAGACCCGCTGCACCCGATCGAGCTGCTGCACGATCTGGAGGGACCGATCGCACGGACTGAAGCCGCCTTCCTCCTGGAAACCATTCTGCGGTGCGTGGTCGAAAAGTTCGATCGCTTTCTGGAATACAATACGACGACGACCCAATCCGATTACGGCGAGCAGTTGTACTGCCTGTTGGATTTTCTGAGGCTCGAAGCCGAGTACGAACGGCAGGCCTGGAATCTGGCGCCGCTGGAACTGGCGCATGAGGTTCTTTCGCGGCAGGGACGCACCGACGCGGCGACCCTCTGGGAAGCCAATCTGACTCGCAAGACTGCGGCGATGGGGCGGTCGTTTTTGCAGAAGCTAAAGCGCCTTGAGCGGCAGCACGGGATGCGGCTCCCCAGCGTGACCGACCGCCTGAGCGAGCGGTTCGTCAAACCCCTGGCGCTCGATCGCATCCTGGCCCTGGTCCGGCCGGCAATGCTCGACGGGCGGGCCGATCAGCCGGGTGAGAATTTCCGACGGCTGCAAACCGAAACCGAAGCGTATCTTTCGACGACATCCGGGTCGGCCCTCGAAATCCAGCCTTGGCTGCAGAGTCTGTCTGACGAAGTGCAGCACGTCGAGTCGGAGCTGGCCGTTCCCGAATCGGCTGAACTGAAAGCGCCGGTGCGCCTGGCGATTCCCCTGACCCTCAGCGAGCTCACTCAACAACTGGCCGTCTGGGAAAAGCCGCTCGATGGAGGCCCCGCGGCGTGAAATCAAGCCTTGAATCTATGTGATCGACGCGCCATCGAACCGAAACAGACCAGGAGACCCGACATGCGATTGCTTTCCATCGAACGACACCCATACCCATTGACACGAATGGCTGTTTCGTTGTCGCTCCTTTGCCTGCTTTCGGTCGTTGTCGCTGCGGCGAGTGCCGCCGACAGCGCCGCAGAGAACCAGCTCACAGCTCAGGAGAAAAAGGAGGGTTGGGTACTGTTGTTTGACGGCAAATCGCTGGCCGGCTGGATGACCAACGATGAGAAACCCGGCAAGCGCCCCGTCGAAGAAGGCAGCATCAATCCGCACAAATGCGGGGCCTACATGATGATTCATGAAAAAGTCTGGGACAACTTCCGACTGTCGCTCGATTTCAAGATCAGTCCCAAAACGAATAGCGGCATTTTCATTCGCACGTTTCCGCTGAAACCTCGTGAAGGCAAAGACGTCGGTTTCAACGGGATGGAGATCGCTATCGACGACACGACCACCGCGGGATTCGTCGATACGGGCGCGATTTACGATCTCGTCAAGCCCTCGAAAAACGCCATGAAGCCCGCCGGCGAGTGGAATCACATCGAAGTGACCTGCGACAAGAACCTGATCGATATCGTCGTCAACGGCGAAAAGGTGACATCCATGGACCTCGACCAATGGGCCCTACCCAACGTTCGTCCCGACGGCTCAACACATAAGTTCGATATCGCCTACAAAGACCACCCCCGCAAGGGCTACATCGGCCTGCAGGACCACGGCGGCGAGTGCTGGTACAAGAACATCAAACTCCTGCCCTTGAAATGACGGCCGATTGCGTGACGTCATACCTCGCGCGGCATTGAGTGAGATGTTCGCCCTGATCATTCGAAGGGATTCACCAACCGCACGCCCGCATGACGGAAGTCGGCGATGTTGCGAGTTGCGACAGCGACGTCGTGTGCCAGTGCCGTGGCCGCGATGAGGCTGTCCTTGACTGACATCGCCAAACCCTTCTTCTTCAAGTCGGCCAACAATCGCGCCCAAGCGGTTGCCGCATCGGTTCAAACCAGCCTTTCTCAGGACAGGACAGCAACCAATCGACGACCCCCGCGTTGTCCCGGAGGGGCTGCTTCGTCAACAGATAGTGCCCCGCCTCCAGGCGTTCGATCTCGTATTGCTGCCCGGGCAGAATTCGATCCTGCTTCCGCAGTTCCGCGGGGAGCACAATCTGACCTTTGCTCGAAACGACGGTCTTCATCCTCGTAAGATACCATCTTACGATCAGCTAAAACAACCCCGGCACCGGCCTCCCGCCGACGACATAGTGCGGACGCCCCAGCGGGTCGATCACCTGCGTCGTTTCGTCGTAGCCCAGGGCGTGGTAGATCGACGCCACGAAATCGGCGACCGGGACAGGGTTGTCTTTCGGCTCGGCGGCGAGATTGTCGCTTTTGCCGTAAACCTGGCCGCCGCGAATGCCTCCCCCCGCCAGCACGGTGCTGTAGACGCGCCCCCAATGGTCGCGGCCGGGCGGAGAGTTGCCATTGATCACCGGGGTCCGTCCGAATTCACCGGTCCAGGCAACCAGCGTCGTATCGAGCAGGCCGCGCTCGGCAAGGTCGTCAAGCAGTGATGCGAAGGCGCGATTGAGCGGCGGCAGCAGTCGGTCTCGAGTGTGTTCGAGGTGATGCGAGTGCGTGTCCCAGCCACCGAAGATGACCGTGACCAGCGTGACCCCGGCTTCGACGAGCCGACGGGCCACAAGGCAACTGCGCCCCAGCCGGTCGTCGCCGTAACGAGCGCGCAGGGAGGCCGGTTCGTCGTCAATGGCGAACGCCTTCCAGGTCGATGCTGCTCCCAGCACGTCGAGTGCCTGCAATTGGTGTTTCGTCCAGTCGCGAGACAGTGCCGTGCCCTCGCCGAGGTGCGAGCGGCCGATCGACTGCTGCAATTCCAGCCGCCTGTTCAAGCGCAGTCGCTCCAGTTCGCCCGGCAGCGTAAAGCCCGGTGGGAGCGTCCCCGGCAACCGCGCTTCGCCGTTGCCGCTGGGCGCGTTGATATCCAGGTCGAGCCTCAGATAGCCGTAGTCCATGACGAGCGGGTCATACTTGCGGCCCAGAAAGCCGGCGTGTTGCCCGGCCCACTCGCGTCCGGGACCGTCCTGCGTGATCCACATCGGCAGTTGCACGGACGCCGGCAACCCGTGGTTCGTCCCCCGCAACTGGTTGAGCACCGCCCCGATTGCAGGATGGTCGCGGCGATCGAGAAAGGGTTCTCCCTCGCGCGGAACGTTCGGCCAGCCGGTCAGGTTGTAATGCACTCCGGCCCCGTGAAACAGGGCATTGCCGCCATGGAACACCGAACGCACAATCGCGAACCGATCGGCCTGCCGCGCGAGATCGGGAAGCAGCCCGCAAATATCGATTCCCGGCACGTTTGTCGCGATCGTCGGGAACAAACTGCGGGCGCTGCCGGGCGCCTCGGGCTTCATGTCAAACGTTTCCTGCTGCGGCGGGCCACCCAGCATGTAAAGCAGAATGCAGGCTTTCGCCGTGCCGCCGGCAGCACCAGGCACCGTCGCGGCGGCAGCCTGGCCCTGGGCCTTTGCCGCGAGCAATTGCGGCAACGATAAGCCGATCGCCGACAAGCCGCCGGCCTGCAGGAACGTACGACGCTCCAATGGTGTCGAAGCCTTCAACATTCGGAAACCACCGAGGGACCGGTTGCACCACCCGATTCGAATTGACACGACAGCTAAGAATTTCGAATTTTTACACTCGAAACTCCAATCCTTCCTGCTTACGTATCAATACTCGTCCATGTTACAATCGAAAACCGACGGAGCACAATGCCGGCAAGACAGTACCAGGGATTCGCCTTATACCGGGCGCGATCCAGGATAAGACATCAGCGAGCCGCCTGTCGTAAGGCGGCGGGTTCTTGATCGTCGCACGAAACCCGTGGCCTTACGGCACACGGCTCGCCAGGAAAAACTCTCTCATTTGCGCGTGAGACGACATCGATGCTTTCGAAAGTTATCAGTCTACTGGTCATCGTGCTGCCGCTTGCGGCGATCGCCGCCGATCCGCCGCCGCGCTTCGATCGCCAGATCGCACCTCTGCTGAAAACACACTGCGTCAAGTGCCACGGACCGGCCAAACGCGAAGCCGGCCTCAACCTGAGCACTGCGGCGGGAGTCGCGCGGGGCGGGAAGAAGGGGGCGGTCGTTGCGCCGCACGACATCGCCGCCAGCAAGCTGTGGGAGCGTGTCGACAACGACGACATGCCGCCCGATGCGCCGCTGGGAGATGACGAAAAGGACATGCTCAGGCGGTGGATCGCCGCCGGAGCGCCCGGACTGCCGACGGTCGATCCCGACGGATCGGCCGATCGGGATCACTGGTCTTTCCAGAGATTGCCCGTCATCACGCCTCCAACCGTGCAGCGGACCGATCGAGTCGCGAACGATGTCGACCGATTCATTCAGGCGGCACTGGAATCGCAAAAGCTCTCGAGCAGCCCGGAAGCCGACCGCTCGATTGTGATTCGCCGGGTCAGCCTCGACCTGACCGGGCTGCCGCCAACTCTGGCCGAGCTTGACGAATTCCTCGCCGACAAATCGAGCGGGGCGTATGGTCGCCTGGTCGATAGCTATCTCGCCTCGCCGCATTACGGAGAGCGGTGGGGCAAGTACTGGCTCGATGCCGCTGGCTACGCCGATTCGAATGGCTACTTCAATGCCGATTCTGACCGACCGCTCGCGTACCGTTACCGCGACTACGTCGTGCGGGCCTTCAACGCCGATCGACCGTTCGATCAGTTTATCCGCGAGCAAATCGCCGGCGACGAATTGGCGAAATTCGAAGCGGGGCAAGTGGCGACTCCCGAAGTCATCGAGCTGCTCGAAGCCACGCACTTTCTGCGGAACGCTCAGGACGGATCGGGAGAGAGCGACGGCAATCCCGACGAGGTGCGGATCGACCGCTACACCCCACTCGAAGGGGTCATGCAGATCACGGCCTCGTCGCTGCTGGGATTAACGATTCAATGCGCCAAGTGCCACTCGCACAAGTTCGAGCCGATCTCGCACCAGGACTATTACCAGTGGCAGGCGGTTTTCTATCCGGCATTCGATATCGACAACTGGGTCAAACCCAACGACCGCATCGTCTACGCCCCGCTGCCCGGCGAGCAGGAGCGCTGGGAGTTGAACACGCGAGAGCTCGACGAGCACGTGAACCGTTCACGGGCTGAACTCGTCGTGTGGGTCCAGGCGCATCGGCTGCGCGGCGAGGTCTTGTTCGAAGACACCTTTGATGCCCCCGACTCGGTCGTCAGTGAAAGGTGGAGCGCCACCGCTCCCGGCGATGACGCGCCGGGGGGCAAAGTCCCCGTAAATCTCGACAGCGAAGCGCTGCCGGCTGCGAGCGTCAAAGAGGGCCGAATGCAGATCGTCGAGGGAAATACCGATGGCAGCAGTTGGCTTTCGACGAAACAGGCCTTCGATTGGACTCCCGAGCAGGTCGGCGAATCGATTCAGGTCACATTCGACCTCGTCGACAACAAACTTGCTCCCGACGCCGCGGCAGCGCAGCGCATCGGCTATTACCTCGCGCTGCACGATTTCAACGACAACAGCCCGACGGCGGGGGGCAATCTGCTGATCGATGGCAACCCGGGCGGCAGTACGGCGGTCCATCTCGACTACCCCGGCGACGACGACAAGGGAGTCGGCGAAATCGGCACGACGGCTTACACCCCGGGACGCAACTATGGGATTCGCGTCACAAACCTGGGCGACGACAAATATCGGCTGGAGCAGTTCGTCGATGCGATTCCCGACGAGAAGCCACTCGATCTGAAAGCCGCCGATCTGCCTGACGGCGGCTTCGGTTTCGAGTATTGCTGCGGACGAAGCTTTCTGGTTGACAATATCCGCATCGAGCGGTTCCCTGCGCCCGGATCTGACGGCGATTCGCCGCTGGCGAAGTTTCGCGACGAACTCAAATCGCGAAAAGACGCCCATTCGAAACTGCTCGCCGAGCAAAAAGATCTGGCCGGCCGACGTCCCGGCAAAATTGCCTGGACGACCGATATGCAGCCGACGCCGCCGGAAGTGCATCTGCTTGAGCGCGGCAATTACTCAACCCCCGGCCCCCTTGTCGACCCCGGGACGCTCAGCGTACTGGCCGACTCGGCCGCGCCCTTCGCCATCTCCCCTGCCCCACCCGGTGCAAAATCCTCCGGACGCCGACTGGCGTGGGCGAACTGGGTGACCGAGCCCGGTTCGAGGGCTGCGTCGCTCATGGCCAGGGTTCAGGTCAACCGCATCTGGCAGCAACACTTCGGCACGGGAATCGTCGCCACCCCCGAGAATTTCGGGTTCAGCGGTGCACCGCCTTCGCATCCCGATCTGCTGGACTGGCTGGCCGCCGAATTCATTCGGTCGGGTTGGAGCGTCAAAGCCATTCACCGACTGATTTTGAACTCGGCCGCCTATCGACAAACGAGCGAATTCTCAAAGCCCGCCCATGAGGCCGATCCCGACAATCGCCTGCTGTGGCGGTTTCCCATAAGGCGGTTGGAAGCCGAAGCGATTCGCGACGCGATGCTGGCCGTCAGCGGCGACCTCGACCCGCGTCTGGGCGGTCCGTATGTGCCGACCATTCGCAATGAATCGGGAGAGGTGCTGGTCAACGAATCGACCGCCGACGCCCGCCGGCGTTCGCTTTACCTGTATCAGCGGCGGACGCAGGTTCTCAGCTTTCTGGCGGTCTTCGACACGCCGACGATCGTGTTTAACAGCCTGCGTCGAACGCCATCAACGATCCCGCTGCAGTCCCTCGCGCTGCTCAATTCCGACTTCGCGGTCACCCGCGCACGAAGTTTTTCAGCCCGCCTGCAGCAAATGGAACTCGACGAATCGCGGCGCGTGACCTTGGCCTACCGGTTGCTGTTCGCCCGCGAGCCGACACCTGACGAATCCGCCGAGGCCCTGCGATTTCTCGACAAGCAAATGCCCGAATACTCAGAAATGACCGACCCCCGCAGTCGCGTGTGGCAGGATTTCTGCCAGTCGTTGCTGGCCAGTAACGAGTTTTTGTACGTGGAATGAACCGTTTAGAGAACCCCGCCAATGATCGTTCCCTGGAACGCCTGTTCAACGATTGATCGCCGGGCTTTCCTGAGCCATTACGCCGGCAGTCTCGGCGGTTTGGCGCTGGCCCACCTGCTTTCGACCACTCAACCCCCGGCGACAGCCGACGAGTCGCCGATCGCGTCGTCAAGCACTGGCCCTCGCGGCAAGGCCAAATCGGTGATTTGCCTGTTTCAGCATGGCGGGCCCAGCCAGATGGATTTGTTTGATCCCAAGCCCGAATTGACGAAATGGCACGGCAAGCCCTACCCCGGCGGCGATCTCGAAGTTCATTTCGACAAGCAAAAGGGCAACGTGCTGGGCAGCCCGTACAAGTTCATCCAAAGCGGCCAATGCGGGATGGAGCTGTGCGAGATCCTGCCGCACACTTCGAAAATCGCCGATGAGATCACGCTCGTCCGCTCGATGAACACCGAATCGGTCGATCACGAAGCGGCCCTGCGGCTGATTCACTCCGGCCGCTTCTTCGCCGGCATGCCCGCCTGGGGTTCGTGGGTCCTGTATGCCCTCGGCTCGGAGAACAAGAATATCCCGGCGTATGTCGTGCTGAGCGACCCGGGCGGCCTGCCGGTCGACGGCGAGCGCAACTGGTCATCGGGATGGCTGCCTGCCGTGTATCAGGGAACGATGTTCCGCTCAGGAAAATCGCCTGTGCTGAATCTCGAATCTCCCATCGGCACCGCGGAGGGCGCGCGGCGGAACCAATTGCAATTGCTCGATCAACTCAATCGGCGGCACCTCGAAAAACACCCCGAAAATTCCGAGCTGGCGGCCCGGCTGGCCAATTTCGAAACCGCGGCGCGGATGCAGACGACCGTTCCCTCAATTCTCGATCTCTCCGGGGAAACGGCCGCCACACGGGAAATGTACGGCCTGGATAACAAGGCCACCCAGGAGTACGGCACGCGCTGCCTGCTGGCCCGACGGCTCGTCGAACAGGGGGTGCGGTTCGTGCAGATCGTTCTCAAGAGCCAGCCGTGGGACACGCACAACAAGAATGCCGAAAGCCTCAAAGGACTGTGCGGTATGACCGACCAGCCCAGCGCCGCGCTCGTTCAGGACCTCAAGCAGCGCGGCTTACTCGATTCGACGATCGTGATGTGGACCGGCGAATTCGGTCGCCAGCCGATCTCGCAGGGGGCCGACGGTCGCGACCACAACCGGCACGCGTTTTCGCTGTGGCTCGCGGGGGGCGGCTTCAAGCGGGGTTATGTGCATGGTGCGACCGACGACTTCGGCTACAAGTCGGTTGAGAAAGTAGTGACGGTCCACGACCTGCATGCCACGCTGCTGGAGGCCCTGGGAATTGACCACAATCGTCTGACGTACCCGCACGACGGTCGTGAAACGAGCCTAACCGATCCCGAAGTGACCAAAGCCCATGTGATTTCGGAACTGCTGGCCTGATTCCCATTCCTTTGGAGATGACACATGCATGGTCTCGAAGTCCTGGGAACAATTTTCGGTGCAGGGGCTCTGGGCGGCCTGGTCAACGCCTTGATGGCCGACAAGATCAAACTCATGCCCGGCTCCGAGACGGCGGGCGACACGCATTACTACTATCCGGGACTGATCGGCAACCTGGTCGTCAGCGGTGTCGCGGCGGTTGTCTCGTGGGGACTTTACGGACCGTTCGCCAGTGCCAATATCATCGGCCCGGCGACCGACACTCAATCGCTGAGTGTGACGTACGCGGCGTTCGTCGGCGCCATCCTGGTCGGCATGGCCGGCGCTCGCTGGTTGAGCAACGAGGTCGACAAAACGATGCTTCGAACGGCCGCGAGTCTCGCGGCTTCCAAAGGGGCATCCGAAGACGTGGCTGCCCAACTGAGATCGGTCTCACCCGCCGAAGCGGTGAGGCTGACAGAAGCGATGCCATGAACCACGCGCGGCGTTTCATTTGTGGAGTGACCAGGTTCACACGCAAAAACGGTTTAGCAGGCGAGCTCGGGGCGTGAGCCCCCTGAAGAGGCACTTTACACGCGACGCCGCATAATTTCCTTTGCCGTTTTTTGGATGACAAAACGCTCCAATAAGATCCTGGAATACTCGGTCGTAGCGGCGATCATCGCCGTGGTGATTGCGCTCCTGGGACCGCCTGCCGTGTCAGATCGACAACCGTACCACCGCGAGTCGTGTCGACACCGGTTGCGAACACTTGGTCTTGCGCTGCAGAACTACCACGTAACGTATGGCTCGTTTCCGCCAGCCTTTTTGAGCGACGCGAACGGCCGGCCGATCCATAGCTGGCGCGTCTTGCTCCTGCCATTTCTCGATCAACAGGCGCTCTACGACGAATATCACTTCGACGAACCCTGGGATGGACCGCGCAACACGCTGCTCCACGAGCGAGCAATGAATGTGCTGGGACACAACTGCTTTTCGTGTTCCGCGGACGGGAAAGACATGAAGCAGACCACCACGTACCTCGCCGTTGTTGGATCGAACACGTCCTGGCCGGGAAACAGACCTCGCAGCAAAGACGAATTTCGTGATGGACTGGCAAACTCAATCCTGATCGTTGAGGTCTACAATTCCGGTATTCATTGCCTTGAACCGCGGGATTTGAGCTTTGACGAAATGTGCTTTGGGATCAATGATCCCGGCGAATGTGGAATCCGCAGTAATCACCGCAGCAACACGTCTTCATCACTCCGTGTGAAGAGTGCGAACGCTGACATCCACCATTGAGGTAATCGCACGAGCTTTGCCGTCGCGGCTGTTGGAATCGACCGGAACGCACAACCTTTGCGATTACCCGAATTCAAACTTTCACGTCCCGAGACTCTTCACGCGGAGCGATGAAGACTACTTTGGCTGATCGCCACCGGTCCTTCCGGCGGCATCGTCACCATGTGTTGCTGCCGACGCTTCCGTGCGCCTGGTGACCGGTATCGACCGGTACAGCCGTAACAACCCCAGCAGCACCGCCAATCCGACGGTCATCAGCACCCCTAGCGCGGCCAGCGTCGGCCAATGACCGAATACGTCGCGGGTGGGAATCCACAGCCAGCGCCAGGTGAACAGCGCGACCACGGTTGCCGCGCTGAGGTAAGGGCCGTACGGCATCGCTCGCCGCCCCTGCAGCAGTCGGGCAAATAGACCGATGACGGCACCGCACAGCGGCGCGAGCAGAAAGACGAACAACACCGCCTGCCACCCGATAAAGCTGCCGATCATGCCCATCAGCGTCACGTCGCCGAAGCCGAGGGCTTCGACTCCCAACACCGACTCGGCGATGAACCGCACCAGCAACGTGATGCCGACCCCGGCCACCAGCCCCGCCAGGCTCCAGGCCATGCCATGCCAATGCGGGTGGAGCTTGATCCAATCGGGAATGTACGCCCCCATGATCGGGTCGGCGTTGTTCCAGTCGACCCAGATCGGCATGAGTTGCAGGTTGCCGACGACTGTCGCGCAGATCACACCGATCAGCGTCCCGGCCAGGGTGATGTCATCGGGAATCAAGTATTGATCGAAGTCAATCACCGTTGCCACGAGCAGCAGTCCCAGCAGGGTGTCGTGGTACACGAGCCTGCAATGCGCCCAATCGATCGAGCCCCCTTCGACCAGCGATTGGCAGTTTCCCTGAATGACCGCCAGAACCAGCAAGCTATAGAGCGCTATGGTCGCAGCGACAATCGCCAATCGCGGTAACCACGCCAATTTCCTCGTTCCCGAGCTTTCGCGCGCAACCAAATATCCCGACCAGCGGGCCAGCCCGATGCCGGCAACAAGACCCAGGGGCGCAAAGGCCAGTACGTGCCCCCACGCCGGCCCTCGGGTCACAAACCGGAACAGCGCGTCATTGATCGAGAGGGCCCATTCGGGCAAGAGTACTCTCCCTGATGCGAGACGTGTCGCGTCCAAATAACCTGCTACCATTCATGGCTTAGCCACACCAACCCAACGAACGCGCTTACCAGTTCGTGAACGTGCCATCGGCACGCCGAAGCTGCGGGCAGCCGCCCCCCACGATCACCGGGTGTTTTTTCGCGGCCTCTTCATCAAATACGATGCCCAGGCCCGGTTTCGTTGGAGGCAGCAGGTAGCCGTCGGCATAAGGCACCTGCACCGGGAAGACGTCCTGCAGATAGGTGCCGGGAACGCGCGGCAGTTCCTGAACGCCGAAGTAACTCGTCGCCAGCACCAGGTGCAGGCAGGCGGCCGTCGAAACCGGTCCTAACGGATTGTGCGGCGCCAGCTTGATGTAATGCGTCTCGCACCAGCCGGCGACCTTCAGGGCCTCGGTGATCCCGCCCACGATGCACAGATCGACTCTCGCGTAGTCGATCAGGTCTTCTTCAATCTGCTGGCGAAACTCCCACTTGGTCGCGTACTGCTCTCCCGCCGCCAGCGGGACTTGTACGTGGCGCGCCAGCTTGCGAAAGCTTTCGAAATTTTCCATGCGGATCGGGTCTTCGACGAAGTACGGCTGATACGGTTCGATCCCGCGGCAATAGGCAATGGCGTCGGCCGGGTCGAGCCGCGTGTGGACATCCGTCAGAATCTCAGCCGTATCGCCCACCGCCTCGCGGAGCGCCGCGAAATCAGCGACGCCGCGCCGTACGGCCGCCGCCGGCTCGAACAATTGGCCGTCGGCTTCAGCCCGCAGCTCGGTCCGCAGGAACTTCCAGCCTTCCGAAGTCAACTTCCGCGCGGCATCGGCAAGCGACTGCGGCGAATTGCCACGGACGTGCGGATAACAGGCGACCTTGTCGCGGACGAGTCCTCCCAGCAATTGATAAAGCGGCACACCCAGTGCCTGAGCCTTGAGATCCCACAGGGCGATATCGAGCGCGCTGATCGCCGCGGCTCCCACGCGACCGGCGGGAAAGAACCCGCTTCGGAACATCACCTGCCACAAATGCTCAGTGCGAAACGGATCCTGCCCGATCAGCAGTGGGGCGAGCGCCTCGATAAACCCGGCCGTCGACGCTTCCCGCCACGTCACCCCCCCCTTGCCGACCCCCGTGAGCCCCGAGTCGGTTTCGACGACGACGAACAGGAAATTACGTTCCTGCCCGACGGTGTAAGTGCGGATGGCAACGATTTTCATGCGGTCGATCCTGTGTATGTCGCTGACTCGTTTTAACGCACGCCGCGAGGCGATGCCAGAGGCCCCGAGCACAATAATTCTTTAGTTCCGCCTCGACGAAACAGCCGAACCACATTTGTTTAGCAGCCGTGTGGCATGGTCGCGCCGGGGTCGGGCGAATATACTTCAACAAGCCCCGACCAGAGATTTCCAATTTGAGAATTGCCTGCCCGATTGATTTCCAGGAGTTCGATCGTGAAAAAGATCGAGGCGGTCATCCGCCATTATAAGCTCGAAGACGTGAAAACCGCGCTGACCGCCGTCGGCGTCGAAGGGATGACGGTCACGGAAGTTCGCGGCTTCGGACGGCAGCGCGGCCACAAAGAGATGTACCGCGGGGCCGAATACACCGTCGATTTTCTGCCGAAGGTCAAGCTCGAAGTCGTCGTCGCCGAATTGGCGGTGCGCGACGTCGTCGATACGATCATTCGCGTCGCGCGAACCGGCCATATCGGTGACGGGAAGATCTTTGTCACCGATCTGGCCGAGGTGATTCGAATCCGCACGGGGGAAACCAGCGAAGAGGCGCTGTGACCAGCCCCTCCTCGTAGTGAAGTGTCAGTCGCCGCGCGCACCCGTTCCACCGACGGCGCCTGTTTGATCGCCCGATGCGCAAAGCGGCTCTTGTGCCACAGTCCGCAGGCTGAGCGGACGCAGTCGCCGGTTTTGAATCCATGTCACAAGCGTCTCCCACACCTTCGGAACAGTTAAGCCCCAGACTGCGAGAACATCGCGCCCGACTGCAGCAATTGCGTGAACAGACGCGAACCGCGTCTGCGGCGGGCGACCCGGCGTTGCAGGTCGCGGCGCTGATTTCGGAACAGGTCGATCGGCTGATTCTCGCCATTTTCGACGAAGCCCTGGCCACGCTCGATGACGTCGAGCGCAACCGGGCGCGCGAGCATTCGGCGATCATCGGCATCGGAGGGACAGGTCGCGGTGAACTGGCCCCGTTTTCTGACGCCGATTTGTTGTTTTTACGAACACCGTCCTGCCCCCGCGAAGTCGATGCCTGTATCGCCACCGCGGTTCGCGACTGTTGGGATGCCGGCATTCGACTGGGCCACAGCGTCCAAACTCCGTCTGAGGCTCTGGCGGCAGCCCGCGAAGATCCGCAATTCGCGACTGCACTCGTCGAGGCCCGACGGCTGTGGGGCGACGAGCGACTGTTCCATTCGTTCTGTTCCCGGTTTCAACGGCGGATCGTGCGCAATCGGTATTCGAAGTTCGTTCTCGATTGCCTGGAGGCCCGAGAGACCGAGCGCTCGCAATACGGCGTCAGCGAACGACAACTCGAACCTGACGTGAAACGCTCGTCGGGGGGACTGCGCGACATTCACCTGCTGCGGTGGATCGGCTTTGCCGCTTACGGCACACCCGACATCGACCGGCTCAGGCGGCAAGGGGCCTTACCGCTGGAAGAAGCCCAGGCTCTTCTGTCGGCTCAGGAGTTCATCACGCGCGTGCGGGTCGATTTGCACTTTGCTGCGGGCAAAGCCCAGGAGGTGCTTTCGCGAGAAGAACAATTGCGACTGGCCGACTTGTACGGCGTGCCGGCGACTGCCGGACAACGGCCCGTTGAGCGCTTCATGCAGATGTATTTTCGGCATACCACGGCCGTCGTCGACATTGTTGCGCGATTCGTCGAACGCCATCGGCCGCGCTCCCTGTGGACGCGCATGATTCAGCGGATTTTGTCGCATCGCAGCAACGGCATTTACAGGGTCAACGGCGGTGAGATCGACGTCGCCCCCAGCCATCGCGAAGGTGCCGTTCAAAGCCTCGAAAGCCTGCTGGGCCTCTATCAGTTGGCCGGTGACTACGGCGCGCGACTCGCTCCCGAACTGGCGGAACAGATCCGACAGACGACTCGCGGCTTGCCTCGCCCTGAGTCGCTCTCTGAAGAAGCCGCAGAAACATTTCTGACGATCCTTGGCCGAACCGGAAGCGTCGGGCGTCAGCTTCGCAGCATGTTTTCAACCGGGCTGCTGGAGGTCGTTCTGCCGGAGATGTCCCACGCACGCTGTCTGCTGCAATTCAATCAATACCACAGCTTCACCGTCGACGAGCATTCGCTGCGAGCCGTGGAGATTGCCGAGGGCTTCGACAGCGATGCGGGACCGATCGGCGCCGCCTATCGCAAGATCAAACATAAAGAGATTCTGCATTTGGCGCTGTTGCTCCACGACCTCGGCAAAGGGTACGAGTTCGATCACAGCGACGTCGGCCGCGACATCGCGGCAGCCGTTGCGGCCCGTTTGAGGTTGCCTGCCCCTCTGCAGGAGATGCTGGTCTTTCTGGTCCATAAGCACCTCTTGATGACGCACCTGGCGCTCAGACGCGATTTGTCGGACCCTGAGTTTCTGGCCCGTTTCAGCCGCGATGTCGGCAGTCCCGAATGGCTGCGGATGCTTTATGTTCTGACCGCAGCCGACGTGAGTGCGGTCGGCCCAACCACCTGGACCAGTTGGAAGGCTGAACTGGTCACCGAATTGTATGACCGATCGCTGCAGATTTTGAGCGGCGAGCCGTCACAGTTCAGGGAAGAAGCCCTCATCCGCCAGGTTTGCGAGCAGGTTCGTGACGAGCTGCAAGCGGCAAATCCGCAGTCGCGGGTGACCGGCGGCGGTTTGCAACCCTCGACGGTTGATCTCGACCGGCGACTTCGCAGCTTTCCCCTGCACTACCTGATCGCAACTGCACCCGCCGCCATCGTCGACGATCTGGAAGCCGCGCGCCGCGTCGCCCAGGGGGCCGAGGCCGTGTCGGTTCGGGGGACCTACGAGCCGCTCAATCACACCGTCGAATACCGCGTGATCACGCGCGATCAAGTGGGTGCCGGGCAATTCAGCAAGATGACAGGCGTCTTGACCGCCAAGGGTTTGCAGATTCTTTCGGCCAGTATCTGCACAACCGGCGAAGGGATCGTGATCGATCGTTTCCGCGTCATCGACGGCGACCACGCCGGTGCGACGCCCGACTTTCGACTGCGAGAAGTGGAATCGGCCATCGTCGACGTGCTGCTGGGGCGACAAACCGTCGAGACCCTGCTGCAACGGCATCGCCGCTTGATTCCTCGTGCCAAAGTGCAACTCTTGTTTCGAGAACCGCCGCAGGTCGTGATCGACAATGACTTTTCCGAACGGTTTACGATTGTCGAAGTCTTTGCCCACGATCGCCGGGGCCTGCTGTACACATTAGCCAAGGCGCTGCTTGAGCTCGATCTCTCGGTCTCGCTGGCGAGAATCGCCACGCATCGCGACCAGGTTCTCGACGTGTTTTACATCACCGATCGCGACGGAGCGAAACTCACCGATGCGGCCCGCCTCGACGAAATTCGCCGATTTCTGGCCGACCGCATCGACGACCTCGAACGCAGCGGTCTGGCGCCGCGCTCGGCCGGGTGAGCGAGTCTAGCCCGGATTATTCCTGTAGGGTGGGACCAGCTCGCGCAGCGTGCGCAGGCCCACCATTCGCGTCGCATTGCATCGGAACCCGCATGGTGGACCGGCGCAAGCCGTTCAATAACGACCCTACGCGGTTTCTGGTTCGAGAGTATTTTCAAAAACCGAAGGCCCATAGTAGTTCTCGGCTTGCTGGTCCCACCCTACATCTTTCACGGCGCACTGAATCATCCGGCTGAAGTCGTCACACCGCAGCGGGCTAATCCCAGAACACCTCGAGAAACTGCGCCTTGCCCCGAGGGACAAGCCTGAGCCGGGGTGTCGCAGCCGGCATCAGCAGCGTCTCGCCCCGGCTGAGCGTCGTTGCTGCGGCCGTCCCTTCGAATCGAGCGGCACCCACAAGGCCGATCAGGATGCGACAACGATCGGCAGCGGCGAACTCGATCGCGGCTGTGGTCGTGTGTCGTCGTATCGTAAAGTACCCACTGCGCACCAGAGTTTCGATGCGATGCAAATCGCCCTCATCAACGACCGGCACGACGCGACCGACGGGACCGCGATTGAAATCGATAACCGCCAGCGACTGGGCGATGTGCAGCGGTCGCCGCCGACCTTCGCGATCGACGCGATTCCAATCAAACAGGCGAAACGTCAGGTCACTGGATTGTTGCACTTCGGCCAGCAACACTCCCTCACCGATGGCGTGGACGGTCCCGGCGGGAATAAACAAGCAGTCGCCCGACACCACTTCCACTTTGTGCAGACAGCGTTCAACGCGGCCTTGTTCGATCGCCGTCGCGAGGTCGGCGCGCGTGACTTGCGGCTGCAGGCCGGCGAATACGCAGCTACCCGGGAGAGCGTCGACGATCACCCAGGCTTCCGTCTTGCCGCGTTCGCCGGGTTGACAGGCATCGGCCTGGGCGTCGTTCGGGTGGACCTGTACCGAAAGTCGGTCGGATGCGTCGAGAAATTTACATAACAGCGGAAAATGCTCGAGACCCGCGTGCCGACCCAATATCGCCGCTCCCTCCCGAGCCACCAGTCGACTGAGTGTCCACCCCTGCCAGGGGCCGACGGCGACAATTGTCTGGTCTTCCCCATGATCGCAAAGCTCCCAGCTTTCGGCGTAATCGTCTCCGTCGCCGAGGGATTTTCCCAGTTTCGTCGCTAATCGTCGCCCGCCCCACCGCAGCCGTTTCAGGATCGGGGTAAAGCGAAGCGGATCCATGAAAGCTCTGTTTACGATGCCCGCCGAGAATTGGTATAGTTCTGTGGACCGCGACGCGAAGGACGGCATTCGCCGATTTCGCCATCGACCGCTGGTCGCTCGTTCATTTCCAGCAGCACAAGGAGGTCGCAATGCGTGAGCTTGATTTCGAACTGGCGGTCGGTGACTCGGTGCATTTCGCAAATCAGGTCTTGACGGTCATCGACATCCATGGCGACGAAATCACGTTCCGCCTCGATCGCGCCGACGAAACGGCCGAGCTGACACCGCCGATTGGGTCCGACTTCGCGCACAATCGACCGCCGCGCTGAAGATTGTAGCATCCCATGCGAGACTGCAACGAGCGCGATGGGCGCCTCGACGTTCACCCACCGGTCGCTAGCGGGTTGGGACCCCATCCGGGCTGGTCCGGATGGTGAACGAGCAATGCTTCCACCGCTTCTTCGCGTGTGGGGTAAAGCCGCCAGAGTGTATCCAGATGCGTGATCTTGAGAACTTCCAGACAGTGGGACGTCAGTCCGCAGATCGCGAAGCTGCCGCCGGGTCGAGCTTGCAACCGATTCCAGACCCGAAATATCAACTCAATAAACGACGAGCCGAAAAACGTCGTGTTCGACAGGTCGAGCACGACCAGTGGCGGATCGGCTCTCCCGCAAGTCTCAGTGAGAAAATCCCGAAAGCCCCCGTCCAGCACCTGCTCGTTGATCGACCGGTATCCGGCACTCAGGACGATCACGGTCACACGGTGATCGACGACAACTTCAGGTGTCACGACGGAGACAGGCATGCCGGTAGCCCAAAGCGATGGAATCGCGAAACGTCAGGCACTACGGATCGGCCCGAAAACCGGCCCCGAAAACTGACGTCGATCCGACGCCCTCGGTTCCATCCTACACCGCCACTGTAGGAAGTCAACTTAATCCAGCACACCGAACATAGTTCAGCACACCCCTTAGTTCAGCACACCCCTCAGTTCAAAACACCAAGGGTGACCTGCACCTCTCGCTCTTCCCCATTATGACGCAGCCGCACCCGAAGCGTCTCGCCCGCCTTGTATTGATCCAGAATGCGGTACACGTCTCGCGAATTGCCGATCGGTCGGTCATTGATGGCCACGATCAGATCGCCCGGCCGGGTCGGTCGTAAATTCTCGTCGTATTCGGTGGCGCGAATTCCCGCGGAAGCGGCCGGGCTTCCTTCGGTGACAAAGTTGACGAGCACTCCCTTCAGGCCCAGCCAGGCGGGAACCGCATCATTCCAGAAAATCACCCCCATTCCCACCCGTTCGATCTTTCCGTATTTAATCAGTTGCGGGACGATTTCGCGGATTGATTCGATCGGGACGGCGAAGCCAATCCCGGCACTGGCGCCGGAGGGGCTGATAATGGCAGTATTGATCCCGATCGCCAGTCCGGCACTGTCGAGCAACGGTCCCCCCGAGTTGCCGGGATTGGTCGCGGCATTCGTCAAAATCACCCCTTGAATCGGTCGGCCCGTCTTGGAAACGATCTCACGTCCCAGGCCGCCGATGACTCCGGTCGTTAAGGTCTGGTCGAGACCGAACGGGTTGCCGATGGCAAACACCTTTTGTCCGACTTGAAGATTCGTCGAGTCGCCGATTTCGATCGGATGCAAGCGGGCTGCCGGCGCCTCGATTTTAAGAACCGCGATATCTTTGTCGGGCGCGGTTCCCACAACGCGTGCATCCCAGTCGGACTGGTCGGTCAAAATCACCTTGGCCGCGCCGGCTTTGTCGATCAGATGATAGTTGGTGACGATGTAGCCGCTTTCATCCCACACAATTCCCGAACCGGTCGCCTGCAGCGATCCCGGGGCGTCGATGCTGTCGGGAGCCAGTGTTTCCAGGTCGACCTTCAGACTCACGATGTGGACGACCGAAGGCGATGCTCTTTTGAAAAGGGCAATGGTCGCCTTTTCATCTTCCGCCAGATCTCCTCGGGCGATGATCGGTTTTTCCGATGTCCATCCGGTCAAATCGGCGAGGCGCCGGCTCATCCCCTGCGAACGCCACAGAAACCCCAGCAGCAGGATCAGCAGAATGACCAACAGCCAGTTGACTCCGGTCCCGTTGGCCGAATGCATCCGTTTATGGCTGACGTTTGACATGCTCGTGCTCCTGAGCGTGCGCGGCGACGGGTCGTCGGACGACCGACCGCAGGCACCAACCGCCTGCTTCCACACGATCCCACGCAAGTCTCGCGATTGCAAGCTGAATTGCGGCAATCGAGGCGCTCGGTGCCGCAACGACGGCCGGCCTCTGGCTCAAGCGCCCGCACGCTGCGTTATCGCAAATGCGATACGCATTCGGCCAACTCCTTCGCCGACTCGAACAAACGCAGGCGAACCGGTTCCGGCAGACGACGGAACTCTTTGCGAAATTCAGGCGTCAACACCTTCGCGCAGCGATCCAGCGTACTCGTCAGCCGCTTGACCAGTTGCTCGGGCGTAGGAAGCTCGGGGGGTTCACCCTGCCGCGAGGTATGGCCCCCGGCCGGGGCCGGGCTGGCCGCATCAGCACGAAACGGCGAGTACTCGCCCCCGTC
Organism: Planctomycetaceae bacterium; assembly: GCA_009691905.1. Classification (GTDB taxonomy): domain Bacteria; phylum Planctomycetota; class Planctomycetia; order Planctomycetales; family Planctomycetaceae; genus SIAF01. Next base: position 1,922 of record SIAF01000027.1, on the reverse strand, counting down.
GTCGCCGGCCTGACGCGCCACGCTGCTCGACGCCGTTCGTTCGCCGGCCGCCCCAAAGGTGCCCGGACGCGCTTCGCCCCGCTCGCCGGCAGCGGCGAATTGCGACGGATCCTGAACGAACTCAGGTTCGGTGGGCAAGTAGCGGACGACCTCATCGTCGACCAAGACCGACAGATCTTCTCCATGCCGAGCTCGGCGCCAGGCCCGCATCTCGGCCACGGGCGCTTCCATCTCGGCGGCCCACCGCAGAGATTCGAGAGCATCGTCCCACGTCAATGCCGCGTAAAAGTGCGACCACTTCAGTTTCCGAAAGTCGCCCCGCACCGTGCCGAATGTCTCCCACACCCGGCGCCGCTGAAACACCTGATCGGGCGTGATCCCCACCAGTGCCGCAAAATCGGCATCGGTTCGGCCGCGGGCATATCGCTGCGTCCATTTTGCCGCGCACTCCCCAACGACCCAGCGACACTGGCTGACCGCTTCCTGAGCTGTGCTGATCAGTTGCTGTTCCGTTTCGTCAACGACTCGAGACGGCGCTGGGGCCTGCGACATGAGGGGCGATCCAATGGCATCTGAAGGTGAGGTAAATCAGCCGCGGCGACGCGGCGACCGATGAGAGAGGGCGAATCGTACCGCCGGCCGGCCCGATTTTCCACTGCCGGGAAAAGTGCGGTTTTTGGCAGCGGCAGCAGGCAGGGCGAACTGATCAAAAACCACGCCGCACAATGCGAAGTCGCGTGCCGGACCAAAACGTCCTTGCAACTTTTGAAGTTGCGCGTTTTCGTGGGACTCAGGGGATTCTGGGTTTTTCAGCCCGGAGGGCGACATGGAATAGCCGGGGGTGTCAACCCCCGGAATCCCGGCGGCGGAAACATTTCAGCCCCGGGTAGGGGCGACACCGGACGATTCACGCCGCCCCTGCCCGGGCTGGGAACAAATGCCGACGTCTTCCAGGGGCTGACGCCCCTGGCTACTACGTGCCGCCCTCCGGGCTTTCTGAGATTCTGCAAAAACTCCTCGAACAGCAGAAACAAAACGCGCAACTGCAAAACTTGCAACTTCGGATGAGGTGGAAACCTGCCTGAATTCACGCCAAGTTGCCAAGTCGATTTCGGCGCCGGAGTAATTCCTCGAACCCGAATTGCCGATACTACTGTCACTTCTGTTACTTCCGGTACTGACGAATTCTCAAATCGCAGGGGATTCCCCCTGTTCCGCAGCCTGCAGGAAGTCAATCGACGGCGCGGCGGCGTCAACCCGGCCCCCAACGCCCTTGACCTAATCCCGCACGCTCCATAGGATTCGAACAATTCGCCGTGCATGAATTTCGGCCGCGAATTCCGGCGCCGTAGCCAAGTGGCTAAGGCAGCGGATTGCAAATCCGCCATCGACAGTTCGACTCTGTCCGGCGCCTTTCGCTGTCATAAGCTGACAGAGGTTGACACACGACGCCTAAGTCCCCTTCAGTGGGGGACTTAGGCGTTTGCGTTTTCGGAGACCCCTGCTCGCTGTCGATGCCAGGAGTAGACAGGCCTGGACACGAAACGTCAGAAGTTAGTGCAAGCCCCGGTGCAAGCTTTTCGGAGCCGGGGTCGGATTGGGAATCCGCTGCCTCAGAACTCTGCACCGCTCGATCCACTTCGGGCAAACTGGGCAGGTTGTCCAAGGCCGCCGCCACGCTCGCCACCTGCAGATGCGTGTAGCGATCCATCGTCAAGCGGATCGTCGAGTGCCGGGCCAATTGTTGGGCCACTTTTGGATGCACTCCAGCGACAGCTAGTGCCACATCTCTCAAACAGAGGTGCATGAGGTGACGGGTTCTGCCAGCCTCTGGTTTTTGCTCAGCTTAACGCGCCGATGCGGCGAGACGAATTTGGGTCGGCGTTCCTTTTGCATCGGTTTTCCGGTGTAGGTCCATTCGA
>SIAF01000026.1 GCA_009691905.1 Planctomycetaceae bacterium | reverse complement strand
ATTCAACATCTGATCGGCACCCTCAATGACGCTGCTTTCGCGTATCCGGGGACCAAGCTGCAGCTCCATTTCACCTCCTTAGCACCGCCCGCCAATCCAAACTCGGTGCCAAAGCAAATTCCGCCAGATCAGGAGGTCTGAGGCTACGCAGAATTGTGTTGCTTTCCGCATTCTCGGGAGTCCATCATGGCGACTGTTGCTGTTCCCGTCTCTCAGTCCACGTTCTACCGGGAGTTTCTCATGGGCCGCAGTATGTTCAAGCCGCAGGAATTCGGAATCGACATGCAGAAAAATGCCTTCATGGATCAAATGGTTGACGAGTTCGACACGACGTTTCGCAACGAATTGACGATTGACGAACTGCTTTTGCATTCGCGAAGCGCCCTGCGGTTCTGTGACGACGTGCGGAGCAAGTTCCACTATTTCGACCTGCCGGAGGACATCATTCTCCGGTCGATCATGACGCGGCGCAAGAATCCGTAGCCCGCCTCCCGCCCTCCGCGGTACAATCGAGGCATGAGCGAAGATCGCAACCGCTGGCCATTTGGTAGGCCCCACTGGACCTGCGAGCAACGGAACCGAAGATACTTCTTCGATCTGTCATTGTGGCAGTTCGCGTGCCTTGCGGTCGCAGTAGCCTTCGTGCTGTATCTCTTGGAAAAGTTCTTCCGGTGGCTTGTGGCCTGAATGCGTCGAATCGCGATTCTGACGCCCCCTGACTTACGTCAATTCCGCCCGATACCCCGAAAGTGCGATCCGTACGCAAAATGTACCACTACCCGTTGGCGGGGACACGCTTGAGTTGCCCTCATGCTTGGATATGATGCGGTGCGCTTTGCTGTCGCCCCTTTTTCGGCCTCGCGCTTTTTCGAAAATGTCAGATCCCTCTTTGGTGAACTCCGCAGCGGCCGGGCCGCGATTGATGTCGTTCCAGCCGCCGCAGGGAGACCTGGCGATTCTGGCCGGTTCCGGCAACCCCAAGCTGTCTGCCGCGATCGCCCGCGAACTGGGAGTGCGCGTTTCGCCCTCGCAGGCGCAGTATTTCAGCGAAGGCAACGTCTTTGTGCGCGTGCTCGAAAACGTGCGCGGCCGGGACGTGTTCGTCATTCAGGGGGTTCACTACCCGGTCAACGACAATTTCGTCGAACTGCTGTTCTGGATCGATGCGCTGAAGCGCGCCAGCGCGCAACAGGTGACGGCGGTGATTCCGTTTTTCAGCTATTCCAAAGGAGACAAGAAGGACGAGCCCAGGGTCTCGATCCGCGCGCGGGTCTGTGCCGATGCCATCGAGGCGGCCGGTTGCGACCGCGTCCTGACTATGGACCTGCACAGTCCGCAGATTCAGGGGTTCTTTCATATTCCCGTCGATCACTTGTACGGGCGGCACGTGCTGTGCGATCACATCCGGCCGCTGAATATTCCGGATCTGGTCGTGTGCAGCCCCGACATCGGCTTCGCCAAAGATGCCTCGTCGTACGCCAACCTCCTGGGGACGCCGGTCGTGATCGGGAATAAGGCGCGCCCGGCCCACGACGAGAAGGCGGTCGTACTGGAAGTGATCGGCTCTGTCCGCGACAAGAACGTGCTGCTCGTCGACGACTTCACGATCTCAGGCGGGACGTTGATCGCCATGGCCGAAACGCTGAAGCAGCGCGGCGCCCGCGACATTTATGCGGCCGTGTCGCACGGCGTGCTCTCGAAAGGGGCCGCCCCCAAAATCGGCGCCAGCGTCATCAAACGGCTGTTCATCACCGATACGATCGAGCATCAACTCGACGAGCCGCCTGCCAACGTCACAGTCGTCTCGGTGGCCCCGCTGTTCGCACAGGCGATCCGATCGGTACATGATCGCACGAGCGTCAGCAACCTGTTTCCCGAGAAGCCGGTGGCAAAACAATGATGATAGCTGTCAGTCGTTTCACCACCGACGCGGGGTTGGTGGAGTCCTCTCAGCGTTCGTCCATCTCCTAGAGCGCTCATGGCCGACACCGAACCCAAAATCACCCCGGCGATGCAGCGCTATCTGGAGGTCAAGGCGCAGTATCCCCAGACGATTCTGCTGTTTCGGATCGGCGATTTTTACGAGCTGTTTTACGACGATGCCAAAGCCGCCGCGCGGGTCCTGGGGCTGACCCTCACCAGTCGCGACAAAGGCTCGACCAACCCGGTGCCGATGGCCGGGTTTCCCTACCACCAGCTCGACAACTACCTGCGGCGGCTGATCCAGGCCGGGTTTCGGGCGGCGGTCTGCGAGCAGGTCGAAGACGCGGCCCAGGCCAAAGGCCTCGTCCGGCGCGAGGTCACGCGCGTCGTGACTCCCGGGACGCTCACCGAAGATGCGCTGCTTGACCCGCGTCAAAGCAATTTCCTGGCGGCCGTCTGCATCGAAAAAGAACGTGCCGGCCTGGCCTGGCTCGAACTCTCGACCGGGCGTTTCGTGGCGAGCGATCTCGAGCTGCACAACCTCGCCGACGAACTGGCGCGGTTGCAACCGGCCGAATGCCTGGCGACCGAGGCGACAACGTCTCAACTGCGGCAGACTCAACTGCGGCAGGCCGGCGAATGGCTTCTGACCGAGCGTCCGGCGTGGTGCTTTGCGGCGACCCATGCCCGCCGAATTCTGCTCGATCACTTCGGCACACAATCGCTCTCGGGGTTCGGCTGGGACGTCGAAGCATCGCCCGGCATCACGGCGGCCGGGGCGCTGCTCGAATACGTGCAGGAAACCCAAAAGAGCACCCTCAACCACATTGTCCAACTCGAGCCGTACGTGCGAGGTTCGTCGCTGATCATCGACGAAACCACCCGCCGCAGTCTCGAATTGACCCGTACTCTGCGCGACGGCCAGCGCGACGGGAGCCTGCTGGCGGTGATCGACGAAACGGTGACTCCGATGGGGGCGCGGCTGCTGGCCGATTGGCTCTCGAATCCCCTGACCGATGTGGCGCAGATCGATCGCCGGCTGGACGCGGTCGAGGAACTGATCGCATCGGCCCCGGCCAGCCACGATTTGCGCGACGCGCTCTGCGAGGCTTACGATCTGGCGCGGTTGACGGCCCGCGTGGCGACCGGCCGCGTCAGCCCCCGCGATTTGCGGTTTCTGTCGGCGACGCTCGAACTGGTTCCCCGCGTAAAAGCCAAACTGACCGGCCGGCAATCGCCGCTGCTGCGCGAACTCGAAGCCGGGCTCGACCTGTGCGCCGACGTGCGGGCCGACATCGACGCGGCCCTCGTCGACGAGCCGCCGTTGTCGCTGGCCGATGGCGGGCTGATCCGCCCTGGGTTTCATGCGCCGCTGGATGAGTGCCGTGACCTGGCCCGCGGCGGCAAAGAGTGGATTGCCCGGTACCAGGCCACCGAGATCGAACGGACCGGTATCCCCAGCCTCAAAGTCGGCTTCAACAAGGTGTTCGGCTATTACCTTGAAATCACGGCCGCGCAGGCCGCCAAAACCCCGATTCCCGCCGAGTACATCCGCAAGCAGACGCTCAAGAATCAGGAACGGTTCATCACCCCCCAGCTCAAAGAGCATGAAGAGAAAGTCCTGCGCGCCGAGCAGCAGGCACAGACGCTCGAACACGAGCTGTTCGCCGCCCTGCGCGAGCGCGTGGCCGCTCAGGGGCGCCGCCTCAAACAGACCGCCGAAGTTCTGGCGCAAATCGACGTATTGTGCGCGCTGGCGACCCTGGCCAACCTGCGCAACTATTGCCGTCCCGAATTGACCGCCGAGCCGCTGCTGGAGATTCGCGACGGGCGGCACCCGGTGCTCGATCGTCTGCAACCGTCAGGACAGTTCGTCCCCAACGACACGGTCCTGGGCGACGAGGCGGGCCGCGTGCAGATCATCACCGGCCCCAACATGGCGGGCAAAAGCACCTACATCCGTCAGTCGGCACTGCTGGTGATTCTGGCGCAAATGGGTTCTTTTGTGCCGGCACGCTCGGCCCGCATCGGCGTGGCTGACCGCGTGTTCGCCCGGGTCGGCGCCAGTGACGAACTCAGCCGCGGACAAAGTACGTTCATGGTCGAGATGACTGAAACGGCCCGAATTCTGAACGCCGCCAGCGAGCGAAGCCTGGTGATTCTCGACGAGATCGGCCGCGGGACGAGCACCTACGACGGGATTTCTCTGGCCTGGTCGGTGACCGAGTTTCTGCACGACGAAATCGGCTGCCGCACGCTGTTCGCGACGCATTACCACGAGCTGACCGAACTGACGCAGACGTTGCCGATGGCCCGCAACTGGAACGTGGCCGTCCGCGAGAATGAAGGGGGCATCGTCTTTTTGCACAAGATCGTCGAAGGCTCGGCCGACAAGAGTTACGGGATCCACGTGGCGCGGCTGGCGGGCATCCCGATCGCCGTCGTCGAACGCGCGCGGGTCATTCTCGATTCGCTCGAAGCCGACCATCTCGACAAAAACGGCAAGCCGAACGTCCCGGCCCGCAAGAGCGACCGGCAGTTGCAGCTCTTTCACGTCGTCGAGCACCCCGTGCTCGAGCGGCTGCGGGACATCGACCCCGATCGGTTGACGCCGATCGAAGCACTGGCGGCCCTGGGCCGCATGCGCGACGAGTTGGGGGACGAGCGCCGAGTCGGCAGGGCCGACCCCGGACCAGCCAGTCGGTAAACCGCCGTGCCGCGGCCCCCTTTTCGTCCCCACGGCAGCCTGCGGCTGGGTCACGGAGTGCGGCGAGTTTGGCGTGCAGCTATGGTGTTTCACGGGAATCATCGGTCTTCCAATCCGTCAGTTGACCGCCAACCTCAATACCGTTTTGCATAACATCGAAAAGCGTCTCGCCGAAACGTACCTTGAATCTTCCGGGGAGAATTGTCGTATCCGCGAACTCTACGCGACCACCGGGGATCGAAACCGAAGCGGAATCCAAAATAACTTCATGGCGCTCATCGAAGTGCAGATTGATGGGAAAGCTTCTGGAAACCAGTCTCGCGTTTGGTTGCGTAAATTGCACCGACGCATGATCGTTTTCCGGTTCTATAATTAGTCGGAATGGTGGCCCATTGACTTCTTGTAGGAGCAGAAGCGTGGCAGCAACCATTAGCAAAAGCCCACCGCCGGCAGCCAGCGCACCAATCAAAAGCTTCTTGACTGAAAAAGCCTGCATCGCGCACAGTGTCCTACTAAGATACCACACCGGCGCAATTGGTTTCGCCGATTGTTGGAATACCAACACTGCGCGCAGAGGCAACCGGGAAGATGGCCCAAACCATGACCCAACCGCATTTGCTGCACGCGCTGGTGGTGATCCAGCATGATCCGGTCACCGCGGCAGCCGGTTTCTGCACCATACGCGATCTAAACCTAATGCTCCGGAGGCAGGTCTACGCTAACTTCTCCTATCAAAGCCCCGGAAGAGTCAAAGAGTGATAACACCTTTGTCACAGGCTGTTCGTCAGCGCGCTCAACGTGTACAACCAGCCACTTATACGGCTGAGCGTTTAGGACTCGCCCCAAGGGGGAGCGCACGCTTATGGTCTTCGCGGCCACTTGAAATCGGCCGGGACCATCCTTGATTGCTGCCGCAAAGCTGCCCGAAACCCGGCTGTAATTTGCCGCGGCGGCTTCCGCGGAATCCTCAGTGAGAAATGAAGCATACCGCACCCCCGCGATATCCGCCGTACCCGGCCCAGAAACCGCAACTGCTATCGGGCGTGACGTGATGATCTCCTCGCTTGGCACCCAGAAACCGGCAACCATCAACACGGAGCAACACACGACCGCACAGATTGAACATCCCAAACGCCTCGACACTCTGGGTTCACCTCCGAGCACGACGAGCATGCTTCAACCGACGCCAACCTTGCTTTATACTCATTCCAGTTCGATACCGCTTTCCGCATCGCCTCAGAGGATATACCCACCGGGGTCACTTTGGGGATCTCCGCCATAAATGCCAACGTCATCCGATCCCCAGGCCGCCCAAGGGAAGTTCGCATTGCCGCCGCATTTCTGGATGAGCGCTGTGAGCAACGTGTTGCTGTTATTAAAATACTGGTTGTACTTACCCAGATTGCCGCCGAGTTTGTCAAGCGCTTGCATCGCGCAATCGTAAAAATCGCAGGCGTTCATGTCGCCGGTGTCGAACGGGTATTCTGAATCACCGGTATCTCCCCCCTCTGCCACCACTACGGGGTCCTTGATAAGATGGCCCAAGTCCCAGTTCCAGTCCCCTCCAACCAGCTTGCCTCTGTCCCAATACTCGTCCTTCTCGGCCACGCCGGAAATGGTCTCTATATAGGTTCCGTTCTCGTCTGTGATCGCAAGGTAGCAGTGCAAAAACAGGGTGTTGAAGGCGGCGGGCATCTTACGGCAAAACAACTTGATGGATACACCTGGCTTGCACCCACACGGGCCGCGCAGGCTCGGGGAATTCGGGTTTTTGTTTCGAGGGGCTGCGGGCGCACCGGCACCCTTCTCGTAGCTAAGGCCTGACGGATCGGTTCGTCTCAACGGATTATTGCTAACATAGGCATAGAGTGTCACACCCATATTCGGAGGCGTTTGCGCTCCCCGCGCTCGCCCCATCAATACGGGTTGGCCATCGGCCGGCAACGGGTCTCTCGACAAAAACGCGCCCAGAACGGGTTGGTACATGGCAACTCCCTTTCAGAATGGCTTGAAGCCGGGCAGTCCCGGAAATGCGCCAAAAGGCGCGCGCGTTTGGCGAACACGAAGGCAGCCCGCGCAACCGCAGCCGGGAACGTGACCGCGAATACCCGCACGCATCCCCGCAGCGTCTCGTGCCTGAACACATTGAAAGCACTCACAACCCGGCATGTGCCCCGGAGCGCCGGCCGGCGCCGCGGCTTCCAGCGCTTTGCGGCAGTTGAAGCACTGGCAGTATTCCCCGTGACCGAACGGGCGCAATTGGTTTCGCCGATTGTCGGAATGCCAACACTGCGTGCAGAGGCAACCGGGAAGATGGCCCAAACCATGACCCAGCCGCATTTGCTGCACGCGCTGGTGGTGATCCAGCATGATCCGGTCGAATTCGCACTCGCGGGAGCGGGAGGCGTGCAGGCGGTCGTACCGCGCCTCATCCGGGACGAGTTGGCGTGCGAAGTGATACGACTGTAGCGCCAGACCCCGCATGCCGAAGTCCCAGAAGCACTCGCCGCGCTCGATCAGAAAAGCGGCCAGCGCCTGCCGAGCGGTGCGCGTGTGAAGGTAGCAATCGTGCTCGATCTCGAACTTTGTCCACGGTTCAGGCCACGTCTTGTAGTAGTCGTCGGAGCGGTATGAAATCCCTTCCCCGGAACCGTCGAAGTTGAACCGTTCGGGAGGGACTCGCAACGTGATATCGGGATTGCGCCAACGAATTTTCGTCCCCTTTGGATCGTCCCATCGGCAAAACAGATGTCCGCGGGTTTCGACCAAATGCACGGGGTATCCCAGTCGCCTGCCGACGGAGACGTAGACGATCGGCATCGATGCGCAGGTGCCACCTTCGCCGTCATCGTCCATGATGCCGTGTGCGAACACGTCTGCCGGCTTGCACGACGCCGGATTCATCTTCCGATCCGGGTGGTATCGCACGCCGCAGTCTTCTTGCAGGACTTGCAGCATAAAGTAGCAAAGAAACCGGCCCAACGAGTTGCCGTAAAAAGTGTCCGTTGGCGGTTCCGACTTCGAATCGAAGCGGTACAGGTGGCGTGCGGTCTCGAATTGCACGCGATAAACCCAGGCATCGCGTTTCGAGTACCAGCGTTCGAGGTTCGAATGCTCGGTGCCTGGCAACCCGCGGGCACCGTAGAAACTCAGCGCGAGAATATCGTAGGATTCGAGACCGGCCAGTTTCAGACCGGTGAACTCGTCAAACGACGGGAGGCCGTTTTCCATAATTCGGAGTCCCCGCGACGGTAGGACAACACCGTCCTTCGATATTTAAGCAGGGGTAAGTTCATTTGTCTCAGGAATTCCGTCCGATTCGCGCGCAATTTCCGAAATCGTTGCCGGTCTCAAAACGGGATAGCTGCCAATCGGGCGCTTTTTATTGGCGCCAGGGCCGCCGCCAATGTGCGGCATCTCTGGCGCCAGTTCTTCGCCAGTCGCGTTCGGCACCCAGGCCGCGGCCGGCCTGTGAACCCGGCCACGTTTCGCGCGGCCATTGCCCCTGGCCCTCGTCGGTCCATTCGCCGGCGAAATGCGCCAACTGGTCGCCGGCCGTCCATTCCCGCTCGACTTCGGGCTCGGCCACACGAAAGCCCAACAGGTTCTGAATGGTGCGCACGACATACAGCAAGGCCGCCAGGGACAAAAACAGGCACAGAGCGGCAGGCAACAGGAACGGCCCCAGAGCCAGGACCGACTCGACGGTGGGCCAAACCCAGCGCCAACTGCACAGCAGGACGAGCGCCCCCAGGCTCAAATAAGGACCGAAAGGAATCTCGCGCCCGAAACGTAACCGCCGGCAAGCGAGCATGGCGATCGCCGCCACAATCACCGCCAGAATCAAGGCAGCGAGGGCGCACAGCAGCGCCAGAAAGAACGTGGCCAATGCCCCTTGCCAGCCGATGAAACTGCCGATCATTGCCAGCAGCACCACGTCGCCGAATCCCATCGCCTCGCGCTGCAAACCCCACTGGCCGGCAATGCGCACGCCCCAGATGATGCCCCCCCCGACGACGATTCCCGCGAGGCTCACGAGCAGCCCGTGCAGGGCGGGCCAAGTGGTCATCCAGGTCGGCACCCCCACGGCACTCAGCCAGCCGCCAAGCCAGGCCGGCAGCAAGGGGGGCGCAGGCAGCCCGAGTTGCCACCACTGCTGCTGCGCGGCTGCGAGCATTCCTGGGGTCTGGTACCAGAGGGGGACGACGAAGACGCAGGCCAGGAGCCAGTTTCCCAGAATACCGACCGTCATCGCCGGCAGCGTCACCGCGTCTGGAATGATTTTCAGATCGAAGTCGATGAACGTCGCCACGATCAGTGCCGCAAGAAGCACCAAATGCAGAGCATAACGGCAATGCAGCGCGGTCAGCGTCGTGAGATGCAGCCAGCATTGTGCCTCCTGCGGCCCGAAAACCTGAAACAGCGAACCCTCCTGCGGAACCCGCCACCAGTCGGGGATCTCGCACCAGTAGAGAAAAGCAAACAGAACGCCGGTCAACAGCTCGATCAGCGGGTAGCGCGGTGAGATTTTGCCGCGACACTCGCGGCAGCGGCCCCGCAGAATCAGCCAGCCGAAGATCGGCACGTTGAGGTAAAACGGTATCCGGTCGCCGCAGCGCGGACAGTGCGACGGCGGGTAAACGATGCCCCTGAGGGCCACCCAGAAGCGCTCTTCGCGAGGCAGCCGACAGATGCAGACGTTGAGCAGGCTGCCGACGACCGAGCCCAGGACGAACAGCCCGACCAGAATGACGATGTACTCGATGGCGACGATGTTCACGGCCGACCCCTGACGCAGTCAACCACAGCGCCGTTCGCATTCAAGGGACGAACCTCCCCCGCTGTTTGCTGCCGGTACCGGGTTGATCGAAACATGAATCTGGTCCGCTCAGTGAGGCAATCCGCGACAGATCTCGTCGACGATCTCGTCAATGTTCCGGTCCGCGGTGTCGACGATCAGCGTCGCGCATTCGCGGTACAGCGGCTCGCGCTCGGCAAGCAGCCGGGCGATTTCCTGCGGTCCGCCCCCGGCCAGGCCCCCGCCCAAAAGGCTCGGGCGGCGACCGGCGGTGGTCGGGTCGCCGGCAATTCGCGCAGCGAGCGTTTCGAGGCCGGCTTGCAGCCAGACGACGGGACCGGCGGCCCGCAGGTCGCGGCGCGTGTCAGGATTGAGAATTGCGCCCCCGCCGGCCGCCAGCACCAGTCGGTCGCGCGACACGAGGCCCACGATCGCACTCCGCTCGCGCGTGCGAAAGCCCGCTTCTCCCTCGGCCGCGAAAATGTCGCGAATCGTGCAGCCGGCCGAATCTTCGATCACGGTGTCGGCGTCGACCCAGTCCCAGCCCAAACGAGCCGCCAGTGGGGCGGCGAGGGTGCTCTTGCCGCTGCCGCGATAGCCGATGAGCGTGACGACCATCACGACGACCTCGCGGGCGAGATCGCCTGGCGGAGCGTGTCGCGCATCACGTCCTGCGGTGCCGGTTGGCCGGTAAACAGCTCGAATTGCCGCGCCGCCTGCCTAACGAACATTTCAACTCCCGTCACCGTGCGGCAACCCCGCTCGCGGGCCTGCTTGATCAGCAGCGTGCGCTCGGGGTTGTAGACCGTATCGAACACGATCATCCCCTCGCGCAGCCAGTTGGCGACAAAGGGGGTCTCGTCGACCCCAGGGTGCATTCCGACGGAAGTGCAATTGATCAGCACGTCGGCGAACTGGGCACCGCGATTTTCCCATTGAACCAGGACGCAGCCGAACTGCTCGGCCAGTTCGGCGGCGCGCGCCTTGGTGCGGTTGGTCACCATCAGAATTCCGCCGTGGCGAACGACGCCATGACCGATCGCCCGAGCCACCCCCCCGGCGCCCAGCAACAGCACTTTCTTGCCGGCCAGGGGGTGTGCCGCTTCGGCCGGCTTGTCGGGAGATTCTGCCGACAGTGCTTCCACCAGACTGGACAGAGCCGCATCATGATCGGTATTGGCCGCCGACCAGGTCCCGCGGTCGTTGCGATAGAGGGTGTTGGCGGCGCCGATCTCGTCGACCGCTTTGTCACGTTCGTCTGCCAGTTCGACCACTGCTTCTTTATGGGGCAGTGTGACGCTGTAGCCCTTGACCGCCAGAGCGTCGAATTCACGAATTGTTTCGGCCAGCGTGCCCTCGGGGACTCGAAACGGCAAATACACGGCGTTGAGCCCCAGGTGGGCCAGTGCCGCGTTGTGGATCAGGGGGCTATAGCTATGCGCGACCGGGTCGGCCACGACGCCGAACACCTCGGTCTCTTCGTTGATTTGATCGTAGCGGTAGACATCGCGCATCTCGTCGAACGTCGGCTGGCCGGGGGCCATTTGCCGCTCGCGATGAAAGGTGGCGTAGGTGAACGGCGCGCCGTAGCGTCCGGTCAGGATCCGGCTGGGTAGGCCGAATTCCCCCATGCAGAACCCGACCGTGAGGCTCGCAGCCCCGCGAACCAGTTGCAGCATGCGCACGTTGTCGGCGGGAGAGTTGGCCATTGTCACGATTTTGACAATGTCGGCATCGAGCTTTGCCAACCGCGCGTGAATGTCGGCAATGTCGGCCGGAGTTTCGTCGAAGTTGTGGTAACTGATGATACGTTTGGTCGGGCCATAGCGGCGTATGTCCGTCGCGATATCTTCTTCGAGATCGACGTAATCGGCCCCCGCCACGATGGCCGATCGCAGCAGCGTTTGCCGCTGCTCTTCGGTGAACCGCCACAGCCCTTTGTCGCGCGGGCGCCGGCAGGTCACGATCACCGGAGTCGGCCGATCGACCAGCAAGCGCCCCAGGTCGGGGACGCGCGACAGCCAATCCAGACGCAATTCGACGAGTTTCGCCCCCCGCTCGGCCAGGGCCTGATGCTCGGCGAGCACCATTTTATGACGGGTACGACCCAAACTGACGCAAATCATGGCAGGGCAAGATGTCCTGAGGATGTCGATCACGGTGAAAGTCGGCCGACGGCGGCCGCCCCACTATCTTGGCAGTTGTCCCCTCTATCTTGGCAACTGCCCCCTCTATCTTCGCAACTGCCAAAGGACCGGGAAAGTCGAAGTGTGGGGAATTCATCCCAGCCGCCCGAACTGCCGGTCCAGTTCCTGCCGGCTGAGGACGAGTGCCGTCGGGCGCCCATGCGGACAATGGTGCGCATCGTCAATCAGGTGTCGCTGGGCCAACAGACTCTCGATTTCTTCCGTAGTCAGCCGCTGGCCGGCTTTGATCGCCGCTTTGCAGGCCAGCATGTGCAACAGGCTGTCGAGCAAATCGCGGCGGGCGGGATCGCGGCCCGTCTCGGCAATCGCTTCGATGACGGCGCGCACGAGCTGCGTCGGTTCGTGCCGCGATAGCAGCACCGGGTACGCCGTCACCAGCACAGTGCCCGTTCCGAATTCTTCGAGGCACAGTCCGAACTGGTCCAGCACGTCGGCGTGTTCGCGGAGCACAGCCGCCTCGGCCGCCGCGAGTTCAACCGGCTGTGGAACGAGCAGTCGCTGGGATTCGACCGTGCCGTCCAGCACGCGCTTCCGCAAATGCTCGTAGAGAATGCGCTCGTGCAGCGCGTGCTGATCGACGACGGTCAGGCCTTCGTCGGTTTCGACGATCAGGTACGCGTCGTGAATCTGCATGGCACGAATGTCGGCACCGAATGCTGCTGGCTGCGGTGCCGAGAGTGGCGCGGAGGAATGCGCCGCGGCGACCTCGTGTGGCGGATCCCATCGCGAATGGTCGAGCGGCGTCGGCACCGCGGGCGCGATGTCGGCGACGAGTGCTGCGGGAGCGGCCGCCATGTCGCCGACCCCCTCGGGAACGCGATAGACCGGGTCGGAATAAACCGGCTCGAAGCCCGGTTTGCCCCAGTCGCGCGTCTGGTCTTTGACCCAGCTCACCAGGTCTTCCTGAAGCTGTCTTTGCTGCGTGGGGTTGGCCTTCGTCGGCATCGGCTGCAATGCCAAGCCGGCCGGCCGGCCGCGAACCGACAATTCGCTGCCCAGATCCATGCCCAGAAACCGCGTGCGGATCGTCGACAGCAGTTGCCGGTAAAGTTTTTGACTCTCTCGAAAGCGAACTTCGGACTTCGTAGGGTGTACGTTGACATCCACGAGATCGGCGGGCATTTCAATGAACAGAAATGTGATCGGGTTTCGGCCGACCATCAACAGGCCCCGGTAGGCCTCGCCCAGGGCGTGCTGCAGCGAACGATCCTGGATCCAGCGGCCATTCAGAAACAGGTGCTGCCCCTTGCGGTTGGCCTTGCTCTGCGACGGGTGCGCCACGTAGCCCCAGACGCGCACGTTCTCGTGCTCCGATTCGACCCAGATCAACTGCTTCGCCAGCTCGCCTCCGAAGAACAGCGCGATTCGATCGACGAGCTTATCGACCGCCGGCAATTCGTAGACCGGCTTGTCGTTGTGGGCGAGCGACAGGTGCAACCGCGGATGGGCCAGGGCGATGCGCGTGAATTGTTCGCTGATGTGCCCGAATTCCGTCGTCGACTGCTTGAGAAACTTGCGCCGGACGGGCGTGTTGAAAAACAGTTCGCGGACCTCGACCGACGTGCCGACCGCACACCCGCACGGCCCGATCGGGCGGTACACGCCCCCCGCCACTTCCAGCTCGGTTCCCGCCGTCTGGTCGGCCTGGCGGCTGCGAATCACGAAGCGGCTGACTTCGGCGATCGACGCCAGGGCTTCCCCGCGAAATCCCAGCGTCCCGACCTGAAACAGGTCGGCGGCCTCGCAGAGTTTGCTTGTGGCGTGGCTGGCCACCGCCAGCGGCAAATCGTCGGGATGAATCCCTTCGCCATCGTCGGTCACCCGCATCAGCTCGCTCCCGCCGTCGGCAATCGCCACATCGACGCGGGTGGCGAGGGCGTCGACGCTGTTTTCCAGCAGCTCTTTGACGACGCTGGCCGGGCGTTCGATCACCTCGCCGGCGGCGATCTTGTTGACGACGTGCGGACTGAGCTGTCGAATGCGATTCATCCCGCAGAGAATCGCATCCGCACCGTCAGGCGTCAATCAACGCGGCCGAATCGCCAGCGACCAATTGGCATTTGCCCCATCAACGAAACTTGGCCGCCGGGTCGGTGGACCCGGTGGACCGGTGCTCCTGGCTGCCATCAGACCATTGCCGGCTGTTCAGTGCCGCTACCGGCGCTGCCGATCACGCAAGATCGCGGCTGCCCAGGCGGCGTCGTCGGGGGAAAGCGGGGGAATAGGATCGACACGGTAATTGGTGTCGTCGTATCCGCCGTTCTCATAGGCCGCGTCAATCAGGGCTTGCAGATCGAGCGAGACATCCCGATCAGTCGGCCGCAGCGGGATGCGAATCGTTGGCAGCCGGGATCGAAGCGGGATCGGGTACATCTCAACGAATTCGGGATGCGTGACCCGGCTGACGGCGACGCGATACGGACTGCGACAGGAGAGCGGCACGGCTCCCAGCGGCGCCGTGAGAACGTACTCCCCGGAGCGCAGCAAATCGATCTCGACCAGGTTGACTCCTCCCGATTCGAGCTGCCGCTGTTTCTTGCGATAAGCCGCGCGTCCCGACACATCTTCCTTATTGGCGGGACTGAGAAACTCGATCGTGGTCACAATCCGGTTTCCCGAACGGCTGTCGAGTATCTGCAACGAACGTTCGGTGGCCGGCTCGCGCATACGTGGAACAAGAATCGGTTCGGCGATGGCGACGTCACCCATCACCACGGTTTCAGGCACGGACTGTCCCGGCCGTTCGACGACGCGCACATCCGGGAAATAGCCGTCGGGGCGCGAGTCGTCGCCTTCCGATTGAACGGCGATTTTTTCCTCGACGCGGACTCTGAGATCACCGGGCAGTTGGGGACGGATTTGATCGCCGGAATAGACAATCATCCGCGTATGCACGTCGCCCCAATGCTGCTCCAGGTACGGGTCCATTCCTGGAAACGGGCTCTTCATGAAGACCTCCGACTGATGCCCCGCGCCGTTCGCTGCTTCAATGGTATGGGATATTGCGAGCGTGGTCGAGAGCTACCGTTCTCGATGACGCACCCCGTTTACGCGCGCAACGTCGGAAGCTATCGTGGAATACGTTCGCTGTCGTAAAACCTCCTTGAATGGCGTGACTGCCGAGGCGTGAAGCTTGCCGCCGAAATCGAAAAACACATCTCCCCTCAAGCGCAAGCGGCTGTAGATCGGCGTCGGAGTGCCGGCGCTGCTGCTGATGGGGTTGGGAGCCGTGTGGTAGCGCGGGCAATCGGCATTGAACTCGGAACTGACGGCGCTGAAGGTCCAAGGGCTGCCGACGACGGGGAGCGAGATCAACGATTTCTATTTCGTTCCCAGGGATGTTGCCGACACGACGGACTTGTGGGTCAGCGCAATCGATGCCGTCCAGGCCGCAAAACTTTGGGGGCGCACCGGGTCATTGTTGTTTGCGGAGACCGTTACGAAAACGATTCCCGATCCGGGCGAATCGTGGGTCGAGTTGGATGAGGTGCGAAATCGGCTCGGCGAACTGGCGAGTGAAATGCAGGCGATCCGTCGGGCAGCGGCGGCGGGAGGGCAGGTTCGGTTTCCGGTCGATTTCTCTCCAGGGATTCATGCGCTGCTGACGCACACCCAGCACTCGCGCAAGCTTGCGCGGCTCCTGTCGCTCGATGCCTTCGTCAGCGCATGACGGGAACGCGTCGCAAGCACTGGAGGACGTGCGGGGGATCTTCGCCCTGTCCGATGCGTTGCGCGGGGAGCCCTGCCTGATTTCGCAATTGGTGCGAATCGCCATTCATGCCGTGGGGCGCGACACGGCGCTGCGTTTGATGCCCCATTGCCGGTGGAGCGATGCCGAATTGGAAACGCTGCAAACGTCCTTCCAATCGGCCCGCTTCAACGAGGAAATGGCGCACGCCATGTGCGGAGAGCGGGCGGCGTTGCTGCGCGCGCTCGACGACATGCCGCTGGGCCCGTTGCGGCAATCGAATGCGAGAATGGCTCTGCGACTCTGCGCCGATTCGATCGAAGGCTTTTCCGGTTCGTGGCAGGACGCCCTGGTGCGCCAACGTGAAGTGGGCGGCGAGATAAGATCGCTTGCAAAAGATGCGTTCAGTCGACTCCGATTTACGGGTGTGATCCTGATTTTTCCAGCGACCTCAATGGCCGCCGTGGCAGGGGCCCAAGCGGAAGCCAGGCAGAAAAGTGCGAATGCCGCGATCGCCGTTTGGCGATTTCGGTTGCAGCACGACCGATGGCCTGACTCGCTCGACGAAATCAACGGGATGGAACTGGGTGAAACGACCGAACGGACAAGGAAGCTCACAGACCCGTTCGACGGGAATCCGCTGCGTTACAAGGTGGAGGAACGGCGAATTCTAATCTATAGCGTGGGTGACAACGAAGTGGATGACGGAGGGGCTCTCTATCGAAAAGGACAGAAGCAGCCCCTGGATGCAGGGGTTTCGTTTAAGAGGTAACGCTGATGCCACCGCTCAAATCGAAAGCGCCGAATTGTTGGCGGCCTCCAACGCGGATAGAATCGAAGCCGCACCGGTGTTGATCGTCCCGCCGTTTCGTCCTGGGAATCCCGCCATGTCGACGATTCTTGAACCGCCCCGATCCAAAAGGGAAGCCCCCCGATCCAAGAGGGCGCTGACGCTCAGCGACCTTGCCGACCGTTTCGGACCGATGCCGCCGTGGCGGATTCGCATGAATCCGCATCCCGGCACGGCGACCGAAAAGGATTTGCTGCGGATTCTCGACCACGAGGATCGACTGTTCGAACTGGTCGACGGGATTCTCGTGGAGAAAGACATGGGATTCGAAGAATCGGAATTGGCGTTATGGCTTGCCGCTTCGCTCGCGAATTTCGTCGGTCCGCGAAGATTGGGGCGATTGAGCGGTGCCGACGGTCCCCTGCGGCTGAAGCTCGGATTGGTCCGGATTCCGGACATCGCATTCATCTCACGCGCCCGTTACCCGGGCGGGAAACGGCCCCGGGGTGCGATTGCGAAGGTCGTCCCGAATCTTGCCGTCGAGATCATCAGCCGCGGCAATACGCCGAAGGAAATGCGGTCGAAGTTGCAGGAGTACTTCAAGGCCGGAGTCGAACTGGTCTGGTTCGTTTATCCGAAGAGCCGCACGGTCGAAAGTTTCACGGCCCCCGACACGTGCCGCACGCTGACGGAAACGCAAACGCTGACCGGCGGCGATGTACTGCCCGGCTTCAAGCTGAAACTACGTGAACTGTTTTCGAAGCTGGATGAAGAATAGACAGCCGTTTTCTTGTTTGATGCAAATCTGCATCTTGCCGCCTCGGCCGGCACCCCTCCATCAAATCGTGTCACCTTGCGGAGAGTTGCTTTTCGCCGCGATTCCCGCATTGGAATCGCTCTGCGGTGAAATCGGGGGTCTGGAAGGCACTTCGCCACTTGCCGCCGGCGCCACGAGGTCGGCCAGACTGTCGGGAGGCGCCGCTCGATCGGCCGGGTCAACCCGCTGCCGACCGGCCAGTTCTTCGCGGCGACGATGCACGGCCTGATCGAACTCGCTCAGGACATCGAGGGCTTTGTCGCGCGACGAGACCAGCCCGATAATCAGGAACTGCGCAATCGCCAGCAAATAGCAGACCCAGCCCACGCTTCGATCGGCGTCGCCGCCGAAAATGACCGACAGAATCGCGAACACCGAAGACGAACGGTCGAGATGTCGGCACAGCAGCCCGCGGCACAGCGGCCACCATTGCTCGCGGACGGATTTCAGCCGCCGGCCTTTGGGAAACAGCAGCTTTTCAGGTCCGGGGTGAATGATGGAGAACAGCGCCTGATCGGGCATCGCCTCGATCACTCCCACGGCGACCAGCAAGCGCAAGCCCAGGCTCAGCCAGTCCAGCCGGCGCGATTGCGCCTGTTCCAGAAACTGACCGATCAGGTCGTATTCGATGTTGGCGGTCGCGACCAGCAGCACCAGCGACCCGCGCACCCACTGTTCGAGGTCTTTGGTCAGTTCGGCATCCAGCCGGTCCAGTCGCACGACGCGGCGAACGAACAAGCGAAAGACGGGAATGGCGATGAAGCCCACGATCAGACGAATCAACGGCCGCAGCACGGGCGAGAGCACCTGCAGCGTCAACAGTCGAAGCAGGCTGCCCATCGCTACCGGTTCCAGTCGATTTGCGAAAACAAGTCCAGCAGTTTTTCGCCGCGCGACGGGTTGAGAAACGCGACGTGCGCGATGCAGCCGCGCAAGTGCGCAGCATAGTCGTCTTCGCGGCTGTGGTTCTGCGTCGAAGGGCCGCGTCGGATGCAATTGGTCAAAACGGCTTTGAGGCGGTCATAGTCGGGTCGGGCGACGTTCGGATGCCGATTGACGACGACTCCCGTCACCTGTTGCCGCTGATGATCGCGGACGACGTGCCGCTTCGATTTGTTCGTGCGAAAGCGCTCGGCGCGAATGATCTGCTCGGCGAGGGGGATGAACACGGCCAGGCTGCGGCTGAAATGCTCGTCGCCCGAAAACGTCAAATCGTCGGCATAGCGGGTGTAGCGGGCGCCGAATGTTCGCGCCAGCCCGGCCAGTCGCAGGTCCAGGGAAAATGCCGACAGATTCGCCAGGGCGGGCGAGGTCGGTGCGCCCTGAGGCAAATGCCGGCACAGGTAGGCTTCGAGCTCGGGCGACCACAGGCTCCACTGGGCGGCGTTCGCCGGCAGAGATGAAGTGGTCAATCGCGACAACCACAGCGCCGCCTCGCGGCTGTAACCCAGACTGCGGAAAATGGCCACAACCCGTGAGAAGCGGACGCTGGGATAAAAGTTTTCGAGATCCATTTTCAGAATCACACGCTGGCCGACGTGCGGCGCGGCATTCGTGCGGATCGAACGTTTGGCAGCGAAACCATGCGCGGCCGGGTGCAATGGGACCTTGTCGAGAATCTCGCGTAGAATGCGGTGCTGGATGCGTTTGAGAATCGGCTTGGGACTTTCGATCAAGCGTTTCCCGCCGCGACGTTTGGGCAGCCAGCAGAAGTGGTAATGCGCCTTGGCCTGGTCGGGGGGCTGCTGCTCGATTTCGAAGCGATGAATCAGCCAGGCCAGCCGGCCCAGCGGCAGCTCGAGCCAGTCGGCAAGCCCCTGGGGTGTTTCGAAAACCGGCAGACCGGCGCTGCCGAGCTGTTCTGTTTGGCCGTCGAGACTGAAATCGAGCCAGCCCCCCAGTACGCAGGGACGAGCAAATCGGTAAGGCGCAGCACCGGTTCGCTCGGCGGTTGTCAGCCCTGGGAAGCGCCGGCGCGCATCCCGCGCAGCAGCGGCCCGCAACGGGACAAGCCGGGCACGGGAGTGCTTTCGCCTCCGTTTGCGACGCTGCGGCGCAGCGCCCTGGTCACTCACGACATCGTTCGTCGCGGGTGGGCGTTTCCCCAGAAACCAGCAGCGCAGCCAGTTGAACAAACCCATGCGCCGCCGCTCCGTTGCCGAAATCACCCAGTCAATTGCCGAAATTACTCAGTCAGAAATGACCCGCGGGCCGCACAACTGATTCCTGTGGCGGATATTGCCGTCGGGACCGTCTCCCGACGGCAATATCCACGATCGAATGTCTGGCAATCACACGTCCGCGGGGTAACCCCGCAGCGTTCGCCACGCCGGTCAGGGCGTGTCGAAACTGGCTTGTGCGACCCGCGGGCCAGCAGCCGTCATCGTACCGGGGCGAATCGCCCGGTCAATGGAAGACGAATTCGAAATCATCCGACGTCGAACGCTTCCGATTGCGGGTCAACGAGCCCACGTGCGGCGACACGCCGTTTCGCGATTCGTTCGCGTGGCAGAAAGTTTGCGAAATATTGCTTTACTTGGATTCATTTTTTTCTACAATGCGTTGCGATGCTATCGATCAGTAACAGTTTTTCGGGAGGGTTTATGTACCGATATGGCTGAGTCCTTTTTTACCTCGCGCGCGACCGGCATGCCCGGCCGATTCGAAATGCGTCGCACGAACGACGCGCGAATCGAGCTTGTCTCCGATGCCATCCCGGTTTCACCGGTTGAGATCGTGCCGAGTGTCGCACGTTGCCGCGAGACGACTTCGCCAGATTCGGTACCACGCTGTGTTTCGCCTTCCCGACCCGCGGTTTCGGGTCGTTGCTTCCCTTCCTGCTTCCGAGTTCGACCGGGTTCCGAGTGCGCCGCCCGACCCGTCGCGTTGCGCTCGTTGAACCGGGTCGTGAGCCGGGTCGAGTCCGCTCTGATTGTGGTCCGCGCGCATTTGGCCCGCGAGCTTATGGTGAGTGAGGAAGAGGCAGGTCGGAGTTCTCGTTCAGAGCGTGCGGGGGCCTGGCCCTGCGCCGGCGCCTCGAACTTCAACGGGCTGCAATTCGCCCGGATGGTCGGAATCGCATAAATTCGGCGGCCGTCGGAGAGTCCGACGGCCGGACGGACCTGGTTGCGTCATGCACTGTTGTTTGATGCACGAGGGCGGGCAGGGATGTGCGGGGCCGGCAGCATCGTTCGTTTTGAGTCTAGCCAGCGCGGGCAGACGCCGCGCGCCGTGGGATGCCAAAGCGCATCAGGAGGTATCTTGATGGACAAAGTTGCGTTTTCGGGTCGAATTCTGGTTCTGGGGTACGGCGGTGTCGCGCGATGCACGCTGCCGTTATTGCTGAAGCATCTTGCGGTCGCGCCCGAACGCGTCACGGTCTGCGATTTCGCCGATTGCCGCAAGCGATTCGCACCCTACCTCGCGCAGGGTGTTAAATTTCTGCGGGAGCGGATCACTCCCGAGCGGTACCGCGAGCAGTTGGCGGCCCAGGTCGGACCGGGCGATCTGATCGTCGACCTGGCCTGGAACATCGATTGCATCGCCCTGCTCGAATGGTGTCGCAGCCACGACGTGCGGTATATCAACACGTCGATCGAGGTCTGGGATCCTTATGCCGGCGAAGAGACGCTGCCCCCCCCCGAACGGACGCTGTACGCCCGGCACCTGCGGTTGCGCGAGGTCTTCGCCCGCTGGGGCGATCAGAACGGCCCGACGGCGGTTCTCGATCACGGCGCGAACCCGGGATTGGTGTCGCATTTCACCAAGCAGGCGCTGCTCGACATCGGCGCCAAGCTGATTGCCGACAAACCCGACGACGCCCGCCGACCGGCGCTCGAACGGGATCTGGCCGAGACCCGCTACAACAAGCTGGCGCGGCTGTTGGGGGTGCGGACGATTCACATCAGCGAGCGCGACACGCAAATTTCGAATCAGCGCCGCCGCAAAAGCGAGTTCGTCAACACCTGGAGCGTCGAAGGGCTCTACGAAGAAGGGATCGCACCGGCCGAGATGGGCTGGGGCACTCACGAACGGACGCTGCCGGCCGATGCCTGGGAACACGAGACCGGTCCGCGGAATCAGATCTGCCTGACCCGGTTCGGGATGAATACGTTCGTTCGCTCGCGCGTCCCGTCCAGCGAGATCGTGGGCATGCTGATCCGTCACGGCGAAGCGTTCAGCATTTCTGAGTTCCTGACCGTTGCCGACAAGCGCGGGAGGGCATTGTATCGCCCCACGGTACATTACGCCTATCTGCCCTGCGACTATGCCATCGCCTCGCTCAATGAGATTCGCGAGCAGGATTACGAAATGCACGACTCGTGGCGGATCATGGCGAACGACACGATCCACGGCTACGACGAGTTGGGGGTGCTGCTGATGGGGCACGATTACCGCTCATGGTGGACGGGGACGATTCTCGAAATCGAAGAGGCCCGCCGCCACGTCCCCGGACAGAACGCCACCACCCTGCAGGTCGCCGCCTCGGTGCTGGGTGCCGTGTTGTGGATGCTCCGCAATCCGCGAAAGGGAGTGCTGCTGCCCGACGCCTTGCCGCACGACGAGATTCTCGAAACCGCGCGGCCCTACCTGGGCAAGGTGATTTCGATTCCCATCGACTGGACCCCCTGCGGGTCGGACGGGGTCGATCTCGATCGCGGCGACGAAGTCTGGCAATTCAGCAACTTTCTACTGGGGCCGGCGCCGAAGCATCTCGCAAACGGCTCGATCAGCGGACCACACCTGTTGCGCGAATTCGGCGACCCGATGGCATTTCGCCATTGACCGGGCGGCACTCATTCAGGTGCAACGCATCGGCATCCATCCGCGGTATTTCAATCACAACGCGCTGTACCACGTTGTCCAGGCGTTCGCCCTGGCGATGATCTCGTTTGGGATGCGGTCGTTGATAGGCTCGTATCCGGAGGTGGATGAGTCGGGTTGTCGTCTCGCGGGCATCCGGTCGATACGATACAATCGCGGCACCCGGTCTGGTTCCTCTGACGGACGGAGTTGAAATCTGTCCTGCAACACGTGAAGCAACCCATGTTGACTGCCTGGGGTCGTTCGCACCCTTTTTGTGATCGCCTGCGCCGCCGGGAGTTTCTGCGCATCGGTGCGCTGGGTCTGGGCGGATTGTCAATGGCCGGCCTGTTGCGACACGAATGCCGGTCCGCTGCCGACCAGCGACAAAAGTCGATCATCTATGTCGTGCTCGGGGGCGGACCGAGCCACATCGACATGTACGACCTCAAACCGCAGGCCCCGATCGAATACCGCGGGCCGTTTTCGCCGATCGCCACGCGGCTGCCGAGCGTCGAGATCTGAGATGGGTGGCACTTTCACCCACATCTCGAGATCAGGCCGGCCGTCGAGATAAGGCCGGGCAATGCGCTGCGTGCCGTCCTGGTTGTACAGGAAAAACGACATCGACGAGCGGGGACCAAACCCGACGGGCAACTCGATCGGCTGCCTGAGGCTCATGATCCCGGCGGCCCATTTCTGATCGACGAGGTACGTGACGCCGAACTCGGCGACCTCGCGGATCCGCTCGCGGCTGGGTGAGTCGACGTCGATGTGCTCGTTATGGAGAAACTCGGTGTAGATCCGCAGGTCGGCCGCGCGGCCGATGGCGTCGGCGAGCGCCGCAGGGCTGCCGGCTACGACGGTTCGTGCTTCGTCCAGTTCCAGCGCACATCGCCAGGTCGTCATCGGGTGACTCTCAAATGTAATGTCGTCCCCTCGTTCCCAAGCTCCCAAGAAAATAGCCCACGGGATGCCGCAAAAGTAGGTCCCTTCTGCCGGAGGGGACCTGTTCGAAGTGGACGCCACCGAGACACCCGAGATCCCGCCCGGCAGGCGGGACCTACTTCGCGCACATGGGTTCCTATTCCCTTTCCCGATTCCAGCGGAATACAATTCCGGTATGATTTCAAACTTACGAATCTGCCGGACGTTGACTCTCGGACTGGCCGTCACGGTCTTCATTTCCGCCTGTACCCAGGATCCTCCGAAGGCCGAGCCGACGCCGAAACCCGAACAGCCGGAAACGTCGCACGCCGACAACCCAAAACCACCGGCCGAGTCGGCGATCGATCGGTCGACCTCACCTTCGCCGCAAACTGAAAACGTCGACACGGATGAACCTGTCGACCCGGACGAGCCTGTTGCCAAAGACGCGCCTGTCGAGATCCAGCCGCTGAGCGACCAGATGCGGGAAAAGCTGCTCGCCGCCCGGCTGGATGGCGGGATGCAGTACTCCTTTCGGCAGTTTGCCAATATGTTTCTGGTCACCAGCCGCCTGCATTTCGCTACCGGCATCGGCTTGATGACATCATCCCCTGAAATCTCCAAAATTGAGCTGCAGTCACCGTTCCCGAGCTTCTACCAGCCGACGTTGCGTGAGTTTCTTGATGCCATCGCGCTGCAAACGTTCTCGGAGTGGAAATACGACCCGACGAACAAATTCGTCAAGAGCAGCGTCAAAGGTACCGGTCCCATCAAAGATTTGGCGATCTTCGAATTCACGAAGTCCAAGCGCGAAAGGCCTTTCGTCGTGACGCTGATGGACGGATGGAAATTAGAAGATAAAGGGCATTGGGTGATGCTCATTCCCCCCGACTTTCCGGTGGGGATGGACATCTACGAGATGGGGGCCTATTCGACGAACGACGCGAATGACGCCCAGGAATTCTTCGAGAAGGTGCGAGCCGACGTGGCGCTCGAATGGGCGCAGCGCGTACACAAAGACGCCGCGTCAGACGACATGCAGCCGGCGAAGGTCGGGACGTACGACGCGTTGTATTACGAAACGATGGTTCCGTCGCAATTGAAAAAAGACATGCGCTGGCGGCAATGGGTGTTCATGGTCGACAACCGGTGCTATTTCGTGGTGAGCACCATTCTGCCGGAGCTCGACGACGAGATCTTCCCCGACGTCGAAGCGATGCTGACGACGTTTCGGGCGAAGCAGCCCTAGCGGGGCCGATTGAGAATGCCGGCAGTGGAACTGAGCTGCCGAGTGGCTTGGCGCAACCCCGCCACCCGACCGCTTCTTCGCGCGACAACAACCGCTTGCAGCGGCGCCGGCAGGTGAGCTTGGCCGCTGGGCCCCGGGATGATACGCTATGCTGGAGGAAACCACACATGTTGACACTTTGCGGACCACGCCCTCGTTTGTGTTCGGGTCCGGGGCGGCGCGAGTTTCTCAGCATCGGCTCGCTTGGGTTGTTCGGTCTTACGTTGCCGAATTTGCTGCGAGCCACCCAAGCCGGACGAGATCGGGCCGGTCAAGGGAAGGCTCGCCGGTGCATTCTTCTGTTCCTGACCGGCGGTCCGCCGCAACTGGACACGTGGGATCTCAAGCCGAATGCTTCCGTCGATATCCGTGGCGAGTTCCGGCCAACGGCCACGCGGGTCGTGGGACTTCAAATTAGTGAAATGTTGCCTTTGCTCGCCCAGCGGGCGGATCAGCTGTGCATCATTCGCTCCGTCACGCACGCCGACAACACGCACACGTCGGCGGGCTACCAGATGCTCACCGGGGTGCCGCACCCTAGCGCGAATGCAAGCAGTTCCAGCCTCATCAGACCCGGCCCCCACGATCATCCCCACCTCGGATCGCTACTCGCCAAAGTTCGCTCGCCGGCTGACGGCGTTCTGCCGTTCGTGAGCCTCCCGGAAGCGATCAAGGACGCCGGCGTGAATCAATACCCGGGGCTCGACAGCGGGTTCCTTGGGGGGCAGTTTTCGCCGTTCCAGATCGAGGCCAACACCGACCGATCCGGGTTCCGACTCCCCAACATACTCCTTCCGCAGGATGTCACCGCGAACCGACTCGCCGACCGACGATTGCTGCTGAAGCAACTGGATCGTCGCATGTCACAGGCGGAACGGTCGATTGAAAGGCTGGGCGGCCATTACGCGAGGGCCTTCGAGGTGATTCGGTCGGATCGCGTTCGGCACGCGTTCGACCTCAACCACGAGCCGCTTCAGGTGAGAGATCGCTACGGCCGGCATCTGTTCGGGCAGGGCTGTCTGTTAGCCCGACGCATGGTCGAAGCGGGGGTCGCCCTGACGGCCGTTTATTGGCACTACGAAGGCCCGGATGACTCCCCCGTATGGGATACGCACTGGAACAATTTCGCCCACCTGCGACAACGCCTCATGCCGACGACGGATCAGGCCTTTTCTGCCCTGTTGGACGATTTGGCGGCTCGCGACCTCTTGGACGACACGCTGGTCGTCTGCATGGGGGAGTTCGGGCGAACGCCGAGGATCAACAATCACGGCGGCCGGGATCATTGGTCGGCAGCGCAGTCGATCGTCCTGGCGGGCGCGGGAGTGCGGATGGGGAGCGTCTACGGCTCCACGGATCGAGACGGCGGCCACCCCTCCGACCACCCGGTCAGCCCGGCGGACGTGACCGCCACCCTCATGCACCTGCTTGGGATTCCGGAAGACTTGGAGATCATCGACCGAACCGGACGACCCCTGCGGGCCTGTCAGGGCAACCCCATCGCCGGGGTACTGACCTGACCTGGTAATTTCCTTTGGAATCCGTCCTGCAAAAATGTGAAACAACGCATGTTGACTGCCTGGGGTCGTTCGCACCCTTTTTGTGATCGCCTGCGCCGCCGTGAGTTTCTGCGCATCGGTGCGCTGGGTCTGGGCGGATTGTCAATGGCCGGCCTGTTGCGACACTAATGCCGGTCCGCTGCCGACCAGCGACAAAAGTCGATCATCTATGTCGTGCTCGGGGGCGGACCGAGCCACATCGACATGTACGACCTCAAACCGCAGGCCCCGATCGAATACCGCGGGCCGTTTTCGCCGATCGCCACGCGGCTGCCGGGCGTCGAGATCTGTGAGCTGATGCCGCGCCAGGCCCAGATCATGGATCGCATGGCGCTGTTGCGCGGCATTCGATCAGTTGAGAACGACCATTACCTCAGCGAGGTTTATACCGGCCTGCCGCGCTCCGCCGGAAAGCGCCCCGCTTTCGGATCGGTCGTCAGCCGGTTGGTCGGTCAGCGTTCACGGTTGCCGCCGTACGTCAGCCTCGACGAGGCCACGACCGACGTGTTCGAATTCGAGAAGCCACATTACGCCGGGGCCGGCCATGGCCCGTTCCGGCCGTTCGGCCCGTCGGTCGACGACATGGCGCCGGTCAAATCGCTCGATCGGATGCGCGATCGGCGCGAGCTGCTCTCGGCGTTCGACACGCTGCGCCGCGACATCGATCGGCAGGAGGCCTATCAGGGCCTCGACGAGTTTCAGACGCGGGCGCTGGAAATCATTACTTCGCCCAAGGTCCGCGACGCCTTCGATCTGTCTGGCGAGTCGCCCGAATCGCTGGCGCGCTACGGCAAAGGGAAGTACCCGCACCAGACGGTGAAGGACATTCTCTACGATTGGGATCCCAAATCCTTCATCCGCGCCCGCCGCCTGGTCGAAGCCGGCGTGCGGGTCGTCACGCTGCGCGTCGGCTCGTGGGACCATCACAGCAGTCCGCAGGGAGACATCTTCTACAGCCTGCGGCTTTTGCTGCCGCTGCTCGATCAGAGCATTCACGCTCTGGTCACCGACCTGTGCGACCGCGGTCTCGACCAGGACGTGCTGGTCGTCGTCCTGGGCGAGTTCGGCCGCACGCCGAAGATCTCGCCCGTCGGCCCCGGCCGTGAACATTGGGCCGACGCCGGCTGCGCCCTGCTGTTCGGCGGCGGCCTGCGGATGGGTCAGGTAATCGGCGCGACCGACCCCCGCGCCGAACAGTCGCTGACCGGCAAGCTCACATTCCAGAGCCTGATGGCGACGATCTACCGCGTGCTGGGGATCGACCCCGAAGACCGCCTGGCCGACTTCAACGGCCGACCTCAATACCTGCTCGACGACCGCGAGCCGATCCGCGAGCTGTAGCGTTTCGCCGCCGAGTTGACTCGGCGCGTGTCGCCTGTTGCCGAAGCGCGTGTGTCGCAAGCGACGCGGCGAAACGGAAGTGGTTCGAACCTCGTCACTGACACCGTGATTGCTGCCGTGGGGGCAGGGAGTTCCGAGCGCCGGCGCAACGATCTGCCGCGTCTCGAACTCGAAACCCGGATTCTGTTCTCCCCCCAGCTCCAGGTTCGAGTGTCGGTTGGGAACCCGCTCCCTCAAAAAAAAATCGCGACACCCCTTGCCGGCCGTCACCGTGTGCCGTATACTGTTTTCAACACAGTATGTGGCGACCAGTAAATCGCAATGAACACCGATCTGTTTGACAACCTTCGCATGGAACTTCGCCGCGGCTCACTGATCGTGGCCGTGCTGGCGCAGCTCAAGGCCGAGCATTATGGTTACGCGCTGCGGAAGTCCCTGGCGGACCGCGGCCTGGTGGTTGACGAGAATACGCTTTATCCGCTGCTGCGGCGATTGGAGACGCAGGGCCTCCTGGTCAGCCAGTGGCGCGAGGAAGACAACCGCAACAAACGTTTCTACCGCCTCTCCAGCGACGGCGAGCTGATCCTCAAGCAACTGCTGGAGGAGTGGCAGAGCATCAACTCCTCGATCCATCAGATTCTTTCGCCAACCAGACCTGCCAAGCGAGACAAGCCATGAACCTCCTCGACCGTTACCTGAAGGGTGTCAGATCGTTTCTGTCTTCCAGCCAAACGGACGACATCCTTCGGGAATTGTCCGAGAATATTACGGCGCAGATGGACGATCAGGCCGCCGAGCTCGGCCGGCCGCTCACTGAAGCCGAACAGGAATCGATTCTCAAGCAACATGGCCATCCGATGCTCGTGGCCGGCCGTTATCAGCAGGACCAGCGCAGCCTGGCCTTCGGTCGGGTGCTGATCGGCCCACCGTTGTTTCCGCTGTACGTGAAGGTCCTGTGGTTCAATCTGGGGATCACGGCCATCGCCTGCCCGGTCGTGACTCTCGCCCTTGGCAAGCCGCTTCTACAGGCGGTGCCCGCCATTCTCTCCCAGTTGCTCATTCAGTTTGGAATCGTGACGCTGATCTTCAGCGTGGCGTTTATCGCGGCGCAGAAACACCTGGCCAGGTTCCCGGACCGCTGGGATCCGCGGCGTCCGCTGGCCGCGCTCCCTCTGATGAAGGACGAGTCGCGAGTGCCGCGCGTCGAATCATTTGCGCAGCTTGTCGCCCTTGCGGTCTTACTTTCCTGGCTCCTGGCCGTCAGGCACTCTGCGGGACTGATCTTCGATCCGGCCACCGACGTGTTCCGACTCGGTCCGGCATGGCAGCCCATGAACCCGACGATCGTGTTGCTTACACTGGCGGGCATGGTGCAGGCGTGCGTCAATCTCCTGCGCCCGGACTGGAAATGGCTGGCGTCCGTCGTGCGCTTTGGAATCGGCGTCGTCTGGCTGATCCTGTTGTGCAACGTCATGATGGCCGGCGATTGGGTCGTTCTCGCCGGGAACGCAACCGAGCCTGCCGAGAAAAGCCGACGGGTGCTGCAACAGGTGAATCAATTGTGTTTTTACTCGCTGCTCGTGACGGCCGTCTGTTCAGCAGTGGCCACCTGGTTCGACATCCGTCGGCTGCTTGGTGGCGGCGGCAAACGCAGTCAGGATCTCGGGCCAATAACGGTGTCCAATAACGGTGTCACAAGTCAATAACAATAACGATTCATGTCGCCCCTGCCGGGCAACGCCGTGAAGGATTTTAAGCCGTGGATCTGTTTGGGGTTAGGGCATCAAGCTTTTTCTTTTCCCGTGCGCTGAGTTTGCGGATTGTGGGATCGCCCAGTGGTTTCTTGTCAGGGTTGGGCGGGCGGTATC
>SIAF01000483.1 GCA_009691905.1 Planctomycetaceae bacterium | reverse complement strand
GCCGTGCCGCGTTAGTTTGGGCAAACTGGTGTCAAAACGGGTGTCGCTACGATACCGTCGCTCTTGGAATAGAGTCAACTCACGCGATAAAACACGCTATATTTGAACCTGTGCGAAGTCGTACAACACCGTAGCGTGGGAACGATTGGTATAATGATTCGGCCCTCCGGCCGAGGGGTGCGATTGGGCCGCTCGCGACGCCTGCGAAACCTGCAGGCCGCGCCGGTGAAGAACGCGCTTCAGGATTTCGGCTAAGGATTCGGCCGATTCAGATGCGGTTGCGGTTGCGGTTGCGGCAGAAGGGAGGCATGACTGCAATGTCTGAGCGAGCAGCGGCATAGTTTTCGTCCCTGATCGAGCGGGGTGAGTTCGACAATCGTCTGGCCAGGTTCCGATGTCGGTATAGCTCATATAGTGTACTTGTGTCAACTATAACAGCGCATTTTTGACAACTCCAGGCGACCGGGCCGGAAGGCGTGGGCGTAACTGTCCCCGGAAGGCATTCGGGGGTTTTTGCGATACCTCGGCATCGCTGGCGTGTTCAATTTGGTAGAATCTCCCCTTGATCGTGGGAGTCAGGGAGTTCGTCCGTCAGGTGTTCGCGATTCCATTCCATTTCCATTATGCACGGGAAAGCGAGGGGGAGATGCAACGATTCGGGTTCCGAGGTTTGGCGTGTGCGGGCGTATGCCTGCTGATGGCGACGTCTGTCATGGCGCAGGGACAAGGGCGTGGTCGCGGGGGCTTTGGGGGTGGCTTCGGTGGGGGTGGCTTCGCCATGTCGACGTCGATGTTGCTTGGAAGCGAACAGGTCCAGAAGGAGCTGAAGATTTCCGACGAGCAGAAGGAAAAACTCACCGCCTTGCGGGGTGAGGCTGGCCGTGGCGGTCGGGGTGGCGGCGGCGCGGCCGGTGCTGGTGGAGGTGGCCGTCCCAACTTTCAGGATATGACCGAAGAAGAGCTCGAAAAGTTCAGGGCCGACATGCGCAAGGCGGCGGAAGAGGCCAACAAGAAGGTTGAAGAAATTCTCAGCGCCGACCAGCTCAAGCGCGTCAAAGAGATCGCCGTACAGGTCAATGGCATTGCGACCAATGTTCAGAATCCGGCAATCGCCAAAACGCTGAACCTCTCGGAAGAGCAGGCCGGGCAAATCAAGACGATCAGCGACGAAACAGGCAAACGGATGCGTGAGCTGTTCCAGCCCGGTGGCGATCGCGACGCGGCGCGCAAAGAAATGGAAGAACTTCGCAAGAATGCCGAAGAGGAGTACACGGCCGTCTTATCCGACGAGCAGAAGGCTCAACTCGAAAAGATGAAGGGGGCCAAATTCGAATTCGATCGGTCAACGTTGTTTCCCGGTGGTGGCGGTCGTGGTCGACGCGGAAACAACGCCGGCGCCCCCAATACCTGAAATGGCCGTCTCACAGCGTATTTAAGGCAATCGGCCAACGTTTGCCGTAAACCGCCGGGGTCAATCCCGGCGGTTCGCGTTCTTTGGTGACGAAACCATTCGCGGCAGGTCTCTGCAACCGATACGTGAGGGACGGGGTATAGGGTGTGTTCGCGATCGTCCCTTCCCTGAAAATCGCCGTCGCCACGGAGTCTTCTCGAATGCGCTCGTTTTTGTACCGACGTCCGGCACGTCTTCGGTCGATCTCCCGTTTTGCGGCCATTCCGCTCGCGGCAGCCATCGCCTGGGCGGGGGGTTCTCCGCTGGCGGCACAGGAAGACCAGGGCGACCCTAATGTGCCACTGGTTGTCATTAATGTGGCGAGCGTCGAGCGCCTGCTCAATCAGGCCATCACGACGTTCGAAACCGCGGGCCGACCGGAACTTTCTGAAACACTCAGTGGCGCGCTCGAGCGAGTCAACGACCTCAAGGGGATCGACCGCGGCCAGTCGATGGGGGTGATGGTATTTCTCAACGGGTTTTCGCCCGAAGGGGTGGCGTATGTCCCGGTCAAGAATCTGGACGATCTTCTGAAAACGATCGAGATCGGTCCGGTGACGACGAACAAAACCGGCGATGATCGCTTCGAAATCACGGTTCCAGGACGGACGCTGTACGGGCGGGTCGTTGAAGATTATGCCTTCATCGCCGACAATGCCGCAGCGATCGATCGCGAATTCCGCGATCCGGTCCGGTTGACGGGACGGTTGTCGCAGGCCTACGACCTGTCGGTCTCGTTCAATTTGAAAGGCATCGCGCCGGCGACCCGCGACCTGTTTGTCAACGTCCTGCGGGCCAACAACGAAAACAACCTGCAACGTCGCGACAACGAACCCGAAGGGCAGTACCGCATCCGTCGGGCCGCCGGCCAGAGTAACGTCGAGGCGATTGAGACCCTGGTTTCACAGGGGGAAGAACTGACAATCGGCTGGACCGTTTCGGCCGAGAGCAAGTCGGCGACCCTCGAGTTCGTGCTCAAGGCTCGCCCCGGCAGCGACTACGCGGCCTATTTCAACGAGGCCAAAGGTCATCGCAGCCGGTTTGCCAATTTGCTCGTCGCTCAAAACCCCCTCACCGCGTCGCTGACGTGGCGCCTCGACAAATCGGCCCGCAAGATGGTTCTGGAGATGATCGGCGCCGCCGAAGCGCAAATGCTCAAAAACCTGGGTCTGGCCGCAGCCGAGCCGGCCACCGGCTCAGAGGCTCCGTCCGGCAACGCGGTCCAGCAGGTGGCGAGAGTCTTGAGGAGCACGGTCAACGCCGGGACGATCGACGCGGCCGTGCAATTCGTCGGGCAGCCTTCCGGTCCCTTCGTGCTGGTGGGAGGGCTCAAGATCGCTGATGCCGAATCGCTGTCGGGCGCCGTCAGCGAAATTCTCGACGGCGTCAAAAAGAACTCGGCTGTCGAAGAGGTACGACTCAACGTGCTGACACACAAGGGTGTCGCGCTGCATCGCATCGAGTTCAAGACGGTCGGCCCCGGCATTGAACGGCTGTACGGCGGGAAGCCGGGTTTGTTTGTGGGAGTCGGCGACGACGCCCTGTGGCTGGCCTTCGGAAACGAAGAGGCATCGACCGCCGAACTCAAACGGGCGATCGATAAATCGGCCGAACCGATCGCCGAGACGGCGACCGACTCGCCCTTTCAACTGGTGATGAACTTCGCGCGCTGGATGGACATGTTCGATCCCGAGAACCGCCCCGACGGCTTCGCCTCGCTGGCCCGCGGCGCGTTCGCCAAAGGGGGCGATGCCTTGCGGATCGAAGCCCGACCGATCGACGACGGAATCCGCACCCGGATCACGATGGATGAAGCCTTCATTCGTCTGGTCGGCCAGC
Organism: Planctomycetaceae bacterium; assembly: GCA_009691905.1. Classification (GTDB taxonomy): domain Bacteria; phylum Planctomycetota; class Planctomycetia; order Planctomycetales; family Planctomycetaceae; genus SIAF01. The sequence goes on along the minus strand of SIAF01000483.1, from coordinate 1,869 downwards.
AGATCGCCCGGCAAATCGACCAGAATGCCGAGTAAGGCGCCGCGGTAGAACGGACTCTTAGTCCGTTCGAGGGAATGAACCGTTAACGAAACCACTCCTCAAATATTGGCGTCCAGTGATTCTGACGCGACTGCTATTCGGGGCGAATCGGCGATTCTCAGCCGGGCCGCTTGAGCACTTCGCAAAAGCGGCCGTAGGCCTCGTTCCAGTGAGACTGGTCTCGCGGTTCGTAGCGCTTCAAGGCGCTTGAGGCCTGTACGACCGCACGCATTTCGGCCAGCGACCCGATCGCCCCCGAAGTGCGGGCCTGGACCAGGACATTTCCCAGCGCCGTGGCCTCAATGGGACCGGCGACGACCGGCCGCCCGCAGGCGTTCGCGGTGAATTGGTTGAGCAGTTCATTCTGCGAACCGCCGCCGACAATGTGGATCACCTCGACGCGCGTGCCGGCCAGCTCCTCCAACCAGCCTAAAACCATTCGATATTTGAGCGCCAGACTTTCCAATGCGCAGCGGATGAACTGGCCTTCGCTGTCAGGGGCTGTTTCCCCTCGCGCCTGGCACCACTGGCGAATGGCCATCGGCATGTCGGCTGGCGACAGGAAGTTCCCGTCGTCGGGGTCGACCAGCGATCGGAACGGTTGCGACTGGCCCGCCAGGTGCGCGAGTTCGGCATAGGTCAAGGTCTTGCCGCCGCGCTCGAATGACCGTCGGCACTCTTGAACGAGCCACAGTCCCATGATGTTCTTGAGCAGCCGAAACGTTCCGTCGATCCCCCCTTCATTGGTGACGTTGTATTCGAGGGCTCGCGGGGTGAGCACCGGGTGCGGCAACTCCAGGCCCATCAGCGACCAGGTTCCCGAACTGATATAGGCCCACTTCGTCGTCCCGGTCAGAGCGGTGGGAACGGCGGCAACCGCCGAACCGGTGTCGTGTGTGGCTGGGGCCACGACTTCCAGCCGCGGCAACCGACAGCGCCCGGCCACGTCGGCGCGCAGCTTGCCCAGCCGGGTCCCAGGTAGCACGACCTCGGGAAACATCGCGCCCGGAATCTCGAATTTCCCCAACAAATCGTGCGCCCAGGTGCGGCTGATCGGGTCGACGCACTGGCTCGTCGTCGCGTTCGTGAATTCGACCACCTGGCTCCCGCACAGCAGCCAGTGAAACAGGTCGGGCATCATCAGAAATCTGTCGGCCAGATCCATCAGCCGCGGATTGACTTGTTGCGTGGCGATCAACTGATACAGCGTGTTGATCGGCATGAATTGCACGCCGGTCGCCGCGAAGATGTCTTTGCGGGCGACGCGGCCCAACGCGCGATCCATGACGCCAGCGGTTCGGGGGTCGCGATAATGATAGGGCTGTCCCAGCATTTCGCCGGTTTTCGAGAGCAGAACGTAGTCGACGCCCCACGTGTCGACACCGATCGAAATCGCGTCGTTCCCGAACGACCCGGCGGCTTTCGCCAGGCCCGACTGAATTTCGCTCCACAGCTTGAGCACATCCCAGCGCAGCGAGTCGGCAACGTGTACGGCACCGTTGCTGAAGCGGTGGATTTCTTCCAACCGGATCCGTTGGCCGTCGAATAGGCCGGCCACGACCCTCCCGCTTTCGGCACCCAGATCGACCCCCAGAAAACATCGTTCGGCCATGATCGTCGGCTCCCATCGGCGCTCAGGACACAAATTGATTTTGCGCACGCACGCACACCAGTATAGCCCTCGATGAAACCGACGACAGGGAACGCCCTGTTTTTCGCCTCGTCACCAGAATTCGTGGGTGAATTTTGGAGTGGGGAGGTCGGATAGGGTGTGATACAGGGCGATTTTTGCGATTTCCGGGGAACGAAAGCCATACGCTTTTCTCAGGG
>SIAF01000025.1 GCA_009691905.1 Planctomycetaceae bacterium | reverse complement strand
GGGAACTCGTCTCTCGCAATATCACGCGACGCCTCCAACGCAACGAACTCGCACGCTTCTATCACTGGAAACAACGCAAACGCCTGGCCCCACTACGCGTTAAGCAACGCAAATGAACGACCGACAGTAGAAGTAGATACCAATGCCGCAAAGGGGGGAAGGAGAACAGGCGCGCCCTGCGGCTCAAACCTTGACCGTCGCCAGCGCCTGGTCGAGGATTTCGACTGCCGTGTCGCACTGTTCGCGTGTGACGACCAGCGCCGGACACAGTCGGATCGAACTTTCCCCGCAGCCCAGGAGCACCAGTCCTCTTGCGAAGCAGTTTTGCAGCACGGCGTCACGTTCGACAGTCGCACCTTCCCGTGTACGGTGGTCCTTGACGAGATCGACGCCGATCATCAGACCCAGGCCACGCACATCACCGATCAGCCGATGCCGCGCCTGCAGGTCGCGCAGGCGGCCGATCAGGTACGCCCCCACTTCGGCGGCGTTTTGCATCAAGCCTTCTTCGACGAGCGCGATCGTCTCCAGGGCCGCAACGCACGCGACGGGATTGCCGCCAAAGGTGCTGGCATGCGCCCCCTGATCCCAGTCCATGACCTCGGCTTTGGCGATCAGTGCCCCCAGCGGAAGCCCGGAAGCCAGTCCTTTGGCCGTGCAGACAATATCGGGTTCGACCCCCCAGTGCTCGATCGCGAACATTTTTCCCGTCCGACCGATTCCCGACTGAATCTCGTCGGCGACGAACAAAATGCCGTGCCGCTCGGCCAGTGCTTTGAGTTCGCGATGGTACTCAGGGGGAGGGACGATGTACCCCCCCTCCCCCTGAATCGGTTCCACGATAATTGCCGCGACCTCCTCCGGCGGGACAGTCGTCTTAAACAGCTTTTTTTCCAGATGCGAGACGCATTCCAGGTCGCACGACGGGTAACTCAGGTTGTAGGGGCAACGATAACAATTGCCGTAACCGACGTGCGTCACTTCGGGCAACAGCGGCTCAAACCGGCGGCGCTGCGTGATTTTGCTGGCGGTCAGCGACAAGGCCCCCATCGTGCGGCCGTGAAAAGCACCGTAAAAGGCGATAATATGCTGCCGCCGCGTATGATAACGGGCCAGCTTGATGGCCCCTTCGATTGCCTCGGCCCCCGAATTTGTGAACAGCACGCGTTTCGGAGAATTCCCGGGGGCAATCTCGGCCAGCTTGCGGGCCAGGTCGCGAAGCGGCGGATAGTAAAAATCGGCCCCGCAGATATGCAGCAGCTTTTCAGCCTGCTGTTGAATGGCCTTCACGACCCTGGGATGGCAGTGTCCCGTCGCGCACACGGCGATCCCCGCGGTGAAGTCGAGGTACAAGTTGCCGTCCATGTCTTCGAGCGTCAGTCCCTCGCCGCGCTTGACCGCGAGGGGATAGGAACGCGTGTATGAGGGCGAGATGTACCGCTCGTCGGTCTCGATCAGCTCCCGCGAGATCGGCCCGGGTGGCGGGATGCGAATGTGCGGAACGCGAGTGTCGGCGGCTGACATGGCGGCATCCTGCGGAAAGAGTTGCCTTTTCGAGCTTGGTCCGTGGCGTCGGAATTATACGCGGTTCAGGCGAATCGAGGAAATGACGAAATTCAAAGGGTTTACTTGTCGGTTTCGGCCGTAAGAGTTATGTTCAAGAGCGTGAAAGGCAAGCTTCCTTCCCTCCTCTGGGGCGATACGACTCTCCTGGAGTCATCGCTTCCCGCCTGGTATTCGCTTCCTGTGAGACCCTGCATGACATTTTCTCGCCTCGTTCGAGGATTGGCCGGATCGTTTGCCGTCGTCCTGCTGATGCAAGCCATTGCATCAGCCGCCGATGAGCCGCAGCCGCCCGACCCTCTCGACTGGCCGCATTGGCGCGGTCCCGAGATGAACGGCATCTCGCGGGAAAAGGGGATTGTCGGCACCTGGTCGCCCGAGGGGGAAAACCTGCTGTGGAAGAAGCCCGAATACGGCACCCGTTCGACTCCGATCGTGATGCGGGGCAAGCTGTACACATTGTGCCGCCATAATCCGGAAACGACGAAAGAGGGTGAAAAGGTCGTCTGCCTCGATGCGGCGACCGGCGAGAAGGTGTGGGAAAACGCCTTCAACGTCTTTCTGACCGACGCCCCGGCCGAACGAGTGGGCTGGTCGTGCGTGGCCGGTGACCATGAAACGGGCAACGTCTACGCTCTGGGCTTGTGCGATTACTTCCAGTGTCTCGACGGTCTGACCGGCAAAACGCTCTGGTCGCATTCGATGAGCGAAGAATACGGGATGATTCATACCTACGGCGGCCGCACGAATATGCCGCTCGTTTTCGAAGATCTCATAATCATCAGCGGCGTGATGACCGGCTGGGGCGAATACGCGGTGCCGGCACATCGCTACGTGGCCTTCGACAAGGCCAACGGCCAGGCGGTGTGGATCAGCAGTACCCGGCTTCGTCCGCTGGACACGACCTACAGCTCTCCGGTCCTGGCCAACTTCAACGGCCAGAAAGCGATCGTCTTCGGAGCGGGAGACGGGTCGATTTACGCGATGCAGCCCCGGACCGGCAAAACTCTCTGGACTTACGACGCCTCGCTTCATGGAATCAACGCGTCCCCACTGGTGGTCGGCAACAACGTCTTCTGCGGCCACAGCGAAGAGAATGTTTTCGATACGACCATCATGGGGGCGATGTTCGCGGTCGATGGCACCGGGACGGGCAATGTCACCTCTTCCAAACAGACCTGGCTGTCGCCGACGAAGATGGTGGGCCGCGCAGCTCCAATTCTGGTAAACGACCGGCTGTACGTCATCGACGACAGTGCCACGATGTTCGTGCTCGACCCGGCGACCGGCAAAGAGATCGGCAAACAGAAGCTGGGGCGATCGATGTTCTCCAGCCCGATTTACGCTGACGGCAAGATTTTCGTCGGCGAAGCCAGCGGGATGTGGTTCGCGCTCGAACCGACCGAAACGGGAGTCAAAGTCACGCACCGCTTGCAGCTCGAGGATGAATTTATCCAGGGGTCGGCGATCATCTCGCACGGGCGACTGTACATTCCCACCAGCGGCGCCTTGTACTGTGTCGGCCAGAAGGATCAGACCCCCTCGGCCGACCCGATTCCGACGCCGACGGCCGAAACGCCTTCCAAGGCCGATGAAGTCCCGGCGCAGTTGCAGGTGGTTCCGGTGGAATCGTTGCTGCGTCCGGGGATGAAGCAGAAATTCGCCATCCGCCTGTACAATGCCAACGGACGATACCTCGATGCGGCCACTGAGGCGGCTCAATCGAAGTTTGAGTTGAAAGGCCCTGGAAAACTCGAAGACTCCGGCAGTTTTACCGCTGCCGGTGACGCCGGTCATGCCGCGAGTTTCGTCACGGCAAAGGTCGGCAACCTGACAGCCACGGCACGGATTCGCACGGTGCCGCCGCTGGCCTGGAATTTCGATTTCAGCGATGGGCTGGTTCCGGTCACCTGGATCGGTTCGGCGTACCGGCATATCGTCGTCGACGAAGACCTGCACCGTTCGCTGGTGGCGCAGAATCCGCGGGCCGGCCAATTGTATCTCTACCTTACCACGGCTTTCGTCAACGGCGGCCAGCCGATGGCCAAATTTCAGGACGCCGGACCGCGCCAGGCCTGGACTGACTTTCTGAGATATTTCGGACTCGATGCCGACGGCAAACCGCAGTCGATCGATGACGCGAAGAAGCAGTTCGACGCGGGCATGGAACTGCTCGCCAAAGAGCAGGTCATCGAAAAGTGGGATTGGTCGCAGGATGCCGCCGGGACTCTCGAACTGACCGTCGCGCAGGGCCCTCGGAAGATCACCGGCAACGCCGTGATGTGCAAAATCAGCACGATTCCCAAGGGAACCCGCAGCCAGGGATGGATGGGACCGACCAGCCTGCACGATTACACGATCCAGGCCGATTTGCGCGGCACGGTTCGCAGCGAGAAACTGCCCGCGATGGGGGTCGTCAACCAACGCTACACGCTGGACCTGATCGGCTCGACGCAGGAATTGCAGATTCGCTCGTGGACCTCACGACTCGACCTGCGGTTCGCCAAGACAATCCCTTTCGCCTGGAAACCCGAGGTCTGGTACACGATGAAGTTTCAAAGCGAAAACAAGGAGGGCGCTGTGACGCTGAGGGGTAAGGTCTGGCCCCGGGGCGAAACTGAGCCGCCTGAGTGGTCGATCGAAGCCGCCGACGAGACGCCGAACCTGATCGGCAGCCCCGGCTTGTTCGGAAATGCGACCGACACCGAGAGTTTTATCGACAACATTCAAGTGACATCGAACGTGAAATAGTTCAAGAATCGTCAGTCTGGAAAGGCTGACCTACCTAAAGCCCTACCGCTCAACGGAGGAGTTTAAGTTCCATGCTCATTCGCTTTTCGCGTCCATCGGGAATCGTCACCACCGGTTTGGTTGCAACCGCAGTCTGCCTATTCACCGCGGCAGCCCCTGCCGACGCTCCCTACGATCCGATCGCTGAAGCCGCGAACGTCATCGCCAAAATGCAGGTGAAACCTGACGACAGCCCGCAATTCGGGCTGAGTTACTATCGCAACAATGTGACGGCGGCGAGCAACATCCCGACCACGTGGGATACGGCTTCAGGCAAAAACGTCAAATGGACGGCCAAGCTCGGCTCGCAGACCTACAGCAGCCCGGTCATCGCCAACGGCAAAGTATTCGTCGGCAGCAATAACGGCAGCGGATACATCAAACGCTATCCGTCCCGGGTCGATCTGGGAGTCATGCTCTGCTTCGATGCCGAGACGGGAAAGTTTCTCTGGCAGCATTCGAATGAAAAGCTGCCCGCAGGGCGCGTCAACGACTGGGAACACCTGGGCGTCTGCAGCAGCCCCTACGTTGAAGGGAAGCGCGTCTGGTACGTCAGCAATCGCGACGAAATCGTCTGCCTCGACACCGAAGGATTTCTCGACGGCGAAAACAACGGACCGTTCAAGGAAGAGCCGAATCAAAACAAGGACGAAGCCGATGTGATCTGGAAGCTCGACATGATGGGCAAACTCGGCGCATCGCCGCACAACGCCTGCAGTTGCTCTGTCACGGCGGTCGGCGACATGCTGCTGGTCAGTACGTCGAACGGCGTCGACGAAGGTCACACACGCGTCGACAAACCCAAAGCGCCGGTGCTGGTCGCAATGAACAAAAACAGCGGCGAAGTCATGTGGTTTGACAACTCTTCGGGAGCGAACGTGATGCACGGCACGTGGTCGTCTCCCGCCTATGGAGTGTTCGGCGGCGTCGAGCAGATCATTTTTGCAGAGGGGGACGGCTGGCTGTCCAGCTTCGACCCCAAAGGCGATGCCGGCAAATCCAAAATTCTCTGGAAATTCGACTGCAATCCCAAAGCGTCCAAGTACATGCTCGCTCGGGCGACCCGCAATCCCCTGATCGGCACCCCCGTGATTTATGACAGTCTGGTGTACATCGGCGTCGGCGAAGACCCCGAGCACGGCGAAGGGTTCGGTCATCTGTGGTGCATCGACCCCACCAAGCGCGGCGACGTCAGCCCCACCCAGGTTTTCAACAAACAGAATCCCGAGAAACCGATTGAGTACAAACGCCTTCAGGCGTGCGATGAGTCGAAGGGTGACTTCGAGCGTCCCAACATGAACTCGGCACTCGTCTGGCACTACGAGGGAAAAAAACCTGAGTCCAGGGAATTCGAAGACAGGATGCACCGCACGCTTTCGAGTGTCGCCGTCAAAAACAATTTGTTGTTTATCTCTGACGAGAACGGATGTTTTCACTGCCTGGATGCCAAGACCGGCAAGGCGCACTGGACGTACGACATGCTATCATCCTCGTGGTCAACGCCCCTCATCGCGGGCGACAACGTCTATATCGCCGATCTCGACGGCGATATCACGATCTTCAAACTCTCGAGCGACAAGCAGATGGTCAGTGAAACGAACATCGGCACTCCGGTTTACACGACCCCCGTGGTCGCAGGGGGCGTGATGTACGTGTCGGCATTCAACAGGCTTTATGCCATCGCCGAAGGCGCCAACGCCAAACCGGCCACTGCGGCAACCGGAAACAACTGAATCAACGAATCCATCGAACTCGACCGATCAGTCACCGTCGGGGGAGGGTGGCCGGCTCGTCATCGACTCTCGGGAAGACCGTGAATGCCCCCTGCTCCACCCACTCACGACGAGCCCACTCACGACGAGCCCACTCACGACGAGCCCACTCACGACGAGCCCACTCACGACGAGACAGTTGATTCGCATCGGCTCAACGGTCGCTTGACCGCGTTCGACTACCAACCCCGCACCCGCGTCGTGTTCGGTCCCGGCCGAATTGCCGAGTTAGGCGACCTGGCTCGCGAATTGGGGGGGCGGCACGTACTGTTGGTCACCGATCACGGACTGGAAGGGGCCGGGCATCCCCAACGCGGCATTGCTGCGCTCGAATCCGCAGGGGTTGCCGTCACGCTGTTCGACGAAGTTCATCAGAACCCCACGACCGACGACGTCGATCGCGGGCTGGCTGTCGCCCGTGACGCCGGCATTGACCTGATTGTCGGACTGGGGGGCGGCAGCAGTATGGACTGCGCCAAGGGGATCAACTTTTTGCTGACCAACGGCGGTCGGATGCACGATTACTGGGGAGCCGGCAAAGCCCGCCTCCCCTTGCTGCCGATGCTCGCCGTCCCAACCACGTCGGGCACCGGCAGCGAAGCCCAGTCGTATGCCCTGATTGCCGACGCGCAGACACATATGAAAATGGCGTGTGGCGACCCCAAGGCCGCCTGCCGCCTGGCCTTGCTCGATCCCGAGTTGACGCTAAGCATGCCGGCTTCGGTGACGGCGGCGACGGGCATTGACGCGTTGTCTCATGCTCTGGAATCGTACGTCTCAACCGCCGGCAACCCCGTCTCGCAGCTTCTGGGCCGACAAGCCTGGCAATTGCTGGTGCATGGTTTTCCCGCTGTGCTGAACGACCCCGCCGACTCTCGAGCACGGGCCAAGATGTTGCTGGGCGCGCACCTCGCCGGGGCGGCGATCGAGAATTCAATGTTGGGGGCGACGCATGCGCTGGCCAATCCCTTGTCGGCTCATTTCGACATAACGCATGGCGTGGCGATCGGGGCGATGCTCCCGCACGTGATCCGCTACAATCAAAGGTCGGTTGGGTCACATTATGCCGACCTGGCGGCCGAGGCGGGACTCGTCAGCCGAACCGGGTCCGTCTCCGCCAACGCAACGACCGGCGACGTGCTGGCCGATCATGTCACCGTGCTGGTTGCCAGGGCGGGTCTGCCGACCCGGCTGCGGGACTGCGGCGTCGATGCGGGCCTGTTTACCCGGTTGGCGGCTGAAGCCGCCCAACAATGGACGGCCCGATTTAACCCCCGGCCCGTCGACGAACAATCGCTGCGGCAACTCTACGAGGAAGCCCTGTGATGAACTATGACTTGAAACTTGCCGATCGCCTTGCTCGCCTTTCCCTCGGTCGAATGCAAGCCGCGATTATTGCGGTTTGCTTCGCCGCAAGCGGGGTGGTGTTTGCCGCCGAGCCGCTCAAGGTTGCACCTCCGGGTCCCGAGAGCTGGCCGTCGTTCCGCAATGGAAACGCGCAGTCGGGTGTTGCGACCTCGACGCTGCCCGCCAAGCTCGAACTTCTCTGGACGCACTCCGTCGCCGAAAAGGACGGGACGATCAAATCGACCGCGGCCATCGTCGGTGATTACGTTTACGTCGGGTCGCTATGCGGCGAGTTATTGTGCCTGGATCGCCGATCGGGCAATCGACTGTGGAGCTACCGTTCGCGCGACGACGCCGACCTCGAGGCGTTCATTCCCGGCTTCAAAGCGTCACCGGGCGTCACGGCCGATACGGTCTATATCGGCGACGAAGAGGGGACGTTTCATGCCGTCGATCGCGCGACCGGCCTGGGGCGATGGAAATTCGAAACCGGCGGCGAGATCGCCAGTTGCCCCGGTTTCTACGAAGACAAAGTTCTGTTCGGCTCGCACGATCAGAGCCTGTATTGCCTGAAGACCGACGGCACGAAAGTCTGGCAGTATACGACCGAAGGAATGGTCAATTGTTCGCCCGCTGTCGTCGGCGACTATACTTTCATCACGGGTTGCGACGAGCACTTACGGGTCATCGACATTCGCACCGGTCTGCAGCAGACCGACATCCCCCTGGGAATTTACCTGATTGCCTCGCCCACCGTTCTGGACGACATGCTCTACGTGGGGACGCACGGCAATGACGTGTTGGCAATCAACTGGAGACAGTCACGTCGCGTCTGGGCGTACCCGACCCGGTATCCGTTCCATTCGTCGACGGCGGTCAACGACAAGTACGTCGTGGTCGGGGGGCAGGACAAACAACTCCATTGCCTCGACCGGCAAACCGGCAAAAAGGTCTGGACATTTCCCACAAAAGGTCAGATCGACAGTTCGCCGGCGATTGTCGGCGACCGCGTCTTTTTCGGGTCGAACGACGGCAATCTGTACGGGTTGACGCTGGCCGACCGTAAAGAGGTTTTCAAATTCACCGATGGGCGACCGTTCACCGCGTCTCCGGCTGTCGGCGAAGGCTGCCTGGTGATCGGTTCTGAGAATTCCAAAGGGAAGATCTACTGCTTCGGTGCGAAGCCGTGAGGCGGCAACTATGTCGACAGACACGCTGAACATCACTGAAACCGGCGAGACGACCGAAGTCGGCAGCTACTTCGTCGCCAACTACCCGCCGTTTTCGCAGTGGAACCGCGAGGCCCTGCCTGAAATTCAAGCCAAACTGGCCACAGCCCCTTCGATTGCGGCACCGCTGGGGCTGTACCTGCACATCCCGTTTTGTCGCAAACGCTGCAAATTCTGTTACTTCCGTGTCTACACCGACCAGAACGCGAAGGCCATCGAGCGCTACGTCGAAGCTCTGGCCCGCGAGGTCGAGCTGCTTAGCGACAAGCCGGCCGTGGCGGGCCGCCCGCTCAATTTCGTTTATTTCGGCGGGGGGACGCCGTCGTACCTGAGTGCGCGGCAGCTTCAGTCGCTGCGCGAACGCCTGCACAAGTCGGTTTCCTGGGACAATGCCGAAGAGGTCACGTTCGAATGCGAGCCGGGTACGCTCAGCCTCGAAAAGGTCAAGACCCTCAAAGACATCGGTATCACCCGCGTCTCGCTGGGAGTTGAGAATTTCAACGACGCAATTCTCGAAAACAACGGCCGGGCGCACCTTTCTCCCGAGATCTTTCGCGCCTACGATTGGATTCAAGCGGTTGGGTTTCCGCAGGTGAATGTCGACCTGATCGCCGGAATGATCGGAGAAACCGACGAGAACTGGCGAGATTGCATCGAACGTGTGCGGCAGATGGCCCCTGACAATATCACGATCTACCAGATGGAGCTGCCGCACAACACGCTGATTGCCCGCGACATCAGGCAACTGGGGGTCTCCTCGCCGATTGCAAGCTGGGCGACCAAGCGCCGCTGGGTCAACGACGCCTTCGACATGCTGCAATCCGCCGGATACCACATTTCGAGTGCACAGGAACTGGTGAAAACTCCCGACCGCGACCGGTTCGTTTATCGAGACAGCGTGTGGCGCGGGGCCGATCTGCTGGCCACGGGCGTGGCGTCGTTCGGGCACTTGCAAGGAGTGCATTACCAGAACGTCGATCAGCTCGAAGACTATTTGACGATGCTCGAAGCCGGCAAATTGCCCCTCAACCGGGCGCTCACGCCGACGCCGCACCAGTTATTGATTCGCGAACTGGTGTTACAGCTCAAAGAGGGGCAAATCAGCGCGCTGCCGTTCCTGAAAAAGTTCGGCGTCGACATCCGCAGGGAATTCTGTGAACCCTTGCGGCGGCAGCAGGTCGCCGGGTATCTGGAAATCACGGGTGACGAGATTCGGCTGACGCGCAAGGGATTGCTCCAGGTCGACACGCTGCTTACCGAATACTTCGAGCCTGAGCATCGGTCAGTGCGGTACACGTGAATGCGGAAAGCCGAAAGCGGAAAGAGCCGTTTTTCATTGTTTAACTCCTTAACTCTTTAATTCTTCGACTCTTCGTCCCCCGCGACAGCGCTCCTCATCCCCGATTCGTGTGTTGCTTGTGAACGCCGTCGACGAACTGCAAAGGCTGACTGTACTTTTCCCGGGCTCGTCAGATCTGATCGAGGGGGCCGAGCATATCCCCTCGTCGCTGACCCCCGAGCCTTACAAAACGCTGCTCCTACACGAGCAGCATATGACCGTGACGATGGAGCGGTTCCACAACACCGCCCTCGCCGTCCGGGTGATTGATCGACGACTGGAGGGTGACGTCTACAGCCGCAAAATCCTGCTGGAGAGCGGCAGTAACGGCCGCGTCGTGCAGTTCGGCATCGTTCGCTTCGACCTCTCGTACGTGACGGCTGCCGTCCGTCGCGAGATTCTCAATGAAGACACGCCGCTGGGCCGAATCCTGATCAATCACAACGTGCTGCGGCACATCGATCTGGGGGCCATCGTTCGCATCCGGCCGGGGCAACAGCTTTGCACTCTGTTCAATTGCAGCCCCAGTCAGGAAACTTACGGCCGACTGGCGACGATTTTCTGTAATCAGAAACCCGCCGTCGACCTGCTCGAAATCGCCGCCCCCATCGCCTGGAAATCGCCGACCTGAAACAACCGCCATGGCACAATTCACTCACTCTCGCCGAGTCCAGTTCTGTGACACCGACATGGCCGGGATCGTGCATTTCGCCAACTTTTACAGGTATATGGAAGAGGCCGAGCACGCGTTTTTCCGCAGCTTCGGGTTCAAGATCGTTCAGGTGCAGCCGGATGGCACAGTGGTCGGCTGGCCGCGTGTGCGAGCCTCGTGCAGTTTCGAATCGCCCGCGTTTTACGATGACCTGCTCGAAATCGAACTCGATATCACACGTCGGGGAGTCAAATCGCTTTCGATGAGCTTCCTGTTCCGTCGCGGTGAAACGAAAATCGCCACGGGCGAGCTTAAAACCGTCTGTTGCAGGCACGAGCCGGATGGAAAATTCCACTCGATCGAGATCCCCGCGCATTACCGGGAGAAACTGTGCGAAAGCACCGGATGAGTTCGTCACGTTCGGACCCCGCTGTTCCATCCAATTTCAGCCACGGATTGACACGGATAACACACGAAAACAAGTCGCAGCAGCTTTCGTGTCCGTGTTTCGTCCCTGTTTGTCCGTGGCTCATTCGTTCCCGTCTCGTGACAACAGATGAGCCAGACCCTATGCGTACTCGCGAAATAGATCACCGAGATTGGCCGATCCGCCATCCCGGCACTCTCGGCTTTCACCTTCCACGCGCATTGCCATGAATTCGGCCGCTTCCGATTTGCAATTGACTCGTGTCTGCAAGACCTATCCCACCGCGGGAGGTGAGCTGACGATTCTGCGGGACGTCAACCTGGTCGTTTCGCGCGGCGAGGCGCTCGCAGTGACCGGCCCGTCCGGATCGGGAAAGAGCACGCTGCTGTATATCATTGGCACATTGGAGACCCCAACGTCGGGTACCGTGCGATTGCTGGAACAGGACCCGTTCGGGTTGACCCCCGCCGCACTGGCCGGTTTCCGCAACTCCCGGATCGGTTTTGTCTTTCAGGAGCATTGCCTCTTGCCGCAATGTTCGGTCCTTGAGAATGTTCTGATTCCCACGTTGGCCGGCGGCGGCGCGGGGCCGGCTGAAGAGCGCCGTGCCCGCGCGTTGCTTGAGCGCGTCGGGCTGGCGCAGCGTTTGGCCCATCGGCCCGCAGAGCTCTCCGGCGGCGAGCGGCAGCGGGTGGCCATCTGCCGGGCCATGATCAATCAGCCCCCGTTCCTGCTGGCCGATGAGCCGACCGGAAATCTCGACCGCCAGACGGCCCAGGCGGTGGGGTCGTTGCTGCTGGAGCTGGCCCGCGAACAAAACTCGCTGCTGATCGTGGTCACTCACAGCACCGAACTTGCCGACCGGTTTGGGCGACGTGTTGAGCTGGTCGATGGACATCTGAAAGAGAGAGAATAGTTCGCGCCGTTGTCCAGCCTTTTTCCCCCCCTTAGCAAGGGGGGGTTAGGGGGGGTCGGGTCAACATGTGATAAGATCCCCGCTGGCGTACCAACCGTCGTGTTTCAATGTTCAATCCGGAACGACTCGACAGCGACAGTTTGAACACAATTCCACGCGACCCCCCCGGCCCCCCCTTGCTAAGGGGGGGAGAACGCTGATCGACTCTTCATGACTCGTCACTCGTTGCTCCTGCAAACTCTGCTGTACCACTGGCGGACGAATCTCGCTGTCCTGCTGGGAGTCATCGCCGGCACGGCGGTGATCGCCGGGGCACTGGTTGTCGGCGATTCGGTTCGCGGCAGCCTGCGGGACATGATGCTTGTTCGTCTCGGGAAAATCGACTACGTGTTGAACGGGCCGCGATTTGTCCGCGAACAACTGTCGACCGAGCTGGCCGACGCTCTCTCGTCGACCGATCGATTCGCCGCCGTAGCGCCGGCGATCGTCCTGACGTGCAGCATCGAACGTCCGTCGGACGACGGCATCAAGATTCTCTCCCGCGCGGGAGGGGTCAACCTGTACGGAGTCGATGCCCGCGTCTGGGAGCTGACCGACCACGGCGATTCCGCCCCTCCCGTTGACGATGAAGTGCTCCTCAGTCACGGTCTGGCGCGGCAATTGGGCGTTGCCGCGGGCGACGCGGTTACGCTTGCGGTCGAACTGCCCAGCGACATTCCGCGAGATTCGCTGTTGGGCAAGCGTGACGAAACGGCCGTACAAGTGCCGCTGATCGTCAAAGCAGTGCTTTCTGAAAGCTCCGGCGTCGGGCGGCTGGGGCTGTATCCCAATCAACAGTTGCCACGGAACGCGTTTGTCGGGCTACAGACGCTTCAGGACCGCTTGGGGCTGGCCGGCCGGGGTGCGTCGCGGCGCGACCCGCGCAGCGTTCCGGCGCGGGTCAATGCATTGTTCGTCGCCGGTCGCGATTCCCTGGAGGGGCGGACCCCTTCGGCGACAGAAACCGCTGTGACCCTCAACGCGTCGCTGTCCCGAGTCTGGAAACTCGACGATTTTCACCTGCGGGTCGTGTCCGACTCGAAGTCGGCGGCGGTTTCGCTCGAAAGCGAACGGATGATTCTCGACCAGACGGTGGCCGCCGCCGCCAGAAAGGTGGCCGGCGACCTGGCAGCGCCCGTTTCCCCAGTGCTGGTCTATATTGCCAACGAGATCAGTGTCGCCCAGCGTGCCGACGGCAGCCGCCCCGCGGCGCACGATGAACACTCTCCCCACTACAGCCGGTATTCGGTCGTGGCGGGAATCGATCGTTCCCTTTACACGTCGCCTGATGCGGCCCCCTTTGGTCCCTACATCTTCGAGGGTCCGCCGCCGGCGGGCGGACTGGGCCACGGCGCTTTGGCCGAGCCTGACGGCGTCGGCGAGATTCTGATCAACGACTGGCTCGCGGCCGACTTGCAGGCCGGCATCGGCGACACGCTGCGACTCACATACCATGTCGTCGGCTCGCACGGCGAACTGCCTGAGGTCGAAAAGCGGTTTCTCGTCCGCGGGATCGTGAAGCTCGACGGGACGATTGCCGCCAACCGGCAGTTGACTCCCGAGGTACGCGGCATCACCGATGTCAAAAGCTTCGACGAATGGGACGCCCCCTTTCCGATGGAGGAGAAGGTAACGGCCCGCGACGATGCCTATTGGAGCCTCTATCGCGCCACCCCCAAGGCCTTTCTCGGCCTGGAAGAGGCCCAGTCTTTGTGGCGCAACCGCTATGGCGATCTCACCTCGATTCGTGTTGCCGCCGCCCCCGGCCTGACGCTGCCTGAAACCCAGGAGCGGTTCACGCAGTCGTTGTTGCAGTCGCTCCCCACCGAGGCGGTCGGCCTGGCGTTTCAGCCGGTGAAATACCAGGGCTTGCAGGCCGCATCGGGAACAACCGATTTCGGCGGGCTGTTTTTCCTTTTCAGTTTCTTCTTGATTCTGTCGGCGTCGATTCTGATCGGGCTGTTGTTCAGGCTGGGAATCGAACGTCGCGCGACCCAGATCGGCGTGCAGCTCGCGACTGGTTTTACCCGTTTTCAAGTCCGGTGCTTCCTGCTCGTCGAAGCGCTGATTGTCGTCTTTTCAGGCGTCATGCTGGGTCTGTTCGCTGCCGCGTCGTACGCGTCACTGATGATTTACGGTCTCAAAACCTGGTGGATCGGCGCGATCGGCACCCGGTTTCTTGAGGTCCATCTGGTCCCGGCCAGTCTTGCGATCGGCGCGCTGATCTCGGTGGCTGTGGCGCTTGGTTCCATCCTGTGGGGCATGCGCGGATTGTTGAGAATCTCTCCCCGTTCCCTGCTGGCAGGCGTGACACAGGTCGATGTCGGAACCAATGTGAGACGCACCCGACGGCGTGGCGCAGGGCGGCTGGCCGCGGCACTCGCGGGTTTCGCATTGGTCAGCACGATCGCCGTCCTGGCCGGATGGATTCCCGCCGTCGAAGCCTTCTCCGGATTCTCGTGGCCGACGATCGTCTTCTTTCTGGTGGGGATGGCCCTGCTAGCGGCGGGCCTGGCATTCTTCGCCGCCTGGCTCGACGCCGACAAGGCCGGTGCTGTCCGCGGGTCGGGATTGGCCGGATTGGCGCGACTGGGGTTTCGAAACGCAGCTCGGCACCGATCGCGCAGCCTGCTCTCAACCGGACTGATTTCGGCCGCCACCTTTCTGATTGTGGCCATCGCTGCCGGTCATAGAAACCCTTCGGCCGAACTGCCCGATCGCAACTCGGGCAACGGCGGCTTCACGCTCGTCGCCGAGTCATCGGTTCCCGTGCTCTACGATCTCAACACCGCCGAAGGCCGCGAAAAGCTGGGATTGGGCGACGACGCGTCGCGAGCAGTCCTTCAATCGGTAAATGACGTGGTCGGTTTTTCGGTCAATCCCGGCGAGAATGCCAGTTGCCTCAATATCTATCGCACGTCGCAACCGACGATTCTCGGGGTCAGCCCCGAGATGTTCAAACGCGGCGGATTCAAGTTCGTCGGCGCGGGCAGCGGTTCGCCGTGGTCGGCCCTGCATGACTCGCAAGACGGGATTATTCCCGTCATCGGCGACATGAATACGCTGCAGTACAGCCTGCACGTGGGGTTGGGGCAAACGCTCGAACTGCGCGACGAATTCCAGAAGCCGTTCACGGTCCGCATCGCCGGCATTCTCGACAGCAGCGTCTTTCAGGGGGTGCTGATGATGGACGGCGACCAGTTCCAGCGGCTGTACCCCTCGCGCTTCGGCGCACAGTATTTTTTGATTGACGTCCCGCTCTCGAAGGCCGACGCGGTCACCGACCTTCTCGAATCGAAGCTCGCCGGCTTCGACGCCGAGCGCGTTGCCGATCGGCTGGCGAACTTTCTTGCCGTCCAGAACACCTACCTGTCGACGTTTCAAGCGCTGGGGGGACTGGGGCTATTGCTTGGGACCGTCGGCCTGTCGACGGTCATGCTGCGAAACGTGCTTGAGCGACGCTCTGAACTGGCCTTGTTGCGCGCGGTCGGGTTTCGCGATGGCGCTGTGGCGTGGCTCGTCGTCTGTGAGAACGCGCTGCTTCTGGGCTGGGGACTCGCCTGCGGCTCAATCTCGGCCCTCTTCGCGATGCTGCCGCACCTGCTGAGCACCGGGGCTGATGTTCCCTGGCGCGATGTCTTCGTGATCGTCGCCGCCGTGTTCGCGGCAGGAATGATTGCCGCACTGGCAGCCGTCCGCAGCGCCGTGCGGACACCAGTGCTGGCCACTCTTCGCGGGGAATAACCTCGCTTGGGCGATTCGTCCCAGGATCGACCCCTGCCGGGGTCCTGTGCGGACCGCAACTGCCACAATTGAACGGCCACACCCGCTTCGTCGAGCGGTCCGCAGGACCGATGCACGAACCGGCACGACTCACTAGAATCCTGTTGCTGAAACATTCGAAATCCTATTTTGATCGCGATACCGAATCTGGAGAATTGTGCCATGTCGAAGTTCGGGTTGGTCTTGTTATTCGTCGCCGGGGCCGCGCTGTCGTGGGGAGTTTACGTCCCCACGGTCCATGAGGCCGCCCAGAAACTGAATAGTAATCTGAGGGCGTTCCTTTTCGTCGGCGTGGCGTACTTTCTGGTGGCCGTGCTGATTCCGGCGATTTTCATTTTCATCCTGAAAAACGATCCGACGGAAAAAGGAACGCCCAATTTCGATCTCGCTCCATCGCTGTGGGGTCTGGCGGCCGGCACAGTGGGTGCGATTGGCGCTTTGTGCGTGATTTTTGCGGTGACCAACGCCGGTAAGGGAGGCGCCATCTACGTCGCCCCGCTGGTTTTTGCCGGAGCGCCGATCATCAACACGATTGCTACGATCGCGTACTTTCATCCCGTGAAAACACTTCCCGACTGGAAGTTCTTCATGGGACTGGCACTGGCGGCGGCCGGTGCGGCCATGGTGATGCTGTTCAAGCCGGTGGACGCACCGCATTCCGCGCCGACTTCCACAGCGACCCCGGCGGCATCGACTGGCGCACACTCGTAACGCAGCGACTTTTCGCGTGAAAATCAAGGTGCCTCAGACAGCGACCGAGGCTAAACTGTTTGTGGGTTTGAGTATTGCCGCGTATGATTGTCATATCAGAATGATTGATTGCAAACCGGAGGCGATCACGATGACCCAGGTGATAACGGCCACTTTCGTGGATGGCGTGCTGAGGCCTGAGGAAGAACTCACACTTGCCAGCGGGACGAAGGTACGGCTCTTGCTCGACCTCTGTCCCGAAGCGGATTTGAACTCAGCGGAGGCATTCACGCAATTGGATCGTTTGTGTGCCGAGCTTCCGGTCGATTCGCTCGGGAGTCGCCTGACACGCGAGCAACTGCATGAACGCCGTTGATACCAACTGTCTCATTGGGACAGCATGTTGCTGGGTGCGTGCAAACACGCAGGAGTGACAGTTCTGTACACAGAGGACATGGGTGCGCCAGCAACATACGACCAAATCCAATTGGTCAATCCGTTTTTGTAACGCAAGCCCGGTCGTCAGGCACCTCACGGCTTGTCCTTCCACTCAATCTTCCCCGACTTCCTTAGATCGGCGGCTGTTTTTTTCCACAACTCCTGCGACATTCGGGCCTGCACTTCGTTGCGGACGTCTTCCAGACTCAGGTCGCCGGGGATGCGCTCGGTAACCTCGCACAAATGGACTCCGAATTCGCTGCGGAAGGGCTGGCTGATCTCGCCGACTTTCAGCTTGAACGCCTCCTGCGTGAACGATTCGGGCATTTTGCCGCTGTAGGGAAAGAGCCCCACATCCCCCCCCTCGTCTTTGCTGGGGGCTTCGGAGTGTGTCCGGGCGGCGTCTTCGAACGACAACTTTTGATCCGTGATTTCCCCGCGCAGCTTCGTCAGTTTCTCAACTGCGGCCTGCCAATTGCTTTCGTCGGCCGAGCTGACTTTCAATAGAATCTGGCGCGCCCGAACCTGCGTCCCGTCAAATTCTGCGCGGTGTGCCTGAAAGTGCTTCTGAAGTTTCTCGTCGGTCAACGTCTTCTCGATGTACTTCTTCCACGCCAGCGGCAGCGCAAACTCATCCCGTAGCGATTCCTTGGTGTAACCCATCTCGGCAATCGCCTTGTCGGGATCGGCTCCGCGTCGGGCCGCCACATCTTTGATGTGCTGCACCTGCAGATCGACCTCTTTCTTGTCGGCGACGATCTTCTTCGACGTCAGGAATTGTCGAATCAACCGCGCGTCGATCATTTCGTCGAGAAACGGCCGGCGGTACTTTTCCTTCACTTCGGCCGGAACTTTGCGGGTCTGCATGATGCGGTCCAGGTCGGCCTCGGTAATCGGCTGACCATTCACGACGACCAGCGCGGGCGAGGCCGGGGCCTTGGACGACGATTTTTTCGTCTGAGCGGCCCCGAATTCCGCCAGAAACCCGCCAGAGAGAACCAGCACCATGCCTGCTGTGACAAACCGCATCGTCAACTCCTGCGTGAATCGCCGCCGCTCAGAAAACCCGCCACCGATCGAAAGTGCAACGGCCCTGTGGTCGCTGTCTGTCTGATAACGACTCCCCTAGAATGCGTCTACAGGACTTGTCCATGAAAATCGCCATTGCCCAGCTCAATCCGATTGTCGGCGACCTGGCGGGAAACTCGGCCCTGGTCGCGGGTGTCGCGGCTCGGGCCGGCGCGGCGGGAGCCGAACTCTTGGTCGTCTCAGAACTTGCCATCAGCGGTTACCCCCCCAAGGACCTGCTGTTGCGTGAAGGTTTTGCCGCGGCATGCGACCGGTCAGTCGAGCGTTTGGCCGGCGAGGTCGATCCGGCGTTGGGGGTGCTGGTCGGGCATCCCTCGGTGCGGCGGCTGCCCGAAGGACGCGTGGGAAACGCGGCGAGCCTCTTAGTCGGGGGGCGCGTCGAGCATACGCTCTACAAGTGCCTCTTGCCCAACTACGACGTCTTTGACGAACGGCGGTACTTTCTTCCGGCCGAAACGGCACAACCGCTGGAATTCCGCGGGAAGCGACTGGGGGTTCACATCTGCGAGGATGCCTGGTATGGCGAACCGGGAACCTCGTACCATCTGCCCCACGAGAGCCGCCGTGATCCGGTCGCCGAATTGGCTGCCGCCGGCGTCGACCTGTTTATCAACGTCTCGGCCAGCCCTTTCGAAATCGACAAACCGCATCGCCGCTCGCAAATCGTCGCACGGCACGTCGAGCGGCACCGGGTGCCGTTCGTGTTTGTGAATCAGGTCGGCGGAAATGACGATCTGGTGTTCGACGGCAACAGTCTCGTCATGGACGCGACCGGGCAGCTCGCGCTGCACCTGGCGCCGTTTGCCGAGGATTTTGCGGTGTTCGACACGAATACGATGCCCCGGTTTGCAGCACCTCCTTCCCGACCACGTGCCGCCGACCTGCTGGATGCCCTGGTGCTGGGGCTCAAAGACTATGCCCGCAAGAGCGGGTTTCACGATTGCGTGCTGGGGCTTTCAGGCGGCATCGACAGCGCCGTCGCCTGCTACCTGGCCGCGAAGGCCTTCGGTCCCGAACACGTCCACGGCCTGGCGATGCCCAGTCGCTACAGCAGCGAGCACAGTGTGTCCGACGCGCGACGTCTTGCCGAGTCTCTGGGTGTTGATTTCGAGATCGTGCCGATCGATGACATTCATCGGGCCTATGAGAACACGCGCATCGCCGGGACCGATCTGAAATCACAACCGGCGGGACTGGCCGATCAGAACCTGCAGGCCCGCATTCGCGGGGCGCTGGTTATGATCCGCAGCAACCGCCACGGATGGCTGGCGCTGGCGACCGGCAACAAAAGCGAACTAGCCGTCGGCTACTGCACGCTGTACGGCGACATGGCGGGTGGTTTTGCCGTGCTGGCCGACGTGTTCAAACGGGACGTGTATGCCGTCGCCCGGTATATCAACGAGCATCGCGAACAGCGCGACGCGATCCCCCCCGGATCAATCACCAAGCCCCCCAGTGCCGAGCTTGCTCCCGACCAGTTCGACCAGGATACGCTCCCTCCCTATCCGCTGCTGGATGCGATTCTCGAAGGTTTGATCGAGAAGGAGCTGTCGGTTGCGACACTGTGTCGGCAGTACCCGCCCGAAACGGTTCGCTGGGTGGCCCGCCGCCTCGACCGCAACGAATTCAAGCGGCGCCAGATGCCCCCCGGAATCAAACTCTCGCAGCGGGCCTTCGGCTCGGGCCGCCGCATGCCGATGGCGGCCAAGTTCGAGTGGGAGTAGGGTGGGACCAGCTCGCGCAGCGTGCGCAGGCCCACCATTCGGGTCGCACCGCATCGGAACCCGCATGGTGGGCCTGCGCAAGCCGCTCAATGACGACACAACCCGCTTTCTGGTTCGAGAGTGTTTTCAGAAAACGAAGGCCAATAGTAGTTCTCGGCTTGCTTGTCCCACCGTACACGCTCATCGCTCGCGCCACAGCACGTCGTCCGCGATTCCCATCTCGCGCTGCAATGCCGCGATCTCGCCGCGAAATCGGACGGCGTCCAGCGGATAACCCGCGGTCGGCTTCAGCCCCGGCAGCCGCGCCGACCAGAAGCGGTTGAAAAGAATCATCGCCAGTTCACGTACGTACTTGCAGACCATCGACGCCAGCGCCACCGGCAAGTGTCGCTCGGATTTCGTCTCGAACCGTATCTCGGCACCGCCGATCTGGTAGCGGCTCGACTCCATGCTTTCGGCGCGGCACTGGATGAAACCGTCGCCGAACGCGAGCGGCAGAAACTCCTGGTAACGGTTGCGGCCCCCGTGTTTGTCGGCGAGAATCAGCGCCGACTGGTCTTCCCCGGTTGCGATCTCCTCCCGGTCATGCCCCAGACGCTGCCGTACCGGTGGGGTAAACCCACCGGCTCGCGTTGCGATCTCCCTCCAGACACGCCCCAGAAGCTGCATCGAGAGCTCGGTCAAAGCCCGGCCTTTGCTATCGTGCCGCCGAGTGCAGGCATTGAACCGTTCGGGCGAAGTCATTTCTGATCGAATCGAGATCAACCGCAGGCCGCGCTGGGTGCAGCGCGTCCGCCAGGCTTCGATCAAGGATGCGCTGTCGCCGACGGTTTCTCCCTGGGCCGTGTGGGGAATCTCCAGATCCGAATCGTCGAACCAGGGCTCACCGGTGGAATCAAACGCGTCGGACGTAACGAGCCGGCACAGTTCGCGAAAGGTCGGCGGGACGCCGCCGCCGTCGCGCCACAGTTCGAGGGCTGCCAGGACGCCGGTTTCCAGTGCCGCAAGGCCGCGGGAGGGGGTGTACACTACTTTCGAATCGGCGATCTGCAGGTGCTGACGGTGCGGCGCCGCATCGGGAGCGACAATTTCTGCAAACTCTTTCCAGAAGTCGATCTTTCGCGGATCGCCGGGCACTTCCCAGACAACGGCTGTGACGACCAGCGGCCCCAGGTTCGGGCCGTATCCGGCTTCATCCATGCCAATGACAAAGGGCATTGTTAACCCTCATTCAAACCGCACGAGACCGAACGTCTCGGGTCGGGGTTCGCTGCCGGCCGGCCGCGTCCAGCTTTGCCAGCCGACCGCGGGAACCGTGCGAATCAACCCCACCCCCCAGGCCGCGCCCTGCTCAGGTGGCTTCGGCATCAATTCATCAAACGCGATCGCGGCCTCCACTCGCCAATGCTGGTCGTCGGCATCCACAGCCACCATCCACCGGGGGTTCCATGTGCGATCGTGCCAGCACGATTCGCTGGTGCAGCCGCGCTGATCGACGCTGAAGCTGAAACAGGTGACGCGATCGCGGTCGGTATCGAGGTGAAACGTCAGCCGATCGAAATCCGTCAAATCTTCGTCGTAGCGTCGCGGCACTCGGATTCCGGCGTCCTTGCGAACGCCGGGTACGCGCGGCAGCCGGGCGGCCAGATACAGAAACTCGTCGTCATAACAGAGCATGACGAGGGGTTTATCGCCTCGGTCGTTATCGTGGTTGTCGATTCCCGTGAGCGGTATCTCGGTCGCGTCCTTCCAGCAATCGTCGGCAAGCACGCCATCGAGCACCGGCCGCGCTGCGGCGGCGAAACACGCGACATGGGGTCCGGCGTGCGGCGCCAATGGACGAGTCAGCCAGAATTCGGTCTCAGCCGGCTGCGACCATCCGCCGCCAGCTCCTTCCTGCACAAAGCGGCGATAAATGTCGTCGGCGCGATTGAAGGCGCCGCGCCGCCGCCGCAGAGCCGCCAGGGGAAATTGCACTTCCGGCGCGGCCGCCAGTTGCGGAGCGCGGCTTTCGAGTCGCTGCGCCATGCGCAGCGCCTCGGACTGCCAAAACCGGACTTTTTCGTCCAGATGCTTGCGGTGGATGTAGCCTGCTGTTTCGACGCCCGATCGCTGCTGGGGCTCATTCTCGGAAGACGGCTGCGGCTCATCGGGGTCGAAAATCGTCTTGTTCTCCTCGCGCTCCTGTTGGGCCAGACGGGCTTGGGCCTGCACGATTGCGTTTGCCGCCCGCGCCGGATCGGTGCGTTCCTGCTGCTGTTGACTGGACGATTTCCGCAGTCGGCGCCAAGTGACCTCGGCACTGGCCCACGACTGGACGAGCCGCTGCATGCCCCGCAGCGCCGCCGGCTCTTCGGGGTACTTGTCCGTCAGTTCGACCAGTGCCAGTTCAGCCAGCTCCCATTGGCCCTGCTGCTGGTAGCGCTCGGCCAGTTCGGCCAATTGGACCGCGGCTTGTGAATCGGGCATGCCGCGAGTCGATTCCCCCAAATGCGCGATCAACTGGCCCGCTTTGATGGGATCGGCGAGTGATTTTTCGGTGGCGGCCTCGAAATTCCGCTGCCTGTTGACGAGTTGTTGCCGCGCTTCGATCTGGCGTTCGTCGATGGGAGCCAATCGGCGGCGGGAAGCCGTCCCCGGCGACAGTGCCAGCCCCGCGAAGAAGCCGCCGGCCAAAGGAGCGCCCTGGCGCTCGTCCCAGCGGGTACGGATCAGCCGATAAGCATCGCGCGATCCGCTCGAGGGCAAATCGACGGCAAGCAGGGCTTCGGCCGGGGCCGCCGCCATCCGCACCGACTTCTGCAGCCGTTCCAGATAGCGATGGGGTTCGACGTGGACGGTGCCAGTGCTGCCTGGCGGCAGGTGCCGAAAGACCTTTTCGACCTGCCACGGATCGAGCCCCCCCAACTCGTGTTGCTCCAAGAAGCTGGTCGAGTCGCCGGCCTGATCAACGGCTTTCATCGCGGCCTGATTGACGAGTATCGTCAGCGCATCGGTCGCGCCGGCGTGCTCGAGAATCAGCAGGCTGGGGCGCCAGGTTCTGAGCTGGCGGACAATGCCGCCGACCAGAACCTCTTCCAAGTGCCCTTCCGTCCGGCGGTTCCACTCGGCAACCAGCCTGTCGGCGTTGCGTTCCAAGCCGGGAATGTCGAGCGGCAGCCGCCAGCCGACATTCGCCGCCGACCCTCCTGACAAGATGACCGCCTCGGACAGTCGCGCGGTAAAGTCGGTCGTCGGCGCGTTGGCTGTCAAATCGCCTTCACCGGCGACGACCGACACAAGGCTGCGGTAGCCTGAGTCGCCCGAGAGTTCGGCAATTGGTTTGAGCGAGACTTGGTCTTTGTTCGCGTACAGCATCATGACCGCCAGCCTGCGGCCGGCGCCGCGTGCGGGTTGCCAGGTCTGGCCGCCGTCGTCAGTCCGCAGGATCAGTCCCAGGGCACCGACCGCGCAGCCCCGCTCGTCGGTCACAAAATGAATTCCATGCAGCGGGACCGACTGGCCCGTGGCTTGCCGGTCCCACGAGTCGCCGGAATCTGTCGAATGCCAGATCACGCTTCCCGGCTCACCGGCCACCCAGACCTGTGGACCGCGGCAGCAAACCGCGTTGAAATCGCACGCATCGCGAATCCCTTCCGGAAGCGGTTTTGCTTCCCAAACCAGCCCCGTATTCTCGGTTCGCAGCACGAGCCCCGCGTCACCAACCAGCCAGCCCGTGCCCGAACCCGCGAGTGTCACATCCCGCAAACTGCGAAGACCGAGGCTCCCCACGCGCGGCGCTGTGAGCCGCTCGCCATTCACCAGCACGACTCGCCCATTCGGCCCGGCGACAACACCTGACTCTCGATTCAGAAAATCGGCCGCCAGCCAGCCGGGCGAGATCTGGCCCGCCAGGTCGCGCCACGTTTTTCCGCCATCGTCGGTGATATAGACGCCGCCCGGTTGGTTATCGGTCCCCTGCCCCGCGGCGATGCCTTCGTCGGCTGAAAAGAACTTCACTCGCGTCAGACGGGGTAGTGAATCTCCCTTGCGCAAGGGGCTCGACAGAACCGACTCCCAAGTCTGACCGCCGTCAGTCGTATGCAGCAGGACACCGTAGGAAAGGTGCGTGAAGGGCATTGTCCCGCCACCAGCCGCCCAACCGACACGGTCGGTGAGAAAGCAAATCGAAAACAGCGGGCAATTGACCCCGCTGGTTTGCAGCGTCCACTGTTCTCCCCCGTCGCGCGTGTGCCAGATCACCCCATGATCGCCGACGGCCCATCCCAATCGCTTGCTGACGAATTGCACGTCATGCAGTGCGGCGTCGTCTTCAAGAGGCGTGGGAGTGCGGCCGGTCAGATTGGTCGCCTGGCGAGATGACTTTCGGGAGGGAGACTCCTTTGGCGGCGGATCGGCACAGAACGCTCCTGAGACCAGTCCCAGCGCGATCAAACCACTCAGCAACCACCCGCGAGAGAGCGCCCAGGCGACGCCGCGAGAGTGGCCGGTCGGCACCATTCCGGCCCAGTCAGCGCAGTTGTCGATTGTGTGGTAAGCCTTTGTTGGTTGGCGCGACATCGTTTCGCTCCGCAGGCATCGTGGAAGCAGCGAGCCGCCGGCTTTACGCCGGCGGTACGCACCGGTGGGGTAAACCCACCGGCTCGCTGGGGTCAGTCGAAGTGGCCGCACGATAACGCGCGGGGGTTCTACCACAGCCCGCCAACTTCCGGAAAGGGGGGTTCCCGCGACCTGATCTTGGGCGACTTTCCCCCGATCTGCTATAAACCACCCCACCAGCTACTATCCACTATCCACTATCTACCATCCACTATTTCCCTCCATGTCCTCCCCCCCTCCCCGCGTCAAGCCCCTCCTGCCGTGGATGAATTTCCTACTGCGTTTCGTCGCCGTGTTCAACATTGCGGCCGGGCTGCACATGATCATCGGGTACCACGAGACCTACAAAATGATCGGGATGGAAAAGCCGACGATCCATTTCCCGATCCAGCTTGTCGGAATTCTTGTCGGTCTGTTCGGCGTCGGGTACTACATGGTGGCAAAAAAACCGCTTGAAAACCGCAACGTCTTGCTGCTGGGTTTCTGGAGCAAACTGCTGGGCTCGTGCCTGGGCACCTACTACGTGGCCCGCGGAATTTTGCCGCTGCATTTCGTGGTGGTTTACTTCTTCGCCGACGTTATCTACCTGCCGCCGTTTTATTTGATTTTGCAGCGGCTGAAGAATTTTTCGAAAGACTAAAGCCGAAACCGCTTCTGAAATACTTTCATGCGCACGATTCGAGTCGGAAACGCCGCCGGGTTCTGGGGTGACAACCTCGATGCTCCGCGCCGCCTCGTCGAGGGCAGCCAACTCGACTACCTCACGCTCGAATACCTGGCCGAGCTAACGCTGTCGATTCTGGCGCATCAGCGGTCGAAAAACCCCGACGTCGGCTACGTTCCCGACTGCGTGACGGTGCTGGAGGGACTCGTTTCCCACCTGCCAGCGCAGCCACGGCTCAAAATCGTCACCAACGGCGGCGGGATGAACCCGGTCGCCTGTGCGCGAAAAATCGCCGCAGCGCTGACCGCGGGCGGACATGGTTCGCTCCGCGTGGCTGTTGTCTCGGGAGACGACCTCTTGCCTTGCATTGACGATTTTCTCACGGGGGGTGAACCATTCGCGAACTTTGACACGGGTACCCCTTTGGGCCCTGTGCGAGAGCGATTGGCCAGCGCCAATGCCTACCTTGGCGCGGCAGGAATCGTCGAAGCGCTAGGCCAGGGAGCCCGAATCGTCGTCACCGGCCGGGTCGCCGACGCTTCGCTGACGGTCGGACCGGCTCAGTACGAATTCGGCTGGAGTCCCGACGACTGGCAGCGCCTGGGGGCCGCCACGGTCGCCGGGCATCTGATCGAATGCGGCGCCCAGGTCACGGGCGGAATGTTTTCGGGATGGAGCGACGCCCTGCCGCTGCACGAACTGGGCTATCCGATCGCCGAACTCTCAGAAGATGGTTCGATTGTCATCACGAAACCGGCGGGCACGGGGGGGGCTGTGACGGTCGCCATCGTCGCCGAGCAACTCGTCTACGAGATTGGCGATCCGGCCCACTATCTGACCCCCGACGTTGATGCCGATTTTTCGAAAGTCGAACTCCGGCAGGAATGCCCCGATCGGGTGGCCGTTGTGAACGCGACAGGCCGCCCTGCTCCACCACGGTATAAGGTCTCGATGGCCTATCGCGACGGATACATGGCATCGGGAACGCTCGTCGTCTGTGGAGCGCATGCCGCCCGAAAGGCCCGCGCGGCCGGAAACCTGATTCTGTCGCGACTCAAGGAAGCGGGAGTCGTTCTCGCGAGAACGAATATCGAATGTCTGGGAACGGGAGACACCCTGCCGGGTGTCTGGGCGCGACACGACGAGGCCCTCGAGGTTGTGTTGCGCGTCAGTGTTCATGATCCGTCGCGTGACGCGGTCGAGCGATTCGTCCGCGAGTTTGCGCCTTTGGCCGGTTCCGGTCCGCCGGGGGTCACCGGATATACCGGCCCGCGCAGCAAGCCGTACCCGGTCTTTGCGTACTGGCCGACGACCATCGCGCGTGAATGCGTCGCGCCGGTCGTCGACGTGCGACCGGCCAGTGAGTGGTAATTCAAGTGGCCAAATGGCTGTTTCGCGGTGAGGCGCAGCCGATCCTCTTTCAAGTGCAAGCATGCCCAAACCGACACCCCCACCCGATCAACCATTGCGACTGGCCGATATTGCCCATGCCCGTTCGGGCGATAAGGGCAATCATGCCAATGTCGGCGTCATCGCCTATACCCCCGCGGGGTATGAGTTTCTGGGGCGTTACCTGTCGGAAACGCGGCTGGCAGAGTATCTATTGCCGCTGCGACCCACGCAGGTCGAACGGTTCGCGATGCCGGGCATCGGGGCTTACAATTTTGTACTGCACGACATTCTCGCCGGCGGCGCCAGCCGCTCGCTGCGGACCGACAGCCAGGGCAAGGTGCTGGCCCTGGCGGTTTTGGAGATGCCGATTGCCGCTCCGGCGAATTGGCGCGAAATGCTGAGTCCGCCGGTTGGGCGCGAGGGGTGAAACGATCATGTCTGATCCGCTGATATTGCTGAATGAAGAGGCCGGCGTTGTCCGGCTTACGCTGAATCGTCCGCAGAAGCGAAACGCCCTGACCCGCGAACTGCTGCACGAACTGCGCAGCGCGCTGCGCGAGGCGGTCAGCCGCACTGACCTGCGGTTACTTGTCCTCAGGGCGAGCGGGACCGCATTCTGCGCCGGCATGGACCTGGCGCAGATGCAGGAAACCAGCATGCGGCCCGACGCGACCGAGGTCTGGCGCGCTGACACGGCGGTGTACGGCGAGGTCGTGCGGCTGCTGTTCGAGTGCCCTTGCCCGACTCTGGCGATCGCGCCGGGTCCGGCGGTGGCAGGCGGGCTGGGGCTGTTACTTGCCTGCGACCTGGTCATCGCCTCGGAAGCGGCCTTCTTCGCGCTGCCGGAACCCAAACGCGGGATCACGGCGGCAATCGTCACACCGCTGCTCGTCTATCGGTTGGGCGCTTCGGCCGCGTCGTTCGTCTTGCTGTCGGGCCTGTCCATCGATGCCGCACGTGCGCGCGAGATGGGATTGTGTCACCAGATCGCTTCCGGCGATGATCTCGACACAATTGCCGGCAAATTCGAACAATCCGTCCTGACCGGATCGCCCGAAGCGTTGGCGCTGACGAAGCGACAACTTCGGAATTGTGCCGCCGACGACGTTCTCGGACAGTTGGAACAGGCAGAAATCGTCTCGGCCCAGGCGCGTGAAACGGTGGCGGCCCGCGAGGGGCTCCAGGCGTTTCTGGAGAAACGCA
Organism: Planctomycetaceae bacterium; assembly: GCA_009691905.1. Lineage (GTDB taxonomy): Bacteria > Planctomycetota > Planctomycetia > Planctomycetales > Planctomycetaceae > SIAF01. The sequence goes on along the minus strand of SIAF01000025.1, from coordinate 1,291 downwards.
ACCCGGCGTGGTCGCTTTAGCTCTGAACGCAGCACGACCTGTTTCCAGGTTGTCGATCCGGCCGTCGCGCACCGCAATCACACGACCTGTCCCCGGGAATGATCCCGGGCGTCGAAACTCCTAAGATCGGCGACCACCAGGTCGATCGCGCCGTCCTGTTCGAGATCGCAGGGTTCGATGTGACAGGGGTCAACAACCGGGCGAGCCTGACGGGTATCGACGAAGTGGCGCCGGGACGAATAGAGCCGATTTCTCCCGTGATCGCATCGCAGTAAACCAGAGACAATGGCCCTTTCGGATCGAGCCGCACCTCATGCAGTTTCGAGATCGCGGGAACTTCTTGAAGTGCGGGACATGATGCCTCCTTTGTTGGTGGGATAGAATGCCTCGTGTCAATCGTGATCGGGAAGGGCCGATTTCGCATCGATGCCGAAGGCTTGCACGGACGATTCGCATGTACCTACTCGAAGCAGCGAGTCATTCCGCCGGTACTCAACACGTAATTTCGCCGAGGCCCATCCCAGCGGCACTTTGGGATGCGTCCAGTACGCGGCTTCGATAACGATGGGATACGTGTTTCCGTTTGAGGCGTCACGCCGTGACGCGGTGTACGTCATCTCACGGCCTTCGGCGATATCCAGTCGGTCGTCCTGGTACTCGACGATCCTTGGGTGACGGACAACCTTGGCATCCCTTTGCGGCCCGGGATAAACCAGGGTAGTCCAGCCGTACCAATATTCAGCATCGTCGATCGACTCTTTTTCGAGCATGCTTTGCACGGGATCATCGTTCATCTTCGTCCAGCCGCGAACGAGCGACTTGACGGGGGTTTTGCCTTCCAGCAGTTCCCTCTCGGGAATCAGCAGCTTGACGATTTCGGAATAAGCAACATTCCTCACCTCGGTTTTCATTTCGACCCAGCGGCAAACCTGGTCGTTGACGGTTTTCGTGCCGACGAGGCTGTAGGTGTAGTGCAGTATCGTTTCATCGGGCCGTGCGACTCCAGCCGTTGCGAAGTAACGAACCCATGTGCCGTCGGCAGGTAAAGTGCGCGCGGACTCATCAGCAACTGCCGGTGTCACGAGCGCCACACAACCGACCATGAGGCATGCAAGATTACGCATCGGGCTCGTCTCCGTTTACGGGCAGGGCTTCCAAGGTGTCATTCAGTGTGGCGAAGTGCAAGGATTTTGGCGGTCGAGGCATGACCTCCGTTGTGATATTTGCTGCGTGGCGTCGGCGGTTTTTTCGGGCCGCGTTTGTATTTACGGAAGCGGGTGATATCCACTCG
>SIAF01000482.1 GCA_009691905.1 Planctomycetaceae bacterium | reverse complement strand
CGATGCCGCCAGCGTCCCATTGCCTTGGGCCGTCCTCAGTCGCGCTGTGAAAGTAACCACTAAAAGGAAACTGCCCACACGCCGCAAAGTCAATTGACGCACAATGACTTATCGCCTCCGAACGCGTTAGCGTTCGGAGGGAACATCCGGTAAATGATACTTGCTTGAGGTTTGATCTGTGGATGGGGTAAGTTGCCTGCGATTGGCCGTTACCGGGGGCCCGCTGCAAGGCTTGTTGGCTACGCATCCAAGAATGGGGTATTTGAGATATTTAGGAAGGCTCGATTCGGCAGCGGTTGAGGCGGGCCGATACTGCGATTTTTGCCTGTGTTTTCGGTGTTTTTGGACTTCGGCAGGGAGTCGGCGACGGGGGACACGAGACACTTGTTTGAACAAGTTTACCGGTCACGTTCTGGTTGGCTACGCATCCGATTATGGGTCGAATAGAAAGAATAGGTAATTTACAATGGATAGTTGATAATTGAAAACGGTAAGTGGACGAGTCGCGATCGACAAACTGTCACAGGAGATTCTGTTTCGCCGCGTCGCTTGCGACCCGCGTTTCTGAACACGCAGCAGCCTCAAGGCTGTACTCCAGCGGGGCAGGCATTCATCGCGTCGGCTTAGTACGATACAGCCCGTTTTGGAAAACCGGGCGCAATCGTCTGTCGGTCAGCCTTTCCAGGCTGACGAAAACGCGGTGATTTCAATTTAATCGAACCTTTGGCGTCAGGCTGGAAAGCCTGACCTACTTTTCGGCGCGCTCGTCGCATGCTGTCACTGATCATTCCGGTTTGCAACGAAGCCGGCAGTCTCGTCGAACTGCATGCGGAGATTGACTGCGTCCTCGGCGCTCTTCCGCTCGAGGCCGAAGTCGTTTTCGTCGACGACGGTTCGACCGATGGAAGCTGGACGATCATTGCCGACCTGGCAAGCCGCGATCGGCGCGTGCGGGGGGTGCGCTTCCGGCGGAATTTCGGGAAGGCGGCGGCGCTGTCGGCGGGAATCGAGGCGTCGCGAGGCGAGATTCTGGTGATGCTCGATGCCGACCTGCAGGATGACCCTGCCGAGATCCCTCGCTTTCTGACACAACTCGAACAGAGTTGCGATGTGGTTAACGGCTGGAAGCGACGCCGACTCGATCCCTGGCACAAGGTGTACCCCAGCCTCGTCTTCAACGGGATGGTCAGCCGGCTGACCGGTCTGGCGCTGCACGATCATAACTGCGGGCTGAAGTGCTTTCGACGCGAAGTGGCTGCCGAGATTCGCCTCTACGGCGAACTGCACCGGTTCATTCCCGTTTTGGCACACGCCCGCGGATTTCGGGTGACCGAGTTGGAGATCAACCATCGCCCGCGGCGGCACGGGGCGAGCAAATACGGTGTCCGGCGATTTGTGCGAGGTTTTCTCGACCTGTTGACCGTTCGATTCCTGACGGGATTCGGGCAGCGGCCGCAGCATTTGCTCGGGACGGCAGGGCTGGCGCTGTTTACACTGGGCGCGGCGGGACTGCTGTTCCTGGCGGTCGTGTGGCTGTTGACCAACCTTCCCCCGCATTGGAATCTGGGAAAAATCGGCGACCGGCCGCTGCTGGGGTATTCGGTTGCCGCGCTGCTCCTGGGAGGGCAACTGCTGTCACTGGGGCTGCTTGCCGAGCTGATTGTCGCCCTGACCGGCCGCGACCGCGACACGTACAGCGTGGCGGAACGGATCAACGCAAACCCAGAGACGCTCTGACAAAGGCGGAACTGGCTCCGACGCGAAGAGATAAATTTCGGCGAATCGGACCTGTCGAGGAAAAGCGTAAACGAAAGGTGAAACCACGGATATCACGGATATCACGAATCACACGGATGACTGTGGATGCGTCAAATCCTCAGTCAAAGATCCGCTCAATTCGTGGCGTATCCGTGTCATCCGGGTGATCCGCGGCTCGTTTTTCTTCAACCGCAATAAGGACTTCGGCGAATCGGGAGACGAAGAATCCGTCCGGATTTTTGTAGTAATTCTCGCGCGAGGTCGGTAGGCTGACGGTAGTCTCTACAACCATGTCGCCCTTTCAACCATCAACGCTGGGGCCAGCCAAGGAGCCGCGATGCCGCCGAATCCTGATCCGGATCTGCCGCTGAACCTGGACCTTGTCGGTTACGACGAATTCGAGCAAGTCCCGATTATCGGGCGGGCGACCGACCGCGAATCGATTCTCGATTTGCCGACCCCCGGTCTGCCGGCCACCGAACCGCGCCGCGGGGTGCTGCGCGAGTTTCTGACAAACGACTTTGCGATCGGCCCGCTGTAAAATCCCCCCGCTGTCGAATTCCGTAATTCGATGGACGTTTCGCCGCTGGCCTCGGCCGCCGAGTCCCTCGTAGAAACCTGCCCGGTTGACTTCGCGTTTCGCTCAACCCGCCGTCACCTCGCACCCCACGAGCAAAATGTCGTCAAGCGGATCGGCGGGAGCATTCGCCAGAACCTGGGCCATTTGTTCGGGGAGCGTCAGCTTGGCAGTCTGTTCGAGGCGATGCGCCAGATCGACGGCCGTGATTCCCGGCGTGTCGGCAACGACCACGGCTTCACCGACGCCGTCGGTGAAAAAGAACACCCGATCCCCCTCTTTGAGATGCACAAGTTGCTCGCTGTAATGCTCGCCCGTTTGCACCCCCAGCGGCATTCCCCCGGCTGCCTCGCCGACGTTGCGGACAATGCCGTCGTGCAGAATCAGCGGCGGGTGTTCGCCGGCCGCGGCGTAAACCAGGGTTTGCGTTCGCGGGAACCAGGCGGCAATCACCGCCGTGATGTACAGGTCGTTGATTCCCATGAGCGTCAGTTCCGAGTTGATCCATTGCAGGCAACGCGCCGGTTCGGCGGTGAGCGACACCCAGCGCGTCAACTCCGAGCGCAAGAGAGCGCTGTTCATTGCCGCTTTGACGCCGTGCGCCATCGGATCGAACACCGACAGAATCCAGCGGTTGTCGAGTTCGAAGTTGTCGAAGCAATCGCCTCCCAACAGGCCGCTGGGACGGTACACCACATTGACGATCAACCCCGGCAGGCTCATCCGCCGCGAGGGGGTCATTCGCTGATGAATGACGCGCGCCAGATGTCGTTCTTCGCTTCGCTGATCGAGCAACAGCACCCGGCTGCGCGGCTCTTCGGGAAGATCGACGGTCACCTGCACGCGCTGCTTGTCTTCGACGACCAGCTCGAAACGGCCGATGACCACCGTATCGCCGGGGGCGATTTTCTCGCGATCGACACGAATACCGTTGACGTACGTCCCGTTCGTGCTGCCGCAGTCTTCGACAAAGCAGTCGCCGCACTCGACCCAGAACCGGCAATGCTGACGCGAGACCGACGAATGGTCGAGGCGAATATCGGCCCCTTCCGAGCGGCCCAGGACTTTGGGTGCGGCCGTGATGTCCTCTGACCAGGTGTCACCGGAAATGTCGGCCAGCGTCAGCATGCAGGTCATGGAATCGTACCCGAGTGATGCGGCGATTTGTGCCCGATCCTTATTATTTCGCCGAAACTCACAGCCCACAATCTCGGCGGTCGATTTTCGCGTCCGAAGCGGCAAGCGGCCTCGGGGGCCTCCGGCCGTTGCAGGTCATTCCGAAAGTTCCGAGAAATTGGTTTTTTTCGTTTGCAATTCAAAGGGGAGATTTGTAGGCTGTGATTTACAAGTGGGCTTTACGCCCAAATTGCTCTTTAATAATCAGTTGCTTGTGGGCTTTGTGCCCTTTAGAATCAAATCGCGTCTCAGGAAGGCGAACTCGCCGCCGCGTGCGACCTGTCACAAACCCAGTCGGGCGATCATGCCACCGCAGCCGGAATCGTTCATCACCGGTGAATTCAAGCGTGTGGTCGACGACCGCTATCGAATCACGCTACCGCCCGAACTGGCCGAACCGGTCGCCGATGCTCAGGGAGACCTGATCCTCTCGAAGGAGCGTGCCGGTTGCCTGTCGCTATGGCGGTCGGCCGACTGGCAGCAGCGGATGGACGATGGCGTCAGCCTGCTCCGGCAGAAGATTTCCGCCGGACGAATGGAACAGAAGTGGGGCGACGTCCAGCGATTGGGACGTCTGCTCTCGACCAGGTCGCGGACCGTTCGACTGGCAAACCGCTCGAGGCTGGTTATCCCCGAGGGGTTTCGTGAATTTTTAGGCGTAGCACCCGACACGGAAGTCATGCTGGTCGGCGCCGCGATCTGTGTTGAAATTTGGAACCCCGAAGCCTGGCTCGACCTGCTGCGACAGGAAATGCCGGCCTTCGGGCCTTTGTTTCGCGAACTGTCGGACTGACTCTGACGGACAGCGTCTTGCTGACTGGCAGCGTCTTGAAACTCTTGAACTAACGCATGCCCGGTCTTGAGGAAGGAAGCGATAACTCACTCGGGTGAAATTCCAGTCGTTTGCAAGCGTTCACGCACCATGGACGGCTTGTTGGCATGGATGCCGCTTTCTTTTCTCGGCCGGGCATGCGTTTTTTTTAATTCGATTTACTACGCCTCTGACAAACCCCGCGGTCGGGGCTGATTCTTTCGCAGGAGTCGCCATCACGGCCGACTGCCTGGGGCTGCATAGAGGTTCCGGGAAAGTTTCCGAATTATTGCCGGTTTATTCGGGAATCTTCTTGCGACCCCCCCGTCACACCGTTAGACTGGGCGGAAAATCTCTCTCAAACACCGCAAACATCCTTTTCGCTCTGCGTTCTCAGGTTTGTGCAAAATGCGCAACCGATTTCTTTTCAAGAGCACGGACGCCTCAGGCAGTCTTTCTCCAGGGAGAATCTTCATGCGAGTTGCTTTCAGTAAACCACGACGTGCGGGGGTCATCGTTCTGGTGGCGGCGTGCCTTGCCGCGGCACCGGTTTATGCCGGCTATCAATGGCAGAAGCTGACCTGTCATCTCCCGAACATCGACAAAAACGGAAACTTTTCGCAGTATGTTGGGGTGTCTACTTCTACTGTCGGTCGTTCATTTGCGTTGCTTAACGCGTAGTGGGGCCAGGCGTTTGCGTTGTGGTTCCTCTTCCGAATTCGTGGGTCGTTTTCGGGTTCTTTCGCAGCGTCTTTCGGAAGGTTGCGACGTCGGAGCTCAGCTCAGGCTCGACAGAAGGGGGCCGCCCCCTCCACCTTCGCCTTCGCATCGCCCCAGCATTTGCGAGG
>SIAF01000481.1 GCA_009691905.1 Planctomycetaceae bacterium | reverse complement strand
GTCTATCCCGATCGAATTCGTATTCGCTCAGGATTTCCTTGACGAGAGCCACCGAAAGGCAGAGAATAAGGCTGTATTTCTTGCGAAGGCACTCCCTATGGGCAGCGACACGACCAGTGAAACGGCAATTTTCGAGCGAATCGTTCTTCCCGAGGAGCCAGGCATGAATGAAGAGGCCGCGCGGTCCATTCTGGCAATGGGATTTAATGCCGACGACCAGCAGCGAATGCAGATCCTCGCGGACAAGGCAAAAGCAGGAGGTCTTTCGCCGGAGGAAGAGATCGAGATCGAGAATTACGAGCGCGTCGGGCATTACCTGGGGATTCTTCAATCCAAGGCGCGACGCGCCCTGCAATCGTCGACCGACCCCCATCTTTAAATTGCGCATGGAAACGCAATTGAAAGAATTGGTTTGGTCGCGGGCAAACGGCTGCTGCGAGTATTGCGAAATACCGCAAGTCTTCGACCCGATCGGTTTTCAGATCGACCACATTATCGCGGACCAGCACCGCGGTTCCACCTCGCAGGAAAACCTGGCGCTGGCTTGCTACACGTGCAATCACCACAAGGGACCGAACATCGCGGGCTTCGATTTGGAGACCAACGACACGGTTCCATTGTTCAATCCCCGCAAGGACGTCTGGTCGGATCACTTTCGCTGGAATGGCGCCGAGTTGCAAGGATTGACTCCCGTCGGCCGCGTGACGGTTCATGTCCTCGCCATCAATCGAGATTTCCGTGTCGCCCTGAGGCGGACGCTGATTCAAGAACGTGTGTTTCCACCGCACAGGCCATGACGTGATTTGTCCCTGCCGTCCAGTGCTGGCAGATTGAGTGAGCTCCTGGCTCGCTGGTCGCCAAGGGGACGGCTTCCTCCAAAGGCATCTGCCCATCCAGGAAAACGGGGCCATCCATCTTACGACCATTGATTCCCTGGCCTGTTGACGGTCACGTTGTATGACGTATCGGGTCGTGGCGGCTGTCGTCACTTTGCGTGCGTAAGATGGGTGGCCTTTTTCCGCCATTCTTTTTCCGCATTTTTCCGATTCCTGCGGATCGGAATGATCCGGCGGCGTTCGCGGATTGTCAGGCGAAGGAGCCTGACCTACTCGCTGCTCACTATTTTGATTTGTCTTTTCCAGATTTGCGCACCGCAGTCTTATCGGGATACCCCGCGGCGTGATAAAATACAGCATAGCCGATTCGAAGTGAACTTTGCGAGTGCCCGCGATCAAAACGCAACGTACCGAGAGTGGGTGTGCGTTGGTGACATCGAATGGTATATGATCGCGAGAATCTGCGTGTTTCTTGGGCTTTCTCGCGCTTTGGGCGCGTCTGCAATAACACGCGAAAGCCCGTAGAAACCGCTACTCACGGGTGTCGTGACACCTGGGGTAAGACGAGCGCTTTCCGGTATTCGCCGTTGCGAGACCAATTCTGCATTTAGTTTAGTTGGCCGAGCGGGTCATTACGACGGGCGGACGGACGACATTTCGATCACGTTCCACCCCACGGGGATCAAGACGCTGGCGGAGCAGATTACCCAGCACCAGGAGAGCGCAGCATGACGACGGCTATCACGATCAAGGCGAAGGCGAGATTCCAGCGGGGGCGGCATGAGTCGAAGGTGCTGACGCTGGGGGAGGTCGAGGCGCCGGCCCCCCTCGATGAAGGATTCCCAGGGTGGCGCGGCTTCTGGCATTGGCGCATCGGTTCGAGACGTTGATTGCCGAGGGGGAGGTCAGGGATTACGCCGACCTGGCGAGGTTGGGGCACGTGACCAGGGCGAGGGTCACTCAAATCATGAACTTGCTGAGTCTGGCGCCGGAGATTCAGGAGCACGTTCTGCTTTTACCCGAGGTCGATCAGGGGAAGGACCGACTAACCGAGCGACACCTTCGCGGGGTCGTGAAGGCTCTTGACTGGCAGAGGCAGAGGTGCCTTTGGGATAAAAATCCGGGGAAGCCGGTCGCGTGATCGACAATCACGACAACCGGTCGACTTCGCGTCGGTTGATGGTTCGTTCTTCGTGACGAGCGCCACGGTGACGCGCGGAAGCGACTGACAGTGGGCAATCGACGGCGGATCCCATTGACCCGCGGACCGTCCATTCAGTTGCCGATCGATTGTCGGCAGGGAAAGCATGCCCTTCGATGTCGGCAGCGGCGCCGGTCGGCGCGAGAACATACCCGGAATCCACATCACATGCCCATTTTCATCTTTCCGCGACGCTGGACCTCTTTGATGACCTGCGACATTGGGAGACCGGGGTCGAGGTCCGACGGACGCTTCCCCACTCCTTCGAGAATGTTTTTGACGTTCCATTTCGCGTAGAAGTGCGGCGGAAGGGCCGGATCTTGTTTCTGGTAGAGGCGCGGGGGGATCTCGGTCCATTCGTTTGTCCGCTGGTCGCGCCACCGGGAATAGTAGGCTTGTAGCGTGCGGCGCTGCATGCTGTTCTGTTTCAACCGCGCGTTGTGAATTGCCCGAGCATGAAAAAGGACGGCGGTCCCTGCCGGTCCGATCAAGTCCACGCCGGCATCGTGCGGGACGTCGCGGGGATTGAGGTTCACAAGTCGATTGTGACTCTCGGGTATGATGGCGAAACAGTGATCGGTGTCGGTGACGTCGGTCAGATACATCATGATGGAGACCGCATCGATCTCCATTCGCCGGTCGAATTCGCGAACGATATCCCTGTGCCAGCCTTTCACCTCATTCAGGTTCGCGGTGGGATTGCGGAGCATGATGGCGAATTCCTCGAACGTGATCGCCTCTCCAATGATCGTCCGCAGAATTTCCAGCGTCTTCGGGTTTTCGATCGCTTCGTCAAAATCCGCCGTGTGCGGCAGAACGTTGGTCCCCTCGCAGAAGGAGTCGCTCAGCTCCAACCAGTCGTCCGGAAATGCAATGCGATGACGATCCACCGCGGCGTTGAAACGCGCGATCTGCTCGTCGCTCAAGGCCCGTTCAACGCGGAGGTAGCCATTCCGGTCGAATTCGCCGGCCATCTCGCTGAGTTGCATCTCGCTGAAAAAGTGACTCATTTAATGTCCCTTGATTCGAGAAGGTTACAGCGCCGTGCATCCACCGTCCACGATCAGGTTATGGCCGACACAGCACCTCGAACTATCTGGTTCCACCGAACGGATACAGACAATCGTTGGGGTTGCCAGGCGCGCGTCGGTAGCGACACACCGATGCGCGCCGGACGGCGCGCATCGACCACGATTTGACGCGCGCCCCGCGAGCTGGATTCAATTTGCAGGCATCAATTCCGCGGGCTGGCTGGGGGCTATTCGACGGCTTGCCGGAATAACCGCATCGATTGCGCGTCGAACTGGACTTGGCCGGCGGTGGCGCGGAGTTCGGCGACCAGCGTCACTTCTTGCGCGTCCTCGGTAACAACGAACCGATATTCCATCGACTGCCAGTCGGCAGTTCCTTCCAGACCGGCCTCGCGGGAACTGCCGGAGATCCGCACGCCAGCTCCGGCCCCTTTCTCGTCGGTCAGAGGCGTGACGTCCGTCGTCGCCGCTGACACAGCCAGTCGATATGCGCCGTGCGACAAGAGCACCGTACGTCGCCACGATGCGATACACTGCCCGCCGGAGCCGCAGCGAATCAGATACGCGGTGCGACCATCCGGCAGCTGGACAACTTCGACAACGGCATCTTCGCTCTCGTTGGCGGGCTGCCAATCGGACAACTCGACGCCTTGATTACCGCTGAAGTCCAGCGGCTGCGGAGGAGGGGGATCGGGTTGCCCGCTCTGTTCCTTCAAGTTCTCAGCCCTCGCAACCAGTCGTTCCTTGAGCTCGTCGACGCGTTCGGCAAAGCCGCCAGCTTGTTGCGGATCGATCTCTGCCAATATCGGCCGAATTCTCTGTTCCAATCGATCGACCCGACGAAGTAGTTTGTCAGGAGGATTGAAGAGTGGCAGTAACTGGCGAATCCTGTCGCGAAATTGCTCACGCCACACTGGGTTCTGCATCACGGCCGAGGCCACGATCGCTCCGGGCCGTTCCAGGATTGAAGCGCCGGGATCGCCGAACATCTGGTCCATCCCGTGTGGCAGGAAAACCGCCCTATGTGAGGCGGCATCGAAATACAGTCGGTAGTTATTTTTCGACTGGCAGTAGCCGTCCCAGTGGCAGGTCATCAACTCCATCGCGGCAAACGTGAGGAAAGCGTCGACATCGAGCCGGTCGGCGATTTGTCGCCAGCGATGTTCGGGCTCAGACACCAGGCACGCTCCACACAGTGCGTGAAGATCGCTGAAATCAGCGACTCCATTGCCCGCATCCCGTTCCAGATCGACGTCTATGTCCTGGCAGAAGCCGCCGTCGTAGAGGTTTCCGTCATCCGCGGCAAAATGTCGCGAGATGAACTTCGGGTCGAAGCCCTCTTTCAGCACGTACAGGCCCAAGTCGCGGTCATTTAGGTAGACCCGAGCGTGAGCGACGCGAGGCACGGCGACGCCCGCGATTCGAAACAACTCGGCACAAAGCCATTCGTGCATGTAAGTTTCGTCCTGGACCGAGTTGTTGAGATGAAATTTCTGCAGGCCGTTAAATGATTGTTTCTTATGAAACTTCTCCATGTTCAGCGTAAACGCCGGTTTGTCATCGAGATCGCGAAAGCTGCCCGCCGCTCCTTTGAGTTTGACAGCCACATCGTGCCACGTCTGGCCATCCCTTTCCCACAGGCGGCAATGGACATATTCGCGCGCGTTCTCGACCAGTTTCGCCCGTTCGGCCGGCAAGATTTCAAGCTTCAATGTTGTGATATCGGTCCGCTCGAAAACTTCATTCGTGAGATTATGCCGCCCTTTTTCGGCAGTACGGGACGTCGCGCCGCCATCGGCACCTGTCGCAGCAGAAGTCGGTGTTGCTGGAGGTGAGGGGTTCGGCGGGGCCTCGGACGGAGCACAGCCCAGATTCACAAACCCGGCGATCGCTATCGCAACAATCAGAAAACAGAATCGGGCTGTCAACATGCCAGGATTGTAGTCAAGGCCGAGTTGAAGCGGGAACTGTTCCGGTCGTTTCGTCCCGCCACGTGCCGAATCCGTCGTTGATCCGTCGGTCGATGTGACGTCCGACACACCGATGCGCTGGCAGGCGTGAATCTGCTGGCCGGGGCCCGCCCCGAAAGCCACACGGATGCGGCGCAT
>SIAF01000480.1 GCA_009691905.1 Planctomycetaceae bacterium | reverse complement strand
TGTAGAAGGCTTCAACAACAAGGCAAAACTGACCCTGAGAAAAGCGTATGGCTTTCGTTCCCCGGAAATCGCAAAAATCGCCCTGTATCACACCCTATCCGACCTCCCCACTCCAAAATTCACCCACGAATTCTGGTGACGAGGCAACTATAAACAAGTTCGGCGGCCAGGAAGTACTTTGAGGAACAGTGCATGCCCAAAAGCAAGACAGACGAAACGACCATTCCCGCGCTGCCGTGTGTAGCGCTGGCTGAGACATTGCCGTTCTACCAGGTGCTCGGTTTCGATGTGACTTACCAGCAGAAGTCGCCCAATCCGTACGCGGTGGTCCGTCGCGGCGGGATCGAGCTGCACTTCTTCGGCCTCAAGGGGCTGAAACCGGAAGAAGCGTTCAGCACATGCCTGGTGATCGTGCCGGAAGTCGAATCCCTACACGCGACCTTCGCCGAGGCGTTGCGGCAAGCGTATCGCAAGCTCCCAATCGCCGGCTTTCCCCACATCACGCGGATGAAGCCTGGACAAAGCCGCTTCACCATCGTCGATCCCGCCGGCAACTCGGTCATCTTCATCAAACGTGAGACCCAAAGCGCCACGGGAAAACGTAAGCCTGATGGGCGGTCGCAATCGCGGCTGGCGAAGGCGATCGACACGGCCGCCACGTTGCGCGATTCCAAGGGAGACGACGCGGCGGCGGCCAACGTGCTCGACGTGGCGGTCGCGCGCAACGAGCCCGCCACCCCGGTTGATCGGGCCCGTGCGCTCGCCGCTCGGGCCGAACTGGCGGTCGCCTTAGGCGACGCGCAGCACGCCCGCGCTTTGGGCGTCGAGCTCCGAAAGATCCCGCTGTCGGAGACTGATCGCCGGCGCCTACGTCACGAACTCGATGCCGCGAACCAGCTTGAACGCTCACTCTTGCCGACCGACGCCAGGGATGGCGACCTTCGAGCCGGCCCTGGGTGAGCCGTTCGAGTCGGTTTCCCTGGAGTCGAGCCAGCCTAACCAAACGCTGCCGCAGACGGCCGCCGCTCGATCGGTTTTGAGAGTTATACCGCCAGCGGCGGTAAATGAGGTGTTTCCCGATTCGAGACAAGATGGTAAAAGTCACAACGACCCGCTTCGAGGCTAGGACGGGTAACACGCTACGCCGTTAACCCTTTTGCATGGCCAAATACCCGGTTTTCCTGTATTCCGGGTCTTCCGAAACCTCCCATTTTGCGAGAAGACCAGAAAGCCTTGCTACAACAATACATCCGCCTCACATGACAACGCATCGGTTATCGGCGTAGGGTGCCACGGCCAGTCCCGGCGCGCCGGGAGGAGTCGGCCGTGCGAGCTGGGACCAGCATTGTATCTCGCGACACGCTATTCCTAGCGCGCAAGCGGGTCGTTGAAAAGTCACGGGTGGTCGGCGGAGCCCGACCGGTGAATTGGTATTCGATGCAGGGAGGTCAAGGATGGCTTGGTTTCGTGTGAAGCTGACGGAAGAACAACAGCAAATTGTCAACGAAGAGCGAGAGTCGCATCCGAACCCGGTTGTTCGGCGTAGAATGCTGGCGCTGTGGCTGCTGCATTGCGGACAGACCCGCGTTGAGGCAGCGAAACTCGCGGTCGTGGGCCGGGCTACGGTGGAGCGCGTGGTGCAGGCGTTTCGGGATGGCGGCCTCGACGGTTTGCGGCAATGGAACAGCAAGGGGCCAACGAGCGAATTGGCGCTATATCGTGATCTGATCCGTGAGTCGTTCGAGAAAGAACCAGTCCGATCTGTGGCAGAGGCCGCCGACCGGATGGAGAAAATGACCGGCCTCCGACGTGGCCCGACACAGGTCAGGAAATTCATGAAGGGTCTGGGATGAAGTGGCAGTGCATGCGGGCCGTGCCGCTGCCTCCAAAAAAAGTCTCGCGGAGCACGCCGCCGATCAAGCCACTTTTCTCGGTGAAAAGCTGAAGCCGGCGCTGGACGCCGCGCAAGCGGGACAAGGACACGTGTTCTTCGTCGACGCGGCGCATTTTGTGTTCGGCACGTTCCTGTGCTGCCTGTGGTCGTTCGCGCGGCTCTTCGTGCGGGCGGCGGCGGGACGGCAGCGATTCAACGTGCTCGGCGCGTGGAACGCGGTGACTCGTCAATTGGTGGCCGTGACCAACACCACGGTGGTCAACACCGACACGATGTGCGAACTCTTGCACAAGATCGCGGCGCAGGGACTGATCGGCCCGATCACCGTGGTGCTCGACAACGCCCGCTACCAGCGGAACGCGGTGGTGCAGGCTCTGGCCGTGGACCTGGGAATTACTCTATTGTACCTGCCTTCATACTCACCGAACCTGAACCTGATCGAGCGCCTGTGGAAGTTCATTAAACGCCGGTCGCTCTACGGCCGTTACCATCCAAAGTTCGCCGACTTCCAAGCCGCAATTCAGGACGCGATCAATCAACTGGATACCAGTCACGCACCGCGGCTTGAATCGCTCATGACGTTGAATTTTCAAGAGTTCAAAAACGTCTCACTCATTGCCGCGTGAGGTATAATCGCGTTGGTCGCGACGCGCCCCAGCCAGGTGCGAAACCGGGCACGGGCCGGGTCGACCTGCCAGCGGTCGATCGTCCGGGCGACGGCCGAGCGCACCTGCTGCGCCAGATCGTCGGCATCGGCCGGCTGCAGACCTTTCCGACAGGCGATGCGAAATACGACCGGCCGGTAGATCTCGGTGAACTCAAACCAGGCCTCGTCGTCGGCCCGGTCCTTGAGCCGCAACAGCAGACTCGGTCGCGTTTCAGGAGACGCACTCATGCCGATCTCGGGCGAATCAGGGAACCCCCTCTATTCTACACACCCGCCCGACGAGTGGATTTGACACGGTATTTTCGTAGTGCGGGTCGCCGACCCGCATGGCCTTTGGTCCGGGTCGACGACCCGGACTACGCATTCCCGCCGTCAGACTATTTCCCAAACTCCAAACCAGGGTCGGCGGGATCATTGGCCGAGAGGTTGAAATTGAATCCGCCGCGCTCGCGCAGCGTGATGCGGCCCAGGAGTCGTTTCTCGCGGCTTTCCAGTTGCAGCAGGTTGCCCTCGGCGATGTAATTTCCGGTGATTCGCCGACTTTTGCCGGCTTCGGTCACCGTCCAGGTAAATTTGCCGCCGTCTTCAATGGTCAGCTCAATCGTGTCGGGGCCGCGCTGCGCTTTCCACTGGCCGATCAATTTGACCAGGTCGAAAGTCGGCGGGTCGCCGGCCGGGGGGGGCGATCCCGCGCTGCCGTCGTCGGCAGCCGTGTCTGAAAGATCCTGATCGCTGGCACCGGCCATCAGCGCCACGAGCGGCGGAATCAACAGATCGTCCGGAAGCAACCGGGCGGCCGTCTGGAACTGTCGTCGGGCTGCCGCGACATGGCGGCACGACACGTAATGGTACGCCAGAAGAAATGCCGCCTCGGCCGAGTCGGGATTCTGCTTGCGGAAGGTCTCAAGCTGACGAAGCTGCCGGGTCATTTCGGCCGGGTCGCTATAGAAGCTGCTGAGGGTCGCCCAGTCCCAGCCGGGGGCCACCGCCAGCACGGCGTAAATCGTCGCCGCCGCCTGGCGATAGTCGCCGCGTGCGAACAGAACCAGTGCCCGGAATTCGTGAACCGCGGGATCGCGGGGCATTTGATCGAGCGCCTGATCGGTTCTCTTGAGGGCTTCGTCGAATTTCTTCTCGGCAAATGCGGCGCGGGCCGCGTCGAGCGCCTTGAGTCCCGCGCTCACGGCGGGAGTTCGCCGGCGGTCATCGCGAGCATCGATGTTGAGGGTTGGGTCGAGGGTCGCCAATTTCTCGTCAAACGGCGGCAGAATCGGTGTCGAATAGTTCAAAGACCGCGGTCCGTCGGCCGGCATCGAGGCCATGAATGGATTCTGATACTGACCATAGCCCGATTGGTAATACTGCGGGCCGGCCGACCAGCGGGGGAAAATCATCCGACCCGCCTCCCCGCCCCAACGGCTCCAGCCCCACAGGCCGCCCCCCCAATAGCCGGTACGCCAATACGCGTTGTAATTGAAGTAGTACAACGGCTCGTAGCGCTGAAGGTTCGGCGCCGGACTGGGTGGCGCGGGAGAATCGTTGCCGGTCCCCCCCGGAAAATTCGATGCCCTGTCGGTCGGCACGTAGATAATTCGCGTCGTGCCGCCGGTTGACGATTGCGGCGGACGGCCGATCGTTCCTTGCGTCGGCCCGCGACGAATGTAGTTACCCGGATTGCCGCGCGTCGGCCCGCTCGGTGTGGGACCTTGATTCAACTGCGGCGGACCCAGGTTGCGCTGCGGAATGCCCCAGCCGCTCATCTGCGACCAGGGACTGGTCTGCAGCCACAGATTGGACAAGGGATATCCCTGCGACTGGTTGACGTATCCCCACTGCAATCCGCCGCGCGCCGAGAGGCGCTGCGCCGGCAGCAACAAGGCCAGTGAACAAACCACGGTGATCGATGTGACCCGCAGAAGGGTTTTCGTAGTCATGGGACGATTACCCCCAAAAATTGACCGCAACCGACGGAAAAAGGCAGAAACTGGGCGATGAGGGATTCGAACCCCCGACATCCACGGTGTAAGAATCCGGGATTCCGGTTTCGCCAGTGCAATTCTACTCGGGAAACACCGTATTTTCTATGCGAAATGCACTTTGCCGAGTTGCAACAGTTTTCCCGAACTGCAACAATTCTGGCGGCTGCGGATTGTTGGAGATTTCCAGCCCGATTAACTCAGTTGGTTAGAGTGTCTTCCTTACACGGAGAAAGTCGGGGGTTCGAGTCCCTCATCGGGCATCGTGGCTGGCATTGCTGGCCCGCTTTTGCCATCCCGGCCCCTTGGATTTCCAAGGGGCTGTTTTCATTTCATTTGGGGCAAAACGGATTCCCAGTGGATGGCAACTCGTTCCTGGTTTTCGATGACCTCACGCCATACCGCACGTGAGCCAACGCCGGTGTAATGGTCGAAGCTGTGGTCGGCTGCGGCAACCCTCATGGATTTGACGCAGGTATCGAGATCGTAGATGCCTTGAAAAAAGGTTCCTCTCCGGAATTTGTGGGTGAATTCCGGTGAATCGCGTAAGGGTGTCGGAATGGTGCGTTCGTGATGGGGAGATTTGGTGTGCGTGGAGGGCCGCCCGGCTCGTTGTGGCCCCGCAGCCGCAATCCGGCCTGCCCACA
>SIAF01000024.1 GCA_009691905.1 Planctomycetaceae bacterium | reverse complement strand
GTGGGCAGGCCGGATTGCGGCTGCGGGGCCACAACGAGCCGGGCGGCCCTCCACGCACACCAAATCTCCCCATCACGAACGCACCATTCCGACACCCTTACGCGATTCACCGGAATTCACCCACAAATTCCGGAGAGGAACCTTGTTTAAAATACTATCATTCCGACGCCATCTGAAGCGATTCTTCGGAACGTCAACCCCCCTTTCGAGTTTAATCTTCAGCCACACGTCTCGCGGCACTCTGTCGCGTCGTACGCGTTTCATTCGCGCCCTGCAGAAAAGGATTCCAACGATGCGGACACAAAGGCTGTTGCTGATGGGACTTTGTCTGGCGTGTTCTGCACAAGTGGCACGCGCAGAAGAATCTACTCAGTTCCGCGGACCGGGCAATGCCGGTGTCGCCGAAGGGGCCGCGCTCCCCTCGGAGTGGAGTGCCGAGACCAACGTCCAATGGAAAGTTGAAATCCCGGGGGCCGCCTGGTCGTGTCCCATCGTTTGGGGCGATAAGATTTTCGTTACGACGGCGATTACCCAGAAGCAACAGAAACCCAAGGCGGGTGGCGGGTTCGGCGGTGGATTCGGCGGCGGGTTCGGCGGGCCGGGGGGTGGTGGCTTTGGTCGCCGCGGCGGCGGACCCGATGGCGCCGGTCCTCGCGGCAGGCCGCCCGGAGGCGATGATGACCAGAAGGACGCTCCCCAGGGACGGCGCGGGCCAGGGCGCGGGGGTCCCGGGGGCGGGGGGATGGGTCCGGGTGGTCCGCCGCCGAATGTGACGTATCGCTGGGAAGTGCATTGCCTCGATCGCGCGACCGGCGAAACACTCTGGAAGCAACTCGCCGTCGAACGCAAGCCGACGATTCCCATTCACGGCACCAACACCTACGCGTCGGAGACTCCGGTCACCGATGGCGAGCGGGTCTACGCCTATTTCGGCATGCACGGCGTGTATTGCTTCGACTTCGAAGGGAACCCGGTCTGGAAGAACCAGGAACTCGGGTCGTACCCGATGATGGCCGGCTGGGGCACCGGCAGTTCGCCGGCGCTCGACAAAGACCGCCTGTTCATCCAGTGCGACAACGAGAAGCAATCGTTCGTGGTGGCTCTCGACAAGCACACCGGCAAGGAATTGTGGAAGGTCGACCGCGACGAGCGCTCGTCGTGGAGCACCCCTTACATCTGGCGCACCGGCGGGAAGACGCAGGTCGTGACCTGCGGCGTTAACCGCATTCGCGCCTACGACCCCGCCGACGGAAAGCTGCTTTGGGAACTGGGGGGCATCAGCGGCAGTTGCAACGCCACGCCGGTCGCCGATGAAAACCTGTTGTACGTCGGTTCGGGCGGCATGTTCGGCAACAGCCCGCTGTTCGGCGTCAAAGCGAGTGCGTCGGGCGACATCACGCTGAAAGAGGGATCAACCTCGAACGCCGGTGTGGCCTGGTCGCGCACCAAGGCGGGTCCCTCGATGGCCTCGCCGCTGTTGTATCACGGTTACCTGTACATCATCGAGCAGCGCAGCGGGATGGTCAGTTGCTACGACGCGAAAACCGGCGAACCGGCCTACTACCGCAAACGGATCCCCGATGCCGTGGGTTTCACGTCGTCGCCGTGGGCCAGTGCCGGCAAAATCTTTTGCCTCGATGAAGGGGGCCAGGCGACCGTCCTCAAAGCCGGCCCCGAATTCGAGGTCCTGGGACAGAACAAGATCGGCGAAATGTGCTGGTCAACCCCCGCCTTCGCCGACGGCATGCTGCTGCTGCGCAGCATCGATCATCTGTTTTGCATCAAGTAAGCGAACGGTTACTGGACCTCGCAGGGCCATAGCGGTTATCGTCTCGGAATCGCAGATACATTTTCAACGCTTCCGGGAGATGCCTTACATGGCCAACAACAAGCAGCAGAAAAAGAAAGAACGCGAACGGCGCGTCGCGCAGAAAAAGCTTGCCGATATCGAAAAGCGCGCTCAGACCGCGAAGACCACCCAGACTTCGGTCCCCAAAACGAACAAGCTCAGTTCAGGTGTGGCTGTCCCGAAAGCGCCCGCGGTGACGACGAATGCCAGGCAGACCTTCGCCCGCCGACGCAGCGTGGGGTAAGCCCGCCGGTTCATCCCTTACCTTGCGAGCCGACCATGCCTCAAGGATTGTCGCGACGCGATTGGCTGCGGACCGGTCTGGCCGGGTCATGCGGCACGGTGGCCGCGTGGTCGGTTCTGCAAAAGCAGGCCGAAGCCGACGAGGCCCGCGGGAAGCCCAGCTCGCTGACGATCACAAAGGTCGAGACGTTCGCACTCGAGCACAAGCTGCCCAGGGCGATTGGTCCTTCGGTGGCCTTGTCGAACCTCCGCGACGCATTGCTCGTCAAAATCAGCACCGACAGCGGTCTGGTCGGATGGGGCGAAACCGCCGACGTCGGCGGGACGCGAGGCATCATTGAAGATCACTTAAAGAACGTGCTGCTTGGGAAAAACCCGTTCGAGCATCGCAAGCTGTGGGGGACGATGTGGGGGGCGAATTTCGGCGACGGCCGCGCCGTTGCCGGCTGCGATCTGGCGCTGCACGACCTGCGCGGCAAGGCGCTGGGGCTTTCGATTGCCGACCTGTACGGCGGACGGCAGCGCGACAAGGTGATGGGATATGCCGCCGCCATGAATTACACCGAAGGGGTGAAACCTGAGGATCAGCATCCTCCCGAGGCGGCGGCCCTGGCAAGGCAGGGCTTTCGGGCCATGAAAATCCGCACCGGCCGGTTCGGCTACAAGCGTGACCTGGCGGTCATGCAGAAGATCCGCGAAGCGGTCGGCCCCGACGTGCGGCTGCTAACCGACGGGAACGGCGCTTTCACGCTGCCGCAGGCGGTGAAGTTCGGTAAAGAGCTGGAGAAGCTGGACTTTTATTGCTTTGAAGAGCCGCTGCCTCAGGCGCCCAACTACGCCGGCTACGATGTGCTGACCGAGTCGCTCGACATCGCCGTCTCGGGGGGCGAAGTGCTCGATTCGCGAGCCACGGCGCGCGAGCACATCGTGCGGCGGTCGTTCGACATCATCCAGCCCGACGTGTCGCTGTGCGGCGGCATCGCCGAGGTTTTGTTCATCGCTGAAATGGCCCGCCTGTTCGGGATCCAGGCCCTGCCCCACTGCTGGGCGGGGGCGATCACGATTGCCGCGACGCTGCAGGTCAACTCGCTGTTGTCGCCGCACTTCCCCGGCTTCGCCGGAGGGGACGAGCCGATGCTCGAATTCGACGTCTACGAGAATCCGTTCCGGGACGAAATCGTCGCGAAGAAATTCGAACTGAAGCAGGGGTACTTCGACGTGCCGACCGGTCCCGGCCTGGGGATCGAGATCGTTGAAGACGTCGTGCGGAAGTACGCGAAAAAGTAGCTGGGCGAAAGTACGCGAGGAGCAAAACCGTGAGACTTCGCTTTTGGATCGCTGTCGCCCTCCTCGCGGGACCTGTGGCCCGGGCGGAAGATCGAGTTCCTGAAATCGGGCCAACGGTTCGAGAACTGGACATCCCCCACGGCGTCTCGCGAATTGCGTTGGATCGATCCGGGAAAACCCTCTGTGCCGCCGCACTAAGATCTGTCTCCATGTGGGACATTGAGACCGGAACAAAAATCGACACGTCGTCGCACGATTCGCTTCCATTTTTCGCCCCGGTAGTTTCCGCGGTCACATGTATTGAAGTATCGGATCTGGAAGGCTCGGCGGGTGTTGTTTCTGCGGGACGGGACGGCCGAATTCAGTTTTGGTCTCCGCTCGAGAACGCGGTCGTTCGGGTCATCAAAGAGCCGTGGATTCTGGAAGGAACGAAACTTAATCCGGAACAGCGCTGGCCTGCCAGTCCCGACCGACCCTACGTTCCCTTCGAATCGGTCGCCGTGTCGCGCGATGGGAAGATCGTCGCCGCGGGGACGATCGACGGGACCGTGCATCTCTGGAGCGCCGAAACGGGGAGATATTTTGTCGAGTTCGGGTCCCGGACGAGTCGGCGACGGCTGGTGCAGATCTCAGACCTTGCTGAGGATAAGCGGGGTCAAATGATGATCAAGCGCAGGTTTACAAAGACCGCCGAGGATGGCGTGGGAGTGGTCGCCGCGGAATCGTACGAGGTTTGGAGTATCGCTGACCGCGACGAGAAGCGTGTCTCGTTTGTCAGCTTCAGTTCCGATGGTTCGGACATCGAAACCGGCGTGACAGGGTCTTGCGATGTTGCGAAGTGGCGACGAAATGGGAATGGGCGGCGATCGAGAGTTGCACGAATGCAGTTGCGTCGGGAGACGGCAGCACGATCTTCTGTTGGCAGAAGGAGGCAGGACAGATTACGCCCGTCGACCTGACCGAGCGAAAACTCCTGCCGGCCGCGAAGGTCGACGTCGGAGAAAGAATCATCGCCGGAATCGGTGCGATTGCTGACAGGAAGTATTTTGTTGGCATCTGTCAAAACGGCGAGGTGCTTTTTTGGGACGCCGTTTCGGGACGAGTGGTATCGAAATGGAATCCAGTCGTCGATCGATCATCGGTTGACCACTGGGCGTTGTCGGCTTATCTCCCGCTCTTGCGGTTTGCTTACCACGTGGGAGGCTACCGGCAACTCGACTGGTACGGAAGTTTCTGCTCTGGTGGCCAAAGCGGCGCATTTGGCGTGGTGGGCTGGATCTACATCCACACGCTGTGAGGCAATCACCACCTACGTCGCCGTCTCAGACATTCTGTCGAGATCAAACTCTACCACTACCTGAAATCGGACGCCTCGGCTGATCCATTTGCCGCGGCCTGCGTTACTTGGGGGTAGTGAGCCGTCGATTCGTGATATGCTTTGTGACTTTCCGCCATGATTGGGGCGGTTCGGTTGTGATCCACAAGGTAAATGGGCAAGATACTGACTGTCCGGGTCCGGATCTTGCTGCCTCTCGTCCTCTCGAAATATCAGGTGCGGAGATGATTTTCGGCAAATTGTGGCGTGCGCTCACCGCGCAAATGAACAAGGTGGCCAATTTGTTCTGGCAGGCCGATCCCATCGCGCAGATGCAGTACGAGTACGACCTGGCGGTCGATCAGCTCAAAGGGGGCCGCGAGGGGCTTGAGCAATACCGGACCCTCGTCGAGCGCGTCGGGCGGCAGGCTGCCAACAACCAGGCGCACGTGTCGAACCTTGAAGCCAAAATCAAGTCGTACCTGCAGACGGGCGATCGCGAGACCGCATCGCGGTTCGCCATCGAATTACAGAAGGCCAAAAAGGAGCTGGAAGAGAACAACAAGCAGCTCAAACTTCACGAAGAGTCGTACAACAACAACGTGCTCAAGGTGAAGCACGCCAGCGGCAAGCTGGCGCAGATTCGCGACAAGATCAGCAAGTACGATGCCGAGCTCAAGATGAGCCGCGCCGAAGCCGAGCTGGCCAAGCTCTCTCAGGATTTCAACTTTGATGTCACGACTGACTTCGGCCAGATCGAACAGGTGATCCAGGATAAAATTTCGCTGAACCACGCCAAGGTGCGGGTCGCGTCCGACCTGTCGAGCGAAGGGGTCGCCGATATCAAGGCCGAGCAGCAGATGGAAAAAGTGATGGCCGACCAGGCGCTGCGCGACTTCGAGATCCAGATGGGATTGGTCGCGCCTGAGACGGCCAAAGTGCAGGAGGCCCAAAAAGAACTCGGCCCGGCCCAATCGTCGAAAGAAGTCCAGAAGCAATCGTAAATTCGTGCAATCGTCGAGATGCCAGCGACCACTACCACTGCGACTTCCGAAGGTCTGGCGGGAAAATCGCCGGCAGCACCAACCTCAAGGGCAACCACGGGGGCATTGCCTGACTGGTATCCCCCCTGGGCGAGGTCGCTTGCCGAATTGTATTTCTCGGGAACGACCTGTTTGTTCGTCGTGTATGGCAACGTCCACGACCTGATTCGCTGCCCGTCGCCGATTCCCTTGGGGGCCGATGGGGTCGATTCGTACTGCAATCTTTCAGAGTTCCTGGCGGCACAGGTCTTTGGCTCGTGGGATGTCGTCGTCCAGTACGATCTGGCGCGCGGGCTACGGGCCTCGGCGGGGGGCGACGGCCAGCGGCTGCAAGGCATGATGCAGTACCTGTCGTCGCGACTGGGAGACCCGACAACCTGGGTCCGCGACCCCGACACGGTGCTGTTGGCGCTCGAGCGGCTTGTCGAGCGAACCCTGCTCGAAGACGACCCCTCCCGCCGCAAAAGCCTGGGTATCGTCTTCGACTACGCGCAATACGTCGTCCCGGCGGGTGACCTGGGTTCGCTGGCGCGGGGGCAGGGGACGAATCTCGTGCGCTTTTTGAGCTGGGCGCAAAACCCCTACATCAAGCGGGTCAATATCGCCTTCTGCCTGATTGCCGACCGTCTGGCCGAGGTCAACGATCGACTGGTGCAAAGTCCGCACGTGGCGGTGATCGAGATTCCGCTGCCCGATCGAGACGAGCGCGAACGCTACTGCGTGTGGTCGGCTCGATCGGACGATTTTGCCAAGCTCACCGATTTCACACCGGGGCAACTGGCCGAGCTGTCGAACGGCCTGAGCCTGACCAGCCTGTCGGTGCTGCTCTCGCAGGGCAAAAACAACGGCACCCGCGTCGATCAGGCGCGGTTCAAGAAGCTCAAGAAAACGATGATCGAGCGGCAATGCCAGGGCCTGGTCGAGTTCGTCGAACCCCGGCACACGCTCGATCTGGTCGTCGGTCAAGAGGCGGCCAAAGACCGCTTGAAGCAGGATGCCGAACTGATTTTGAAGGGGCAGCTCGATGCGGCCCCGATGGGCTACCTGTTGTGCGGGCCGGTGGGGACGGGCAAATCGTTTCTCGCCGAATGCTATGCCGGTTCGATCGGCATTCCCTGCGTCAAGCTCCGGAATTTCCGCTCGAAGTATGTCGGCGAGACCGAGGCCAATCTCGAACAGGTGCTGGGCGTGCTCCGTTCACTCGGTCCGGTCGTCGTGCTGATCGACGAGGCCGACGCGACGCTGGGGACGCGCGAAGCCGACGGCGATTCGGGCATCTCGAGTCGCGTATTCGCGATGATCGCCAGTCAGATGGGCGATACTCGGTACCGTGGGCAGATCATCTGGATGCTGATGACCAGCCGCCCCGAGTTGCTGCCGGTCGACCTCAAGCGGCAGGGTCGGGCCGAGGTGCATATTCCGCTGTTCTACCCGCAGAACGAGGTCGAAGTTCGCGAGATGTTCAGGGTGCTGGCGAAAAAGAACAAAGTCACACTGGCCGACGAGGCGCTTCCCTCGATCAAGCCCGACCGGTTTCTGAGCGGTTCGGATATCGAAAGCATCGTCCTGGCGGCGAAACGACAGATGCTCACTTCGGGCCGTCAGGAACTGACCCGCGACGACATCGAGTCGGCGTTTCACGAATTCATTCCCTCGGCCCAGGGTCTTGAGAAAGAGATGCAGGAACTGGCGGCGGTGCTGGAATGCACGCAGTTGGTTTTTCTGCCCCAGATGTGGCGCGAGAAAGTTCTGGCCCCCGAGGGCCGCAGTCAAATGCAGGAGCGTCTAATGGCGCTCAAATCGTTATTGAAGGATTGAATAGCAAGACAACACAAAGAGCAAAACCATGAGCCAACCGGCCCCGCAGCGCGTCCACTGGTTTGACGAGAAATCACACACGCCGCTCATCGACCAATACGCCCGCAAGATGACGTCGTTTCTCGAGGTGATGGCCGACGGCAAGATCGACGATCAGGAATTGAAAACACAGGAAACGCGGGTTTACTCGCTGATGAAAGAGCTCGAGCCGCAACTGGACGATGCCCTGCACGCCAAAGTCACGACGCTGCTTTGCGAATTAGCGGCGTACGATCTGATGCAAATGCTCGGTCAAATGCGACAGTCGCGGCCGAAGACGAAGTTTCGGGGGTAGTTCGGGTAGAACGGAGTCTTAGTCCGTTCGAGTGAATGAACCGTTAGCCAAACCGTATCTCACTGCAATTAGCTGCCTTCCGACCCCCCCTGCCCCCCTTCGTAAGGGGGGGAGAATAGCGAGTGATCGGCAATGACAACTTCATACGACAGTCGGAATTCTCGTCGCTTGAAAATCGCGGTGTGGTGTCTGCTGCCGGCGGCCCTCATCGGTTGCGGCCGCGCCGGCCCGCCGCCGGCGGTTCCCGTGACGACCCCGCCTGCTGCGCCTGCCGGGGCTCCGGCGGCGCGGCCGGTCGCAATGATCGAACTGCCGCATCCTGCGCAGCGCCTGGGGACGGCGGTCGTGGTGCTGGTCGACACGTCCCCCAGCATGGCCGAAAAAGTCAACGATCATGCCGGCCGCCAGCGTCCCAAAAACGAGATTGCCCGCGAGGCGTTGCAACGGATCGTCGAGGTGACCGACACCTGGCGTCGCCAGCACCCCGACCAGACGCTCGAATTGGGCCTGGTGAGTTTCGCGCGTGTCCCTGTCGCGACGTTGCCGATCGTCGCGTTTGATGCGAAAGTGGTGCGGGCGGCCATCGATCGGATCAAACCTCCGGGGGACGGAACCGCCATCGGCTTGGCGCTCGAAGAGGGCTTTCGGGAACTGTATTCGACCGGCTGCACACGCAAGCATCTGGTCTGCATTACCGATGGCCAGAACACCGTCGGGCCCGCTCCCGAGGCGATCGCGCGACAACTCCATTCACAGACGCAGGGCGAGGTCGAGTTGCATTTCATCGCCTTTAACACGTCAGCCGGCCAGTTTGCGTTTCTCAAAGAGGTCAACGGCACAGTGGCCGAGGCGGCCGACGGTGCCCAGTTGCAAAGCCGCCTCGTCGAGCTCTACGAAAAAAAAATCCTGGCCGAAGCGATGCCGGAACCGGAAGAATAGCGATTTTGATGACCGCCTTCGATGCCCACAGCGTTGTGTCTGCTGAGGCATCCCGCACATTCCTGAAAGAGAAGCCATGAACGGACAGCCCAAACCAACGTTTTACATTGCCGTGGCCGTGATGGTCCTGGCGTTGATCGGGTTCGCGATCTATCGCAGCGACATTTTCGCACCCGCCGCCAAACCGGTGGCGGGGGACGGAAAAATCGACCCCAACAAACTCGGCAATCCCTTGGGTGGAGGTCAGTCCGGCGCAGGGGGGGGCGGCGAGAACGCGGTAAATGCCGAACATCCCGACGCCGGGCCGCAGCTCATGGCCAAAGAGTACAACCTCCGTCCCAAGCAAGAGCGACTGCCCGAGCCGGCGGGGGCCGCCGACTATGTGTCGCTTTCGAAGACCGACAACACGGTCAAGTTCGCCCTCAACGTCTGGGCCGGCTGGGGACCGATCATTCTCGCCAACCAGGGCTTCCAGCCCGGCCACGTCTGGAAAACTCCCGACGGCAAAGAGTTCAAGGTCGAGTTGGTCGTCATCGACAACCCGGTCCAGATGCGCGATGCGTATTCGACCGGGCAGGTGCATATCGGCTGGGCGACGCTCGATATGGTGCCCTTGTTCATGGATGGTTTCGTCGACAAATCAGGCAGGCCGAAAGACGCCCGCGTCATGCCCCGTATCTTCCAGCAGGTCGACTGGTCGAACGGCGGCGACGGGATCGTCGTCCGCGACACGATCAAAACGGTCGCCGACCTGCGCGGCAAAGAAATCGTCTTCGCCGGGAACTCTCCCTCGCACTACTTTCTGCTGAACATGCTGGTCTCGGGGGGCGTGCAGCCATCGGAAGTGACTCCGATTTACAGCGACGACGCCTTCCAGGCGGCCGCCGCCTTCAATGCGAGAAAGGACATTTCCGCCGCCGTTTCGTGGGCGCCTGACATTTACAACCTCGAAAAGGTGAAGGGCAACCGGATGCTGGTGACCACGGGGCAGGCCAACAAGTTGATTGCCGACATCTGGTTCACCCGGGCCGACTTTGCGCGCGACGAACCGGGAATTATCGAAGCCCTCGTCAGGGGCATCTTCGATGCGATGACCGATCTCAAAAGCGAAAGCAAAAAGCAAGAGCTGGCCGAGTTGATGTCGAAGGGATACTCGATCCCTGCAACCGACGCGCTGAACATGCAGGGGGATGCCCACAGCACCAACTGGGCCGAGAACAAAGAGTTCTTTCTGAACCAGAATAATCCGACGAACTTCGAGCGGGTCTGGATCCAGTCATACTACCTGTACAAGCAGATCGGCTCGATTCGAAACCAGCCGGTTCCATTCGACCAGGTGATGGATCCCTCGATCATTCAAAAGCTGGGCCAGGAAGAGAAATACGCGTCGCAGAGGGATGAGTACAAAATTCAGTTCGCCCCTCGCACGGTCAGCCAGATTCGCGGCGCCGAAAGTGAGATTTTGACGAATACCGTCGTTGTCAAGTTCTCCGCCAACAGCTCTGATCTTTACAAGACAATCCCCCGCAAGGTCGACGGCAAAAATGTCGACGAACTGTACGATCCCACGGTCGACCTGACACTCGAAGAGGTGGCCAAACTCTCGGGGCAATTCGGGGCGGCACAGATCATCATCGAAGGGCATACCGACGCTTCGATGAAGGGCCAGGTCTCCCCCTCGCTGGTTAAGGAGTTGTCGCTTCTCCGCGCGACGGCCATCAAAGAGGCCCTGCTCCAGAAGTTCAAAGAGCTCGACCCCAACCGGTTCGCCGTGGAAGGGATGGGTTGGGAGCGCCCCGCCGATCCCGCCGACCCCGACAACCACTTCAAGAACCGCCGGGTCGAAATCAAGGTCTTTTCGGCCGAAGCGCAGTAGTCGTTTGGATTTGAACGCACACCAGGTCTTGTCAAATGGCGGGTGAACCGACTTCCCAATCACCGATCCCGTTGGATGCCTGTGCCGAGACGGGGCTTGGCGCGCGACGCCGCCATTCGGGTGGTTGGTTTGCCATCCGTCAGGAAGCGCCGCTGTGGCAGACGATTGCCTGCAGCGTGCTGTGCCTAGTGGTATGTGGCGGGCTGTGGTGGTTTCTCACGCGCGGGCCGGGTGAAGAACGGTTCATCAGCTATGCCGTGCTGCCCAGTCCGGCCGAGACCTTCGGCAGCTTCAAAAGCCTGTGGTTCGATCGCGGGCTGACCCGCAATCTGTTTGTCACCCTCAAGCGGCTCTCGCTGGGGTTCGGCCTGGCCGCCGCGGTGGGCATCCCGCTGGGAATCCTGTGCGGGTGTTTCACCCGCATCAACGCCTTCTTCCTGCCGATCTCGCTGTTCGGCCGAAACATTCCGCTGGCGGCACTGATCCCGCTGACGTTTTCACTGTTCGGCATCGGCGAACAGCAGAAGATCATGTTCATTTTTCTCGCCTGCGTGGCGTTTATCCTTTCAGACACGGCCGGCGCGATTCAGGATGTCGGCAGTCAATACATCGACACTGCCTACACGCTCGGAGCGAGCCGCTGGCAGGTGATTCTCAAGGTGCTGGTCCCGCTGGCGATGCCCAATGTGTTCAATTCGCTGCGGCTGTTGTTCGGCCTGGCATTCGGCTACATCATGCTCGCCGAGACGATCAAACTGGGGACCGAATCGGGGGGCCTGGGCGACATCATCAACATGTCGCAGAAGCGCAACAACCGCGAGCACGTGATTCTGGTGCTGCTGATCATTCCCGTCGTGGCCCTGTGTATCGACCGGGTGTTGTACTGGGTGCAACGCGAGTTGTTTCCGCACCGATTTGGCGGCTGGGGCCTGTTGAATAAGGCGTTGCGAATTGTGCTGCACGGCTGGGAAGACCTGAAGGGGTTGGTTTTTCACCGCGGGGCCGCAGAGAGCCAATCGCTGGCGGGTGACGCCGCGCCCAGGACACCCGCCGCATGAGTACTGCTCCCGCATCGACACCCGCTGCCGACCCTCCGGCCTCGACGCAGACGGTGGGCATGGGCGAGGTTTTGCCGCACGTGCGCCCGCCCGCCGAGCTGCCGCGCCCCCCGGTCGTCGAGTTCCGGAAGGTCACCAAGACTTACAACGAAGGCCAGGCCAACGCGTTCACCGCCATTCGCGATGTGAACTTCGTCGTCGAAGATCTGCACGACAAGGGAGAACTGATTTGCACCCTCGGCCCCAGCGGCTGCGGGAAAAGCACGATCTTGCGACTGATCGCGGGCCTGGGCCCGCAGTATCCCGCTACCTTTGGCGACGTGCTTGTGCTGGGGCAGCCGGTCGGGGCCGCAGGTCCCGACCGAGGCATGGTCTTTCAGGATTACACCAGCTTCGATCACCGCACGGTGCTCGACAACGTGACGTTCGGTCTCGAATGCCAGGGGGTGCCTCGCCGGCAGCGCTACCTCCTGGGGCGACACTGGATCGATCGGGTCGGCCTCAACGTGGGGACCGACGAGAACAAATTCCCCCACGAATTGTCGGGGGGGATGCGGCAGAGGGTGGCCATCGCCCGGACGTTGATCTTGAGGCCCCGCATCATCCTCATGGACGAGCCGTTCGGCGCCCTCGACCCGATGACCCGCATGAACATGCAGGATCTGCTGCTGGAACTATGGCATGAAGTCGAGGCGACTGTCTTCTTTATCACCCATTCCATTGAAGAAGCCGTGTTTTTGGGCGACCGCATCTATATCATGAGTAATTCACCGGGAACGATTCTGAAGGAGATGCGAATTGGGCAGTCTGACCGGCCGTCGAAAGAAATGCAGAAAGAGCCGCGATTTCAGGAAACCGTCTACTACATCCGCGACGTGATCAGCCAGTTGGAAGAAAGCCGCCGCGCGGGAACGTAAGGAATCGAGCGTGGGTCTGACGAAATATCTTAAAACCGCGTTCGCCAACCGCTGGAACCTGCTCGCCTTTCTGGGGGGCATCGGGTTCGCGTTCCTGAGCGGGCAGCCCGACGTGGTCGCTCCGATCGTGCTCGCCGGCGAGGTGGCGTACCTCGGGTTTCTCGGCACCCACCCTCGCTTTCAGAAATACGTCGATGCACAACAGGCCAAGGCTTCGCGGGTTGACGGGCAGGACGCGGCCTCTCAGGCGGCCAAACGCATGCTGCTCGAACTGCCCGGCCATCTCGAGCAACGGTTCGAGGCGTTACGCTCGCGCTGCGACGAACTGCAGCAACTGGCGCAGCAGATTCGCGACCCCGGCCCGGGGGGTGAACCCCCTCCGCTGGAAGACTTGCAACTCGCCGGCCTCGACCGCCTGTTATGGATGTACCTGCGATTGCTGTATACCCAGCACTCGCTTTCACAATTCCTCGAGAAAACCAGCGCCGAACAGATCGAACGGGACATCCGTCAGCTCGAGCAGCGGCTGAAGTCGTTCACCGACGTCGCCAACGATCCGCGGCTGCAGCGGCTGCAGAAGGTCGTCCAGGAAAACTTGCAGACGTCGCAGACGCGACTCGCCAACTGCAAGAAAGCCGAAGAGAACCACGAATTGATGAGCCTCGAAATCGACCGTCTCGAAAACACGATTCACTCGCTGAGCGAGCAGGCGGTCAACCGGCAGGAACCCGAGTTCATCTCGGGGCAAATCGACCAGGTCGCCAACAGCATGGTTCAAACCGAGAAAACCATGGGTGAACTAGCCTTTGTCACCGGCCTCAAACTGGCGAATGAAGAGGTCCCCCCCATGTTGCGAATCCCCCAAGTCTCGGCCCAACGATAGTCGATGCCGGATGTTTGGGGTGCCCGGCGGAGAGGTTGTTGTGTGGCTAAGCCGCAGAGCGTGACAATTCGGTCATCTCGCCGAATTGACCGCGCACACTGATTGACACTGGTCCCACCCTCGGGTTATATTCAAAGTCATCGCAAAACTCGCAACTTACTTTTTCGACCTAAACGCACTATTCACACAGCCGACGACTTCATGGGAAAACGACTCCATCATGGCCACAGCAAACAGTGCAAAGGCTTCTTCCGCAACAGACCCTCTGTCGATGGCCGCTTCGGTCGCCGGGACCGCCCTCTCGACGGTGCGTGACGGTGTCGGCACGATTGCCGAACGCACGAAGCAGGCTCTGCCCGTTGCCGGCCGAATGGTGTCGCGACTCGTTTACTCCAGCGGCTACTATGTTTCGTACGGCGTCGTGTTTCCGACGCTGTTTCTGACGAAAATCATTCCCGGCGGGACACTGCTGGTGTCGGGGATGTCTGACGGCGCGGCTGCGGCCAGCACGTCGCTGCAACGCATGGGCAATAAAGTGGTCGACAAGCCAGCGGCGGCCAGAGCCAAAAAGCCTGCCGCGAAAGCCCCTGCCCGCAAGCGCAAATAGGCAGCATGCGCCGTTGACGCTCGACGGATGCGGCTCGAACGAAAGCTCGCTTTCAAATTTGACTCCGGCTATCAGCCTGTTGAAAATGAGTCAGGCTTTGCCGAGACAGATCAAATTTCCGAGTACTTGATCTCTTCGCGTCGATGCTCGTCGCCATTTGCAACAGGCGGCTAGGCCGTGGCGGCCAGTTCGGCGATGGGTCGGCCGTTGGTGACGATCGGTGTCGGCCGACCGGCGCGATCGGGAATCGCCACCCGCTCGAAGTCGATTCCGAGGTGCCGATAGATCGTGGCCAGAAAATCCTGAGGCCCGACGCGGCGGTTGACGACGTTTTCGCCGTGGCGGTCAGTGCCGCCGATCACCTGCCCCGTCTGGATCCCGCCGCCGGCCCAGATCATCGAGTTGGCTGCGGGCCAGTGATCGCGCCCGGGCTGGACGGTGCCGGCCGGAGCGCTGGCCACCCCTTCGCCGCTGCTGGCGACGTACGAGATGCGCGGGGTGCGTCCGAACTCGCCCGTGACGATCACCAGCACCCGTTTGTCGAGCCCCCGGTCGTAAACGTCTTCGATCAGAGCCGAGACGGCCTGGTCGAAGACCGGCGCCCGAAACTTGATGGCGTCGAAGACGTTGTGGTTGACGGCGTGATCGTCCCAGTTGGCCACGCGGCCGCACAACGGGCCGTCGAACGTGGTGGTCACGATATCGACTCCCGCTTCGACCAGGCGGCGGGCCATCAGGCACTGTTGCCCCCAGGCATTGCGGCCATAACGGTCGCGGACCTCGGGACGTTCGAGCCCCAGGTCGAAGGCTGGTGTCGCTTCGGGGCTGGTCAACAGGCCCAGGGCCTGCGTCTCGAAACTGTCCATCGCCCGCATGACCCCCGACTGATCCAATTCGCGGCGAAAGGCGTCCAGTGACAGCCGCAACCGCGAACGCTCGCGCAATCGGTCGGCCTGGCCCGCATCCGACAGGCCGATGTTGGGAACCGCAAACTGCGGGGCGCTGGGGTCGCCGGTGATTGAAAACGGATCGTAGGCCGGGCCAATGTACCCCGGTCCGGCGATCGTGAAATTGTCGTAGCGGACGATGGGATTGACGCCCACATAGTTGGGCAGCTTCCGCGGCTGACCAGACCGCAGGTAATTCGCCACCGTCATGAAATCGGGATAAACGGGAATCAGCTTGTCTTGTGGGTCGGGGTCGCCCGAGAGCAACTGCAGCGATCCCGACGGATGCCCGCCGCCGGTGTGCGCCATCGACCGCAGCACGGCGAACTTGTCGGAAATCTTCGCCTGGCGGGGGAGCAATTCGGTGAGAACCAGCCCCGGCGTCGCCGTGGCGATCGGAGCGAACGGCCCGCGGTAGTCGGTCGACGCTTCGGGCTTGGGATCGTACGTGTCCAGATGACTGCACCCGCCGCGCAGCCAGACGATAATCACGGCCGTCGCACTCCGAGTCGCGGCTCCCTGCGCCTGGGCACCCTGTGCTTTGGTCCCTTGCGCCTGGGCCCTGAGTCGCAGCAGTCCCGGCAGAGAAAGGCTCCCGAAACCGGCGAGCCCGACGCGCAGAAACTCGCGGCGGGATGCGCTGCGTGATTGATCGCTCATTGAAAGGCCTCGG
The DNA here is from genome assembly GCA_009691905.1 of Planctomycetaceae bacterium. Taxonomy (GTDB): domain Bacteria; phylum Planctomycetota; class Planctomycetia; order Planctomycetales; family Planctomycetaceae; genus SIAF01. Next base: position 13,218 of record SIAF01000024.1, on the reverse strand, counting down.
GCTTCACTCGGCGGGGGGGACCGGTCAGACGTCCTGGCGGGAAGAACGAGCCCCAAACGGGGTGCGCTCTATTGGAAACTATATCATGGCCATCCACTCAAGGTGAATGCCGGGCGGCAGAAATCGCCGGGCGCACGACTCACTTTGCGTGGTCTCGAACGTTGGTTGATTAACGCGGTCGAGAAGTCGCGCGGGCCCGAAGGTGAATGGCGCGCTCGTAGCGGCGGCTGGAAGCTGCCGCTACGGGCGGGTCATCTTTTTGTTTCGTCTTTTCCAGATTTGCGCACCGCGGCCTTCTGGCGGCACCTTGCGGCGTGGTAAAATAGGGGGCGATCCCGGCCGGGATAGAGAGGAGAGGGGGAGAAAGTGGAGACGAGACAAAACGGCCATAGTCCGTAGGGCGAGTCGCCGACTCGGCCCGAATCAGGGCATGTGAGTCGACTCGCGCGACCAACGGGAGAAGACCACGGATTGCACGGAAAACACGGATGATCTGACGCGGCCTTCGGCCGCTACGAAAACAGGCAACCACGAATGACGGGAAGGTCCGCCGCGCCCATCAGTGCCATCAGTGTTATCCGTGGTTGAATTTGTATTTCCCGCCGCCCCGTCGCCGACAATTCGATCGTCAAGGCGACTATTGATCCGTCTTCCGCCTAGAGGCGGGACTACGAACTGGCATGCCAAACGGAGAGATTGTTTCCAGATTTGGCAAATTTTGTCGAAGGGGTGTCGCGCCGGGGGGAGGAGGATCTTCGGCGAAAGTAATCGAATCCGGGCCGTTTTCTCGAAGATCCTGCTGTTCAACGGAGGAGTATCTTCGAGAAAACCCGCGACTTTCGAAAGGCCACAATGCAGAAACCGGCCAAAAACGACGTTTTTCAGGGGGTCAAAACTTGCAAAGGCGAGCGGGGGGTGTCAACCCCCTGTTTCTCCCCGCTGTTTCTCCGCGTGGCGATTACCAATCGCCATCGAGGGAGAGAGACAAACGCACGAACGATATTTTGAAGTCAAATTGTCGGCCACGCGCATTGTCCGGACAAGCCGAGGAGACGAGCATGCGACTGTTCCGCAACCTGATGGTGCCCACCCTGTTGGCGATTGGGGCCTTGTGGTTGGGCCTGCCCGGGGCACCGCTCAGTCTGGCGGGCCGACCTGAGGCAGCACCGGACGAAACCGACGCGCGCGAACCACAGACGTCTCCCGAGGATGAAACCGACGCTGCGGACGACGACAAGGTCGTCAAAAGTGACAGCGAGTGGCGCAAGATTCTCACGAAAGAACAGTTCAACGTGACGCGCCGCAAGGCGACCGAGCGGGCCTTCAAAAACGCCTACTGGAAGACGAAGAAGGCGGGGGTCTATCACTGCGTCTGCTGCGGCGAGCCGCTGTTCGATTCGAAAACGAAGTTCGACTCGGGCACCGGCTGGCCCAGTTTCACAAAGCCGATTGACAAGAAGGCGGTGGCTTACCGCGAAGACCGCGGCGAAACCGAAGTCCGGACTGAGGTGCTGTGCCGACGTTGCGACGCCCACCTCGGGCATGTCTTCGACGACGGCCCGCGCCCCACCGGCCAGCGGTTCTGCATGAACTCGGCGGCGCTCAAGCTCGTCGAGCGAGCGGAATCGAAGAAGGGGGACTCGAAGAAAAATTACGACGCGGCAGTCGACCTGCCCGCGAAAAAGTCCCGGTAACCGCCTTTTGAAGTGCGGGAATTCATTCCCGCTTTGCGTTGGCCCGACAAGCGCACTGCTCGACCGTCCGTTGATCGTTCCCAAAAACAAGGGCAATGATATCCTTGACTCATCACGTCCGGTTCAGGGAATTTCGTTAGGGACTTGGTTCGCGCGACCACCGGAACCAATTATACCCAGCCTGAAGGACTGGCATGACCACGCATGGGATGAACAATTGCAGTGTCGGCGTCGATGGCTTGGCTAAAGCGAGTAGACCAAATACCGCGAGCCCCAGCAGCGTGACCCAAAGTGTTCGGATGAGCTTGCGTCGGTAGGAGAGACGGAAATACGAAAGGCACGGACCGCGATCAATTCCGCCCGTCATCGCGTGTTCCTCCTTCACCAAAGCGGCGATAAATCGCCGCACTCCAAATCAATGGGTCGGCAGCGTCAGCAATCGCTTGGCTTCGCCGAGCAGAAACTTCGCGTCCTGGAACGGCTGGTAACTCACGTCGTGCCAGCGCACGAAGCCCGAGCCGTCGATGAAAAACGTGCCATGTAGCGGCTTCTGCTCGAAGTCATCGAAGGCGCGATACGCTTTGAACACGTCCAGCGAAGGGTTGGAGACGAGCGGAAACGGAAAGACGCCTGACTTGTAGTTGTCGAGCGACCGCTGCACGCCGCTTTGATCGTCAGAGCTGATCGCCAACAGCGAAATCCCGGCGTCCTGGAAATCGTTTGTGAGCGGCGCAAATTTCTGCAACTGCTCGGCGCAATGCAGGCATTGCGCTCCCAGATAGAAAATCACCACCAGCGGCCGCCCACGATACTGCGTCAACGCGTATTCCTGGCCGACCGAGTCGGTCAGCGTCCATTCCGGCGCGGGGGTCGGCGACCAGCGGAACGGTCCCAGCGATTCCAACGGCGGGCGATCGCCCACATCGGTTGCGGCCCCAGGTGCAATGCGCCAGTCGGCAGGATAACCCAGTGCCGCGGCGATTGGGGCCAGTCGCGCCATGGGAGGGACGTCGAGATCGGCCTTCGCGGCCAATTCGCGCAGCGCGGCAAATCGTTCGCCGGCTTCTTTCTGGTCGCCCGAGTGCCACAGCAGTTCGACCAGCCCCGCCAGAGGTTGGACCTTGTTCTTTCGGGAATCGACCGACGAACGAGCGTCTTTGATCGCGGCCGCCTTGTCGCCCGAGCGCCACTGCAGTTTGGCCAGATACAGGGGATCAACCCCGCCGGCACGTTTCAGCAGGGGGAGTGCCGACTGATCGTCGCCGCGGGCGACCAGCAAATGGCCCCGCAATTCGTCGAGCGCCAGCTCGTAGGGCCGCAGCTTCGATTCGCGCTGGTTCTCGGCATCGGTGCGGGGCAGCGGTTTGCCGTCTTCGGCGGTGGGCAGCGAGACGGCGGCGGGGCGCAACTCCGATCCGGTCGGCAGCCCGCGTTCTTTCGCGAGCCGCTGTTCGAGTTCGGCGATGATCGCCCGTCCGCGATCGAGGTCTCCCTTTCGCAAATGGGCAGTGCCGAGATATCGCAGTCGCTGCAACTGCTCGCTGTCACTGTCGGTCGGTTCGAGGTATTGCGTGCCGGCCAGAGCGATCAATTGATCCCACAGCTCAAAGCGGGTCAATTCTTCGAACAGGCGGATCCGGCCGAAGTGCGCGCTCTTCCCGCTTGAAAGCGTGTTGTGCTGGGGGTGTCGCGGCAGCTCGCTGAGGTTTTTGGCCAGATCGATGGCCTCGTGTACGCGGCCGACGTGGCTCAGGTCGCGAATCAGCCACTCGTTGTTGTGCGAATAATTGTGAATCTGATCGGGAAAAATGCGATCGCGCATCATGTAGGCGTGGTCGACACGGGTCGAGGCTTCCTGCTGCCAGGCAGCGTCGGTATAGCGACTCAGGTCGGAAAAAATATGCCCCGCCATGTGCCACATATGGGCGATCCCTGGGGCCGCCTGTCCGCTGCGCGCCGCTGAGCTGATCGCCTGTGCGGCCCGATCGCGATCGGAATCGAAGTCCCACAGGTGGATCCGATAGTGATGGCAGGGGTGCATCGGCTGGACAGCCAGCACCTCTTTGAGCAGCGCGTCGACGGCAAGATAGCTGTCGATCGGGCTGCCGTGGCTGCGATTGAGCCACAGTTGCAAACCCAGAAAGGCCCGGGCTTCGAGGTCGTCGGGAAACTTGTAGAGAATCTTTTCCAGCGCCTTGGCGTAGGCTTCATGGCGTTCGCGGTCTTTCTTATCCCGCTCCTTGTCGTCTTTGCCGTCTTTTTCGCCCGACTTGTAAAACCCTTCCAGCGCGTCGATGTACATTTTCTCGCGATCACCGGCGGCGTCTTTGCGTTTCACGGCTTCGGCGACAAAGGCTTTGGCGCGTTTTTCGTTGTTGGTATTGGCCAGCGCCATCCCCCAATACGCGATGGCGCACTGCGGGTCGAGGGTTGCCGCCTGCCGGAACGACCGCTCGGCCTCGAAGTACCAGAAACCATGAAGCTGCCCGATTCCCTGGTTGATGAACTGCTGCGCTTCGGGGCTCGTTGTCGTGGCGGGAAACGTCACCGGGCCGCAGGTCCCCATCAGGTAGGCCCGCTGCCGGGGTCCCTCGTTGAACGATTCGCCATGGTACGAGTGCCCGGCAGCGGGTGGAGGCGGGGGTTTCGAGGCTTCAGGCTCGGCGCCCCAAGAGGTCGGGCAGGCCAGAGCCAGCCCAGTTAAAGCCAATCCAGCCAGACCGCACAGAAACAGGGTTTTCGAAGAAATCACCGGCAGGCTCCTGGGTCGTAGGGCGATGCATCGGGCAGGGCGGCGGGAGAGATTTGCGGTCTGTTCGTTGTACCCGGCCCGGGAACCGCTGTAAACCGCCGGGGTTCGCCGGTGCCGGTCAACCCTGGATGGCGATTCGAAGGCCCGTACCATTTTTTTGTTGCGTCGGGGGGCCACTGCTGTTCACATAGAGTAAAGATCAGGTATTATAGGGACCAGCACTCGTGCGGAAGAGGGGCGGGTCGGACCCCGGCCATCAATCGACCTTCGGCCCCAATGGCCGCATGACGACGCTGCTGCATGACGATGTTACCGCATGCCTGATTCTGGTTACAACATTGTGGCTCGTGTCGAGCCGACAATTCGAGGTCAGTTTTCATCGGAGAGGTGCCTTATGCGCCAGTTGCCATCGAAAGCGAGACGCCGCGTCGGGTTTACATTGATCGAACTGCTGGTGGTGATCACCATCATCGCCATCCTGGTGGCGCTGTTGATGCCGGCGGTGCAGCAGGCCCGGGAAGCGGCGAGGAGAACGCAATGTCAGAGCAATCTCAAGCAGATCGGGCTGGCGCTGCACAATTATCACGACCAGCACAAGGTCTTTCCGCCGGGGCAGACGAACGTGCTCTACAACGGGGGATTCACCGCGAACACCCTGCGCTATGCCTGGCCGCTCGAATCGACCACCACGATAACCGGTTTCACAGCCGGCGTGGGAATGGCCAATGGCGGCCCGGCGATTATCACGCAAATCGGCCCGGGCGCGGGCCTGCAGGGCACGAGCTGGATGCTGCAGATTCTGCCCGGCCTCGATAAGAAGCAAGTCTACGACTTCTGGAATTTCGGATACAACGTCTGGTGGAACGGTACGTTTCCGACGGTCATCGACGCGGGTACCGGTCAGGTGACGATCTACCCGGCGCAAGAGGAGATCGCCGTTTTCTACTGTCCCTCGCGGCGGAAGAATATGGACCCCAAGAGCTTTCAGAATGTGTTCCGAGTGAATCTCAACTGGTTCGGTGGCGGCAACGACTACGGCGGATGCACCGGTTCGGGTCCCGCCTTCAACGACTTCGACAATCGCGCCACGTGGGATCTGATGCCCGGCCAACTGGCTTTCACCCAGAACCTTTCGTCATTTCCGACCAACCTATTGCCGGCCAACCTGCACCGGGGTGTGTTTTACGTCAACAGCAACACGAATATGGCCGACATTTCCGACGGAGCGACCAACGTGATCATGGTCGGCGAGGTGATGCGCATGAATGGTTTCTTCGACACGCAACTGGGCAACCCGCTTCTGCAAAGCAGCGACGGTTGGGCCTGGGGCGGGTCGGCAACGCTGTTCAGTTGTCGGTTCGGGATCAACAAGGGGGTGCATTACGACAACCCCGGCAGCCAGCATCCGCAGGTTGCGAACTTTGTGTTTGCTGATGGCGGTGTGCGGGGGATCAGTCAGAACATTAACCTGACGGTCTTCCAGAACCTGGGGAATATGGCGAACGGGATTCCGGTCCCGGCGCTTTTCGAGTGATTTCTGACGTGAGCCCGAAGCAGGCATGACGATTCGTTATCAGTGCGAAGAGTGCGGCTCCGTCCTCAATATCAGGGATGAAAAGGCCGGCACTCAGGGACGTTGTCCCAAGTGCAAAGCGGAGTTTGTCGTCCCCAATCCCGAAAAAACGCCGCCCGAAGAAACGGCGGCTCGGGTTGCCGAAGCCAAGGCTCTCGGTCTGGATGATTCTGTTCGCGGCGCGACACCGACCGCAGGCGCGGGGGGCGACCTGAGCGAAGAAGAAATTGAACAGTTCCTCGAAACGAACGATCCTGCGCCCGCCGGCGGCTACGGCGTCGCCGAGGTTGACGAAGCCGATGACGAACTCGACGAAGACGATGACGATCTGGATGAAGACGACGTCGACGAGCCTCCTGTCTTGAAAATGAAGGGGCGAAGTCAAAGGGCCAGTAGGAAAGGCCGCGGAAAAGGCAGTCGAAAAGGCGAAGCGGGCCGCGAGCCGGCCGCGGGCATTGAACCCGCCGAAACGGTGGCCGGCATCGCCAAGAGCCTGATGGCCCGCGGTGGCGATAAAAAGGCAGACAAAGGCAGCGTGGTCGAACGGGATCCCAGAAAACCGAGCCGACCCTTCGGCGGCGATGATCGCGGCGATGACGACGAAGGCCGCTTTTCGGTCAAGGAAATCACCGCCTATTTTGTGAAGTATGCCGGCCCTGCCGTGGTCGGCCTGAGTTTGGGTATCGGCTGGTACATTTATTGGTACATGGGCTGGCAAAAAGGCACGATTCCCGACCTGGCTCCGGTCTCAGGCACGGTGAAACTCGATGGCCAGCCACTGGCTCAAGCCCAGGTTCTGTTTATCCCCGTTCTTGAAAGCGGCGCGAAGCCGAATTTGCAACTGGGGCCGTCAGTGGCATTTACCGATCCGAAGGGGCGTTATACGCTGGTTTACAAAGCCCCCGTCACAGGTGCGGTGATCGGCAAACACCTGGTTCAGATTTCCGCCACCAATAAAGAGGGTCACGAGCTGATTCCCCCGAGCTATGGCGCGAGATCGAAAAAAATCGTCGAAGTCAAACCCGGCGGCAACAACGCGGAGGACTTCGACATCCCCTCGAAACCCCCCGAAGATTCGGCCGGTTCGGTGGGCGGAATCAGTACGACACCCGGTCAGTAATTTCAGGTCGGCGATTTGATCTAACACATTTCTGCTAAAGACGCTTACGTTCACGCGGTGCCGCTTGGTCCGCGGCGTCTTTCGGTCTCGGCTCCTGACGGCCTTTTTATCAACTCGGCCGGCAGTTTGAGACGATATTGACCAATAGATCGAATCTAGCGACTGTACCGGTCGGATTGCGCCCTGCGGTGCCGTTGCCGAGCCTTCCTGCAGCACGCCAGACACATTGACGGAGTCGTCCGGAACCGCTGCATGAGTCGCCGTCCCAAATCGAACGCCTCACCCATCGCGTTGTTCACCTTTCTGGACACGTTGATGTGTACGATGGGGGCGCTGATTCTGCTTTTGATCGCCTTGAGCATCAAAATGCGCCCCAAAGCCAGCCTGGAAGAATCGTTGGCACCGGCGGCGGCGATCGAGCAACCGGTCGCCGAGCCGCCGCTTGTCGACGCGCCCCCTGCCGCGCCTGTCTATACGCGGGAAGATCGCGAGCGCGATCTGGCCGAACAAGCCGCGCGCCGCCAGGATCGGTTTACTCAGTGGTCGGCGGCCGTGGCGGCGGCCCAAGCCCAGCGAGATCTCGATCAACAGCAACTTCTCGAACACCAGCAGATTCTTTCGAAGGCCCAGCGCAAGCTTCGCGAAGCGCAGGCTCGCGCCCGGCAGGCCGGCGATCAGAATCAGGCGGTCGCGCAAGAACAGCATGAGACCCGCGCCGCCGTAGAGAAACTCAACAGTCTCGAAGAACAACTCGCGCAGCAAATCGAAGTCACGCGCCGCAATCTCGATCTCGAAGAACGCAAGCAGGCCACGAAATCGAACGAATATGCGCTGGTACCCTACGACGGGACTTCGGGAACGATGCGGCGGCCGATCTACATCGAGTGTTCTCATCGCGGCTTCCGATTCATTCCTGAAAACGTGACGGTCGCCGGCGACGAACTCGAAGGTTTCCGCGAAAGTTTCAACCCGCTGCTCATGGGAACGCAGGCCCTGCTGCGGTATTGGAACCTGCGCCGACGCGAGTCGGGTGGCGACGAACCCGAGCCCTATGTCCTCTTGATCGTGCGCCCCAGCGGCAGCCTGGCCTATTATCTCGCCCGCCAGTTGCTGACGCCGGTCGGTGCGCACTTCGGCTACGAACTGGTCGAAGAAGACTGGAAACTGGCCTTGCCCGACCCTGACCCGCAGGCGGTGGCTGCCCTGCGCGATGCGATCGAAATCACGGTTGAAGCCGGTCAGAGAGTCCGTGCGACGCTGGCCGCGAATGGCCGCGGTCGCGGGGGGGGCTACAGTTCCAATTACCGCAATGTACCGCAAGACCCCTTCTCTGAAAATCTCGACGACGAGCTGCCGCGATCGGGCAGCGACGGCGGCCGGCGCGGAAGCGGTTTCAGCAATCGCCCGTCAAACGGAGAGTTCGGCAGCGGCGCAGGCCGCGGCAACGGTGATTCGCACGCGGCGGCGCGCGGGACCGGCCGAACTGGTTCACCGGACGCCGGAAGTGCCCAACCAGCCGGGACTGGAGCCGGTGCCGGCGGTTCGGGAAGCGCTAAGGGGACCGCAGGAAAAACGGTCGGCGAATCGCAGCCGGCCGGTCAACGATCGGGGGGCGTGATTGCCGCGCGGCCGGGGTCCGGTGCTTCAGGTGCCGCGGGGCAGGGCGCCGGGCAACCGGCAAGCGGTGCCACTCAAGGCGAATCGAACGGTCCCGCTGGCAGTGGTCGAGGCTCGAAGCCGCGCGTCCTCGCAGCCAACATGTCGGGTCGCCCCGGCAGCTCGTCCGGGTCAGGTTCAGCGACAGGATTCGGTGACGATCAGGGGGATCGGGCTGACGAAACTCATGGCGGCAAAGTAGGGGACGACCGTGCCGGTGCGGATGCGGCGCACGGTGGTCGTCGCGATCAATCGGCGCGCGCGTATGAATCCGAAAACGACGGTGCGGCAGGATCGGGCCGGTCGGGTCGCGGCTCGCGGCGCGGGGCAGCGCGGGCGGCAACGATCAGCGGGACGCCGCCCGATGCGGCCGGCGATTCAGTCGACGCGGCGGAGCAGGGTGGGGAGTCTCTCCGCCGCCCCAGCCGCGATCGCGGTGCCACTGACGCCCCAGGCGATGGCGGCGCCGAACCACCGCTGGTGCCGCTGCCCGACGAGGTTGCTCGACCGTACGGCCACGTGCCACGGCCTGCCGGTCGAAATCAAGAGCGCGAACCGGGCCGCCTGCGTGAGCTTGAGCCTGATCGTAGCGAACGAAAGCCCGATCGAGAGGCCGCGAACGAAAACCAGCCGCGGCAGTTCGGCCAGAGCAGCGGCGACCGGCCGTGGCTGAAGGATGACAGTGCGCCCAATGCCAGCAACAGCCGCGGCGGCGGAGCGCGATTCGGCGGACCGTCGAGCGGCGGCGGAGGCGACGGTGGGCCAAGCGACCCTGCGCTCCTCGGCGGAAAGCGACGCTGGGGACAATCCCACGCTCGGGCCGGCATCGGGCTCGAACGCAAGGTCGAGATTCGCGCCAAGGCCGACCACCTGCTGATCGGTCCCGACGTGGCAGTCAGCGTCAACCCGAACGAGAAGCCCGAAGAACTGCTGCAAAAAATTCAGGCGGGACTTGAAGAAACGGCACAAGCCTGGGGCCCGCCGCCGGCCAATTTCTTCTGGCTGCCCGCCGTCAGGTTCGTCGTCTATCCCGGCGGCAACACGTACTACGAACGAGTCCGAGGCTTGCTCCAGAAAAGCGGCGTGAATTCGACCGTCCAGTACCACCTCGATAAACCCGCGGCCGAAAAACAGCCGGCGGCCGCCAAGGCGGGAGGGCCGCGCCGATGAGACGTCGCCACGAACAGGAGTTCGGGTCGGATTCGTTCCTCGACGTTCTGGCCAACATGGTCGGGATTCTGATCATTCTGATCGTCATCGCCGGCGTTCGCGCGGCACGCGGACCGGTGTTGCCCCCCCCGGTCGAAGCGATTTCCGAGAGCGACGAATCGGCCCCGCCGAGCGCGAGTGACGAACCGCTCGAAGTTGTCGTGGTTCCCCCCGAACCCGATTCCGACGAACCGCCGCCGACGTTGCAGCGCGAGTTGAGTGCCATCAACTCGGAGCTGATGTCGTTGCGCGGGAAGCAAGCCGAGAGCGAATCCGAAATCAGGCGGCTGCATGCGCAGTTTACGGCGGCCCGGAAAGCGGCCTCGACGACCGAAAAGGCCGTCGCATTAGACCAGCAGGAATTGGACGATCAGAAAGCCCGGGTCGCGAGGCTGCAGCAGCGTCTGGGGGACCGCAAGGAAGTCTTGACGGCTTTGCTGGCCGAATTCGAGGAAACTAAAAATGCCCGGGCACCGGTGACGCAGATCAAGCACCGACTCGCACCGATCAGCCAGGAAGTCGAAGGCGACGAGATGCATTTCCGCCTGTCGCGAAATCGAGTCTCGGTGGTTCCGCTGATGCAGCTTGTCGAACGGGTCAAGTTTCAGCTCGAGCGCCAGAAAGATTGGCTGGCGCGGCACAATCGCAATCAGGGGACTGTCGGGCCGCTCGACGGATACACACTGCTGTACACCGTCGAGCGCCTGCCGCTTTCGCCCTTGGATGAACGCAAGCTGGGCTACGGTGCATTCCGAGTGGGGGTTTCGAAATGGGAGCTGGTGGTCGATGCCGAACTGCCGACCGAAACGCTGGATGAGTCGCTACGGCGCGGTTCGCGGTTCGCCGCCGCATTGCAGGCCGCCCCGGAACACGCGAGCCTGACATTCTGGGTCTATCCCGACAGCTTCAGCCTGTTTCGAGCATTGCAGGAAGCGGCCCACGCCGAAGGATTCGTAGTCACCGGCCGCCCGCTGCCCGCCGGTGTGCCGATCGCCGCCTCGCCGCACGGATCGAAATCGGCAGGGCAATGAGCGATTGTGCCGTGCGTCGGCCGTCGAATTCCCTCGAATTCAGGCTGCCGCCGAATCGTACGAACCCGATTGTCGATTGCGGCTTGTCAGCAGGTGGATCGCCGCGGTCAGCCCGTTCAGGGCTTCGTCGATCTGCTGCGTTTCGCGAAGCACGCGCAGGTTGTCGCTGAGCGTCCCTTGCAGTTCGACCAGCTTGCCTTCGCCGCGGGCCAGGCCTTCGAGGGTATTCAGGAAGCCCGAGACGTCGTCGCGGACCGTGAGTGCCCGTTCGAGCATCCCCTCGATCTGCCCCAGATGCGTTTCCTGGCGGGTCTCGACCATCGCCAGGATCTGCTTGAGTCTCTGCTCGCGACTGGCGTCGTAGGCTTCATGCCGCTGCCGCAGGATTTCGAGTGCGTCGCGCCAGCCTTCCAATTCGTGCTGCTGACGCTGCTCGAACCGCTCGTACAGCGAGTCGAGTGAATGCGTCCAGACTTCGGTCTGGCGATGCAGGTTCATCGAAATCGACTGCAGCGATTCCCTGTTGGCCGATTCGACAACCGCCAGAAACGGTAAAATGCTGGGATCTTTGACCTCGAAGCGGGTCAGCAGTTCGCGGTCGACCAGGCGATCGATCGAGCGCGTGATGCCCCGTTCGATGCGCTCGCAAATGAACAGGGCGAACAGCATCGTCATAGCGGCCGCCAGGGCGACTGTGGTCGTATTGAACGCCGAGCCCATTTGACCCACCACTTCGGGCAGCCGCTCGGCCATCTCGTTGAACGAGATCCCGCTGAGAGCCGTACCGAAGTGTACGACCGTCCCCAGAAACCCGAGCACGGGCGTCACGCCGGCCACAAAGCGAATCAGCATGTAGTTGGCATGCTGGCTGTCTTCATCCTGATCGGCCAGGTACTGCAGGTGTTCGCGGTATTCTTCGGCCGAACCGCTTTCGGTGACGAATTCGAGGGCCTGCGTCAGGCGCCGGGCCACGCGTGAGTTCTGCAGCCAGCGCGGCCGCGAACGCAAGAATTCAAGCAAAGCGGGCGCATTGGCGGCCGGTTCGCGGCCGGCACGGGGGGGCAGCCATTCCTGCCTGAGGGCGATCATCTCGCGGGGGAGGGCCAGCAACTTCAAGACGATATCGACGACGCCCCAGATGAACAGGGCGACGATCACGTACTCGACGGCATGTTCGCTCGTGTACCGATGCAGCAGCGATCCACTGAACGCCGGCTGGTTGACGATCCAGTAGAACGCGACGGTGCCGATCGTGGCCAGCGCGAACGACGGATCGAAGGCCCGCAGAAAGACGCTCTTGCGACTTGGCGACATCCAACCCTCCGGTCGAGAGTGAAAAACCTGCTGGAACTCGCGCCGCGCGCGGCTGCGAATCGCCGAGGGCTGATACCCGGCGGCGGTGGTGTAGCAGACCCCCAAATCCGCCGCAATACCGGGGCGGAGGACGAATCGCGATGTCAAGCGTGCTTTGGAATCGGACGCGACCCCCCCTGCCCCTTCTTCGAACTATCCTTTACCGTTTTCTTTTTTGCGAGGTATTTCCCTGGGAATTCGGAGTTTTTTGGTAGCTGCGCCGACTCGGTAGCCCTCGACGAGGATGTTGAGGTCATGGAGGCCTCGCCACAGTGTGCGAACTCCGGGCATCCCGTCACCCTTACGATTCTGGTGACCTCCCAGCCTTCCGATCCACAACACGGCTTGGCCAATTGTTAGCGGAACTCGGAAAGGATCTGCATGCTTGCTGTATTTCAATTGCAAGATCCGGCACTCTTCTTCCGTCAGGATGCGGGTCGCCGGGGCCTGGGGTTCCGACCTCGCCGCATCCCGCAGTTGCACGCTGCGAATCACACCCGATTGTCCCATGTCGTCCAAGGTTTGCAGTGCTTCATAGGTATCCGCTTCACGATCTGCGATGTGAATTTGGCGAGGCGGAGTCGTCATCCCGTTTCGATGAATCGCCTCCCACAGGGACTCGTCGACTTGCTCGATCCCCATGATCCATTTGTGGCTCTCCCTGGCTTCGTCTTCCTTCTCGGGTTTCAGCCCGGCGGATTGGGGAGGCCGCGTCCAGATCTGTTGGGCGCCAATGCCGATCACCACGCCATTGGTGTTCAACACCAAACTGGTATGAATGTGAACGCCCTTGGCCAGGAAGCCCGAATCGATAGGCCCCAATTCGGCAA
>SIAF01000479.1 GCA_009691905.1 Planctomycetaceae bacterium | reverse complement strand
CTGGCTGAACCGATTCACTTTATCGCTGCTCAAGCAGCACCCGGGCAAAGACAGCCTGGCCATGAAACGCCGCTGCTGCGGATGGAATGATAAATTCCTCGTGCAAACCCTCACAGGAATAACGACTTAGTGGGCGCTGGCCCTGGGGCAGGGGGGGGTCGCGCGGCACGGCAATCACGCCCCCATCGCAACCCCCAACCCGCGGATGGCACCGATGCCATCCGGCGCGCAGCACCATACGCCTGATAGCCGGCAAACAGCCGAACCACTGCTTTTACTTCAACTCGATTACGCGCACGCTGCCGGCCAACACTTCGCAGTGGACGTCAAACGTCCCCGTCGTCTCCGCCAGAATCGTGAGCCGATCGGTCGGTAACAGTCGATCGACGGCCGACGAGATCGGGACCCGCGAGCGAATCACGACGGGCCGATTCTGGCGATAATCGGTCGCCGTGATTCCCTGCTGCGGCTTGTCCTGACCCGCCGGGTTGAGCAGCGTCACCATCCAACCGGTCGCGTTCCGATTGACCAGCCACTGCACGTCCCCCTCGACCTCGATCGGCATCAAGCCGCGCGTCAAATGCGCCATCAATCGCGGCACGACGGGAATCACTCGTCGGTCGATGCCAAATCCACGCGGCACCGACAGGAAGATCAACCGCCCTTGTCCGCGATCGACTGCTGCGCAAAACGTCTTTCCGTCGGCCGTCTGCGCGAGTGGCTGCCACTCGGGTTGTCCTACCGCGATCGGCCGGCAGCGAAAACGCTGCGACGGGTGAACGATCGCGTCGTCGAGCCAGCGATACCCTTCTGATTCAACCGTCTGTGTCGTGTTCGGCAGTTTGAGCGCGGCAACGCCGGGACCGGTCAGATGCGCGTCGCTGACCAGCAGCGTGCCCCCTTGCTCGATGTACTTCGCCAGCCGCTCACCTTCGGCGGCGGTCAGTTCGATGTCGCCGTTGGCGATCACGACCGGGTAGGCGTCGATCGTCTTCCAACGCGTCACGTCGGGCGTCGCGACGATCACGTCGAACACGTCACCGAAAATGCCCGGCAAATAGACCTCGTTGGTCGCGGTCATCGGCTTTTCGCTCTCGCGGCCGATCGGGTGGTATGCGGTCCAGAACCACTCTTCGAGCATCTTCTCGTGATCGCCGAACAGGAACTTGTCCGAATGCCCGTGCCAGTTCTTGAACGAGTTCGGCCAGAACGGAGCCGGCTCCCAACCGTGGGCGTAATCGACCAGAAACGCGACCGGCGTGTACGGAGTGCCGCGATCGAACCCGCTCGCCGCCGCGGTCGTGCGCAGGAAGCGGTCGACCAGTTTGCCTTTGGGCGAAAGTTGCAGTTCCCACTGGCCGGCCGCCGTTGTGCCGCCCGGTTGCCAGAACTCGTCGAAGCCTTGTTCGTGGTAGAACATCGACGAGCCGGCCATGTACTGATACCAGATGTCGAACTTGTACCACGTCATTCCCGCGCCCGAAAACACCGAGTAATAGTTGTCGAAAATCGACTGCGGGCTGTGATAGCTGCCGACATTGCTGAAAATCGTCGAGGCGTCGCCGAAGTTGCACGAACGATACGTCGCCGTCAGGTGGTCTCCCTGGCGAGCGATCCCGCGCATGAACGCCCAGCGCATGTTGAGCACCGACGCCGTCGCCGTCGCCGACTCGTACCCAATCGTGCGACAGCCCCACTGGCTGAGTATCGGCGCCCAGCAGATGTTCCCGACCGACAGGCACGAGATCACGTCGAGGTACGCATTCGCATCGAGGTCTTTGCCGAACACCGCCCGATACTTGTCGCGGTTGCCGGCTTGAGTGATCGGCGTGAAGGCCTCGACGAGTTGCCGCCGCGTCGTCGCGTTCGCCGTCGCGGCCTGCATCGCTTCGGGCTTCGGATAAAAATAACCGATGCTTTCGCCGCTGATCGAGCCGATGTAGCGGTCGCGATACTTCGCGAACAGCTCTTGCCCCTGCGGGCCGATCGGCGTGTCGGGGTGATAGTTCATCATCATGGCCCACGCCCGATCGGGGTTCTTGTCGAGCCATGCTGCGAACCGCTTGCCCGATTCGCCGACCGCGCCGGTCGCCTGGTCGGTCGCGAAGATTCCCGGCCCGGCTCCATGAAACGTCGGCACGATGCGCGGGTCTGAGTAGATCGGCACGTCGGTCTTGCCGCCGAACTTCTGCTTCAACTCCTTGACCGCCCCCTCATCGCGCAAGCCGTAGGGGAACAAGACGCGGTTGGGGTCATCGCTGAGCAACCAATCGGCCGTGGGACCCGACGCGGACGAGTTCCACAAATACAAAAACCCCTTGTCGCGAAACGTGCGAACTTCAGGGAATTTCAGGCGATCGATCGGCATCGGCCCCGCGCTCGCCAGGGACGGCGCGACGTGCCGCGACAGCGGTGCGAGATTCTTCGGCCGCTTGGCCCGGTAATCGTCCAGCACATCCATCGTCGGATGCTTCGGCCGGTCTTTGATCCGCGGCCGATAGTCGGCGTCGGTCGTGAGCACGATCATGTCGATCTGCCTGGGCTGGGGCGCCTTTTTCGTCGAGAGCAAACTCAGCGTCGCGCTCCCCGCACGCAGCGGGACTTCGCGGCGATCCCAGGCGAACGCCCAGCCCCAATACAGCTTGGCTTCGTTGTCTTCATCGACGACGGAAGTCTCGCCGTAGTCGCCCGTCCATGCCGCCGCACCGGGCTGTTCGATCCGAATCGAGAACGGCTCGGGCTGCTCGCGCCAATCGCCGTACCGCACCCACACAAAATACGTCCCGGCGATCGGCACATCGATTTGAGCCGTCGCGACGGCGTGGTCGTCATCGGCCGCCGTCGCGATCGAGAGGAAGCCGCTCTCGCCCCCCTGATTCCATTCCGCCGCCCATCCCGGCCCGGACAACGCCCAATGCCCGGCCGTCTTCTTGATCGCCGGCGGCCCCATCGGCCAGCAATAGCCCTGGATGCCGCGCAAATGTTCGGCCTCCAGCCAGATCGACTCGGCCGTGGCAGCATCGGCCGCCAGCAAGCTGCGGCACAGAGTGCAACACAGCACCACGGCTATCGCCAAGGAATTCTGATGCGGGAATTTCATGGAGTCGCCTCAAAGACTGCGTCCGTTTTTTGTGCGCCAACGGTTGAGCGTGTGAACCTGTCCGCGGCGCGCCGGGTGCCTGCCAAGCGCAAGCGTTTTTCTCATAAGGCTGATAGTTCAAGAATCGCGGGACGCATTAGAGCCTTGGCCGTGCTTACAAATCCGAAATCAATCCTTCCCGTCGGTTTACCGGTGCTGTATACGACGGCATGCGCCAGCTCACTTTCCAACCTTTTCTCGTGAATCGCCTTAACCATTCTCCAAATATGGGGAAAATCTGTCCTGAGAGTGCTTTTGTAGATGCTTCTAAAGTTGCCGAGATTATGCACTCCCATTGACGGGCGATGGCGGAATAGACTCGACAGAAGAAGATCGTTCAGCACGTCAAGCGCAGGAACCCAGGCAGTCACGTTCGTGTCGACCAATGCACGACACGATACAGCCTGTCTTTCGGCGCGCCGGTAATTCACGCCGTAAAAAGATTTCCACCTAACGCCAGCCCCCGACGCTCCGAGAAGGTGAACAAACATCTGCTCGATCCCGCATACCTCGGCCGTCAAACGCCGCATCCGACCGAATTCCCGAAGGACGCTCGCAGCTCTCCGCTTTACATCACGAGAAGGTGAGCGCACGGCAAGATCATGTTGCTGTATGCACATGGCACCCATCATACAAACGTCATCCACAGAGTCCTCGCGAATCGACACGTTTGCCAACGACTCAAGCGATGGTTCCCCGATGAGGGCTGGAGTCAACGAGTCGATCAATTCGCATCGCACCCACCAGGCGGGAGACTTTAAAATGGCATGCCGGGTCTGCGCGTACGTCAAGAGGCCATCACGAACTGCGATCCGCCCCAGTGCGGCTGTAAGCTCCGGTGACTGCGCTGAAGGATGCCACTGCTTTTTCACCAAGCGTCTGAAGCGGGAATGATACTTCACGGGAAGTCGGCCATCAGCAGTCCGAATCAGTTCAGCGTGAACTGCGTGGTATAGCGGTTCGCGGGATATTGCGAGAAGGATCTGGGTTGCGATAACTTCTGGAATCACACGATATCGTTGAAAGTAGCAAAGGATACTCGCGTAAAAATCTGGCTGGAGTTGCAGAATTCTCCATAATCGGTCATTCAACCGCGCACTTGGCTTGGCACGGGCCAGCAGAAATTTGAACCGAGTGGGATTCGCAACGCAAAAGCGAGGAGAAAGGTGAACCAATCTTTGTCGCAGCTTGACTTGGTCAGGAGTTGGGGGAACCAATGCCTCTTCGGGCGGATTGCTGATGGACTTTAGCTCTTGTTCGATGTCGGTTATGCGATGAATGTGAACTTTGCTTGACTGAGGGAACAGCCCGATATCCTTGCTGAGCATGTCCAGCCGGACGAGCATTCGGCGCAGTGCCAATGGCGACTTCGCGAAAAGACGAATATCGTCCACATATCGAACGTATCGGACTTCTCGAGGAGACCCACGGTGATTATCAAAGTGCTGAAGAACAACTTCGGCCAGGAGTCCTGAGCTGAGTGGTCCTTGTGGAATGCCGTGATGGTGGTAAATACGGTGGTTTGTTGCAGTCCAATGGCAAAGGTAGTCAGAAAGCTGGCCCGCGAACTCCGTGTCGCAACCGATGCTTTTGACAAAGTGCCGAAGCACTCCATGATCGAGGCTGTCGTAACAGGCGGTCAGGTCGAAAGTCGCTCCATAAATAAACCCCTTTGAAAACGCCCTGCGGCAGGTTTCATTTAATGCACCATAGCCTCGCTCCCATTTGCGATAAAAGAAGGCACTTCGTTTGCCTCCGTAAAGATGGCCAAATACCTCTTTGAGGTATCTTCGTCGCACGCGGGGAAGCAGTTTGTCCGCAATAACGTTGACGAATGCCTGATACACAATTTGATCATCGACGGTCAGAATAGAATAGGGGCGAAGGATGCCGGACGCCTTTGGAAAAAGGTTCCTCTTCCGAATTCGTGGGTCGTTTTCGGGTTCTTTCGCAGCGTCTTTCGGAAGGTTGCGACGTCGGAGCTCAGCTCAGGCTCGACAGAAGGGGGCCGCCCCCTCCACCTTCGCCTTCGCATCGCCCCAGCATTTGCGAGG
>SIAF01000478.1 GCA_009691905.1 Planctomycetaceae bacterium | reverse complement strand
AACACAAGGTTAAATCCGTGCAATTCCAAAACTATTTGATAAGTTATGGCACTACACTATTGTGTCAGAACACTCACGACACCTAAAATTCCTGCGGTTTTCGACAAATCTGCACGTCAGCGCCACGCGCAACTGTCGAAGATGGGTCACAGATCGTTACCGTCTTCCCAATCGCTACGCGACCACGCGGCGCGAGTCGCTTTTTGACGGCACTCTTTGACGCAAGCACATAGTCAATCGCTTCTTACAAGCGAATTGCACCAGAAAACCAGCGCGTGCCGGCAAAACTGCTATTGACGGAAGTCCCACGGCGCAACGGGAGTTCGTGCCAAAGAGCCTAAAGTCGGCATGGCCTGCGGATCGAAACAATACCCTAGACGGTCAGAGTTGGAAGAAAACACAGAATGCACGCACCCGCTGCGATTGGTGCATTCGACGATTGGCAACTCAAAACCGTCTGGGGGGGGATTCGTCAGTGTGACCGAAACGTCGCGCCCTGTGCGCGGCGCTTTCGCGCATTGGCAACCGGTCTCTTCTCTAAGAACCGGATCGCTTCCCGCGCTCAAGCCGTGATCCGTAGGGCTTTGGTCGTGAGAGGCATTCACTTTCCGTGTATGGATTCTGATTGCGTCACCAATTTTTGCATGAAACCCGCCAATGTATGGCGACAGACCGCTGAGGCGAAAAACCACCAGCCGTCTTTTAAACCCGAGACCTGTTTCGACCCCAGACCACGGTGGTTCGCCAAGAGGACCACGCGGCACGGATCGCCAGCCACCGTGGTGGAAACAAGTCTCCAGAGGACCCGCACTCCTCTGCCTGACATGACCGATAAGTGATTGGAGAGCCACCCATGAAAACGATCTTTACTACTGGACAGGTAGCTAAGATCTGTAAAGTTGCGCCCCGCACCGTCAGCAAATGGTTCGATTCAGGACGGCTCCGCGGTTACCGCATTCCCGGTTCTCAGGACCGCCGCATTCCCCGCGAGCATCTCATCCGGTTCCTCAAAGAACACGGGATGCCCCTGGGCGAACTCGAAGACGAAGCGGTGGGCAAAATCCTGATCGTCGGCGCCGAGAGCCTCATTCGTACCGGGCTCAAGGAACAGATGAACGCTGATACCTTCAAGCTCGACTTCGCCAACAGCGGCTTCGAAGCCGGAATCCAGGCCGAGTCGCTGCATCCCGATTGCGTCGTCATCGACTTCATGATGGGCCGCAACGAAGCCGTGATGATCGCCCAGAACCTCCGCAAGAATACGGAGTACCTCGAAACCGTCCTCGTCGGACTGCTCAGCGACGAAGACAACTCCAGCGGGTTTGACCGCTCGGTGTTCAACGAGACGTTTCGCAAACCGTTCGACACGGCTCTCCTCGCCGAACGGATTCGTACGCTCGTCGGCCGCCGCAAGCAGTTGGCCTGATCAGTACCGGTTGCTCACCGTACCTCGTCGCGAAGGTCCCGATCGGACCAGACTGTCTCGATCGGACCAGACCAGGGATGGTTTCGCGATGATTGGTCCTGGTCCGGCGCCACCGCAACGAAATGCTGGTATTCGCCTCGCCGGCCCGCTTGATTCCAAGCGGGCCGGCTTCGTTCTTTGACCTCGCGGCCCGGTTTTGGCTTCGACATTCTCCCGGCCGCCGACTAGCCTCTGGTGATGCCGCTTCGCATTCCGCAATGTCTCGAAACGTCCTGGCTCTGGCCGGCCGTCATCGCTTGCGCAGCCGCGGGACTCGTTCTCGTGCAGCTTGACCCCACCGGCGATCACCCCGCGAACGGGTCGGGTCCCGGAATGACAGTCGACGAATCGTTCAATGTGGCCCAGGGAGTGCAACTGGTCGACCGATTGTTCGCCGGCGATTGGGCGGGGTTTCGCACGATCGATGCTGCCCTGCTCGACCACCCGCCACTGGGCCGGTTGTGGATCGGCGTTTGCCACGAGGTGGCGTTTCTCGTCTGGCCGCCGATCGGCGCACCGCAAGACGGGGCCCGCGTGCCGCAAGTCGCCTATTCGATCACCTGCGCCCGCGTGGCCTCGGCTCTCGCCTTCGCCCTGACTGTCTTTCTCGTCGGCTGGGCGACCGGCCGATGGTTCGGTCGCCCAGCCGGAAGCATTGCGGCGCTCGCGCTGATTCTGATGCCCCGGACGTTCGGACACGCCCATCTGGCGTCACTCGAATCGTGCATCAACCTGGCGTATGCCGCCGCCGTTCTCTATCTCGCCGATCGTTGGGGCGCGTCGGCAAGCATCGCCCCCACCGATTCGAGCCGGCCGACAATCTCGCCGCCGACAATCTCGATACGCACTGCGGTCGTCGGGGGCATTTTGTTCGGCCTGGCCCTGCTGACCAAAATTCAGGCGGTCCTGTTGCCGATTCCGATCGCCCTCTGGGCGGTTTACGTGATGCGCCGACGCGGGTTGGGGTTCGTCGTCGTCTGGGGACTCGTGGGCCTTGCCGTTCTGTTTGCCGGCTGGCCCTGGTTGCGCGACGCCCCTTGGGATCACTTGAAGCAATACCTGGGTCGCACCACCGATCGTGCGGTCATTTACGTCTGGTATGGCGGAAAGGTCATCGCCGATCGGGACGTCCCCTGGCACTACCCGTGGCTGATGTGGCTTGCCACCGTCCCGGTCGGGCTGCATCTCGTGGGGGTCTGCGGCCTTTTCCAGACATTGCGGTCTCCCGAAAGTCGGCCGCGCGCGGTTCTGATTCTGGGCTGCCTGACGTTTCCCCTGATCGTTTTCAGCATTCCCGGAGTGGCCGTTTATGACGGCGAACGGTTGTTTTCGGTCTCGTATCCGCTGTGGGGAGTTTTGATCGGCCGAGGAACCGTCTGGTTTTGGCAAACCGCCTGCGGGCGATTGACTCGACGGGGTGCAACGCTGGCCGTTGCCGGCTTTCTGCTGGCGCAGAGTTACGGCCTGTTCGTCATGGCCCCCTGCTGGCTGAGCTATTACAACCTTGCCGTCGGCGGGTTGTCGGGTGCCGACCAACTGGGGTTGCCCGTCACCTACTGGGGAGACGGCGTCACCCGCGACCTGCTGGGTCAGGTTGCCGAACTTGCCGGCCCGAACGGTCGGCTCGCGGTGGCCCCGGTCCTGCATCAAGCGCAATGGGAAGAGCTGCGGCAGCAATCTCCGGTGCTGGTGCAACATCGGATCGAGTTTCTGCCGTTGGGTCCGGCGTCGGCTGAAATGCAATATGTACTGCTCTTTCCCCGGCGTGAATACCTGCCCGACGAATTCCGGGACATCGAAAGTCGGCCGGGGGCAAATCGGCCGAGTCTAGTGCTGGCCGTTCGTCGCGAGGGGGTGGTGGTCGCGGCGGTTTATCGACTCCGTTAATCGCAAAAGCCGGTTGCGGTTCTCCACTCGTTGACAATTGCCTCGTCTGACAATAGTTTCACGGGGCGAATTGTCGCGCCCGGCCGTTAAAAACACTTAACTTCTGATTTTCCAATCTCCTGCGAAATGTCTCCCCTCTCACATTTTGACGATTCCGGCGCCAGTCGCATGGTCGACGTGGGGAGCAAACCGGTGACTAAGCGACAGGCGCGAGCGCTTGGCAAGGTCACTATGGCGCCGCAGACGCTGCAAGCCATTGTCGATCGGCGGATCGGCAAAGGCGATGTGTTCGAGGTCGCCCGGCTGGCGGGGATCATGGCGGCCAAGAAAACGGCCGATTTGATTCCGTTATGCCATCCGCTGGGGCTCGATAGCGTCACGCTGACATTTCGAGTGACGAGCGATCAGACCATCGAGATTGAGTCGGCAGTCAGCGTCGAGGCCCGTACGGGTGTCGAAATGGAAGCCTTGACCGCCGCCACGGTGGCGGCGTTGACGATTTATGACATGTGCAAATCGATGGACCGCAAGATCGCGCTGGGCCCGTTCGTTCTGGTCGAAAAATCAGGGGGGAAATCGGGGCATTTCGTGGCCGAGGGCGAACCGGTCGGCCTCAACTCGAGCACTCCTTCGGGTGCCGAGGGTGATTCCGCTGCGCACCCGTCGTGATCCATCCTGCAACGCAGTCCGTTCTCAGTGAATTCGGTGTATGATGCACGAAAAAATCGCGAGGAATGCGAGCTCCCAGGCCCTCATGACGCGGGTCCAGGACTTGATCGGCAATGATTTACGCGAGGTCGAGCGAGTTTTCCTCGACGAGATCGCCAGCCGTCATCCGTACGTTCGTGAAGTTCTCTCGCATTTAACCAGTTATCGCGGCAAACGGCTGCGCCCCATGCTCGTGCTGCTGTCGGCCAGCGCCTGCGGCGGGATCGATCCCGCACACGTGGTTCTCGCGGCAGTCGTGGAGATGATCCACACCGCCACCCTGGTGCACGACGACGTGCTCGACGAAGCCACGACCCGCCGCCATGTGGCGACGGTCAACTCGCGATGGAGCAACGAAACCAGCGTCCTGCTCGGGGACTACCTGTTCACCCACGCCTTCCACCTGACGAGCAGTCTGGGCGATGCCGCAGCCTGCCGGCTCATCGGCCGAGCGACGAACATCGTCTGTGGCGGAGAAATGGCGCAAGTGGCCGACCGTGGCAATCTGTCGCTATCGGAAGAGCAGTATCTGGAAATCATCGAGGCGAAGACCGCCGAACTGTGTGCCGTTTCCTGCTTGCTTGGCGCCCAGCACGCCGGCGCCCCCCGTTCGACCTGCGACGCACTCGACGGCTTCGGCCGATCGCTGGGAATCGCCTTTCAAATCGCCGACGATTTGCTCGATGTGATCGGTAACGAACGCAACACCGGAAAATCGCTGGGAACCGATTTGCAGAAGCAGAAGTTGACGCTGCCCATCATTCACCTCTTAACGCAGGTCTCGCCGGCCGACTCTGAAACGATTCGCGAGCTGCTGGCGCACCCCGACCGCCAGACCCGCGAGGCGCTGCTCCCCTGGCTCGACAGCCGCGGCTCGTTGAATTACGCCCGCACCCGCGCCGAAGAGTTGACCGTGACGGCCCGAGGGCATCTGGCGTGTCTGCCCGATTCGCCGGCCAGGCAATTGCTGGAAGACATGGCCGATTTCGTGACGATTCGCACGGCATAATTCGCGTGTAAACCTCGTTCCCAAGCTCTGCTCTCATCCTTATACACAAGAAAATTCGCCGGAACGGGAAATTCCGCAACCGACGGCACGGCATTTGCGCCAGCCTCTTGGCCCTCAGCGTCTAATCACCGAGGTCTCACGGAGGGGTATCATGCAGGAAT
>SIAF01000023.1 GCA_009691905.1 Planctomycetaceae bacterium | reverse complement strand
AAGCAGAGGTTGAAGGTACCATTTTTCTTTCCGCAGGACTGAATTCCCCTTCTCCATCCGCGAGACCACGAATGCCCTACGAATCAAGCCACTTCGCTCACTCCCAACGCTAGAAACTCACAACCCTAGATCAGGAGGTCTGAGCCTCGTCTGCCTCGTCGGCGTCGTGCAATGGTTCGGAGTGCGGCTCGTTGCCCCGCCGGCGGAGGGGCGTGATTTGCAGTGATAGGGAGCCACTCCGAATATCCAAACATGTGTGGCCCCGTTTTGCCCGGCTCCAGGAGTCTGGCCGGCAACACGCGAGAGGAGCGAGACCGGTCGCGGCAGAAGTCACTCGGCGACGCGGACAAGGGGACCAATCGGCGAACTCCGAGGCGGCGCCGTGAGTTGGTCGCCATTGAATCGGATGGAACACCTTTGCCCACACATTGGGGAGAGAATACCTCGAGCGAGTGTCCCCTATACGGTCCTTTGCTGACGTATCGCATCCGCGACGACGTTGTGGGATAATGGGAAGCAAGTCGGCATCCAGGTCGTGTGCCAGGACAAGCTCCCCAAGTGGGATGATGCTTTTGGCGATCTTTACGCCCAGGTGAAGGGTAACGCTGCAGCAGGTGGGGTCGGGAAGAAGAAGACAGGCACGAAGTCCAGCAAGGAACTACCAATGGCACGGAAAAGCAGCTCGTCCCAGATCCTCCACAAGCCGACCGGCGAGGACAACCTCCCAATCTACACCCTGGAAGTCTTCCTGATCAGTGGCCCGATCACCGAGAAGTTCGCCAAGAAGAACCCGGTGATCTCTCGCACGATCCGGATTCGTGGCGACCAGACCCTCGATGACCTGCACCACGCCATTTTCGACGCCTTTGACCGGTCGGAAGAACACATGTACGAATTCCAGTTCGGCAAGGGACCGATGGACCCCAAGGCACCCAGATATGTGTTGCCCTGTGCATTCGACATGGCCGAAGACAACCCACCCGCTGGGCGTATTGACCAGACCACACTCGACTCGCTGGACCGGGAAATTGGCCGCAGTTTCGGTTACTGGTTCGACTTCGGGGACGACTGGTGGCACCAGATCAACGTCGAGTCCATCGAAGACAATTTGCCGACCGGCAATTTTCCCAAGGTGACGAAGCGAGTCGGCAAAAGCCCTCCACAGTATTCGGAGGAGGACCAGTAGCTCGGAACACTGACGGCAGAATTTGTCGGCCAATCACGACAAAATTCAAACACTGCTGCCTGAAGTAGCAGAGCGGTTTTGAGGAGGAAACCTCTGTGTCACGGAAAAAGAAGAACCGAGAGGCTGCAGTATTGCTTCAACGAACTGAGCGGCCTGGGACAGGACGCCGAGCTGACTCTCGAAGACCCCGGACAACAGGATCGCGTCGACGGGTTCATCGATCGTCTGCGCCAATGCAAGGAAAGCGTTGCGTACTTCGGGCTGACTCTGGACTCGCTCCTCACCAGGGTCGTCCTGCCCGGAAAGGACCAGCCGATCTTTTTGAAAATGATGCAGGATATCCGCGTATCCCGACGCGGACGCTTGAGCACCGCCAGCCGAACGGCTCCAATATGCGAAGTGGCCGTTCACATGGGCAGGCGTTGAAACCATTGCGACGGCAAGCCGGCACACTGATCCGTTGGGCTTGTCATTTGGAAAACCGACCCCCCGCTTGCCCCAAAAAGGAAATCGAATGTCAGGCAAGAACGAAGAACGCTGGCAACGGCTGGCTGCCCTCGGAGCCAAGCGAGAGATTCCAACGCCGGATGGCGAAGCGAAAATGTCGGCAGTGATCCTCCAGCTTGCTGATCCATTGATCAGGCAGCATGGAAAAACCCCCGCGCGAGCGGAGGCCATTCTTGCACTGGCGGTGGCGGGATTGAACAAGTCGATGTTCCCGCCAGAGGAGCAGACGAAGATCGAAAAAGACCTGATTGAGGCCTTCGTGCCGAAGGGGGGGCTGGCAGAGGATATCGGCGTGGTCCTGCACATCATGGATATAATCGCGGAGCGACGGGAAGAGTTGTTCCCCGAGTTGCGCAAGATCGTCGTCGACTACGATGTGGTCATCGCGAATAGCCGCCTGACGCTGAGCACCACGTCGGCGACGCTTCCCAACCTCGATTCGGCCACCAAGAGGCGATGAGGAATGCATGGACGACGCCCAACGAGCCAACGATCTGCTTGACGATTTACTACGGAGACGAACCAACATGAAAACGATTGCTGCGTTTTTGCTCCTCGGCGCCTCGGCTTTCGCCGTCGAGCCAAAAGTCCACCGTGACCTGGCCTACGCCGAGCCAAAGAACGAGCGGCAAACGCTCGATGTCTACGCTCCAGCCGAAGGCAAAGAACACCCCGTCGTCTTCTGGATCCACGGCGGCGGCTGGCAGACAGGGGACAAATCCAGCGTGCAGGACAAGCCTCAGGCGTTCGTGGACCGCGGATTCGTGTTTGTCTCGACCAATTACCGCCTGCTGCCGCACGTGGACATGGAGACGATCATTCGCGATGTCGCGAAGTCTCTGGGGTGGGTCCACAAGCACATCGCCGAGTATGGCGGCGATCCGAAGCGAATCTTCGTCATGGGCCATTCCGCCGGAGCGCAGCTCGCCGCGTTGGTCAGCATCGACGATCGCTACTTGAAGGCCGAAGGGGTTCCGCTGGGCGTCCTCAAGGGATGTGTCCCCGTCGATGGCGACACCTACGATGTGCCGGCGATGATCGAGACCGCCGAGACGCGCCGCCGCGTGCATGGCCAGCCGCAGGCAAAGTTTGGTCATCGAGAAAAGTTCGGTAACGATCCGGAAAAGCACCGCGACTTCTCCGCCGTCACGCATGTGGCGAAGGACAAGGGCATCCCTGGGTTCCTGATCCTCTACGTCGCCGATCATCCCGACAACTCGGCGCAGGCGCAGCGTCTGGGCACCGTGCTGAAGGATGCGGGCATTCCCGCCCAGGTCTTCGGCGCCCAGGAGACGAACCACACCCGGATCAACGCCAACCTCGGCACGCCCGATGATCCTGCGACGAAGGCGTTGTTTGAGTTTGTGAGTGAGGCTTTGAAGAACTGAGTTATGAGACCATTCTCCGAGTTGACGGGTCGCGGGAGGAAGCGTTTGTCATTGCGGGAGCGAAGATGGCCCCTCGACGGCAGATGGCAACAGCGATCGTGCTGACGGTCCTGGGACTCTTCGTATCGCTGATGACGCATGTGGTCGGACAGCATCTCGCCGGGAACCACGTTGGAATCGTCAATTACACGCACCTCTTTGCGGAGTCTGCGGGCGTGCTGGGCGGCGCGGCTTACATTCTCTAGCAGGCTTGGAGAAACCGACGGACAGACGTGACCACATGAGACAGTATGCCCACGTTCCCAAGAAAACAGCGATTTTTCACGAGAAAAGTTGCGGGGGGCGTTCCGTGAAAAGTTGCGCAGATACTATAAAACGCAGGAAATTCAAGGGAAATTGCCCGGGAAATTGCCCGGGAAAAAGTTGCGCAGATACTCGGGGGTTGAGCAGACACTCCGCTGACGCGGAATGCCGAATCTTACACCCCCAACTCGTTTCCAAAAATCCGGCTGGTGCCGTATAATCCGGCCGTTGCCGTACAATCCACGCTGACCCACCTTTCGTAAAGGAGTACGAACGATGATCGACAATGAACAGGAAGCCTATGGATTGATCGAGGCGTTGAACGATCACTTGCCGATGCGAGCTTACGCAACTGCGCCGCTGGTGAAGGCAGTTCACCAGGAGGGGGCCCACATCAAAGTGAATGATGCCGTAAAGGTCGATTCGGTGCTGTATCTGGGCGACGAAGGCGGCATTGCGTGTGCAATTGGGCTATTGGGCGGCAAGACCGTTGTTGTCACGTCGCTGACCCACCTGCGCGTCGACAGCGATCATCCACTCGCCAGCGAAATTCAGGCGTACCAGTCGCGGCGCTCGCGACGACTTACGGGTCCAGTAAGCCGCCGTTCACAAAGTTCACCGGCGAGTGTTGCTACGAAGCTGAAACCGAAGACGGTTCGCGTCAACCGGGTCGAAGAGGCGAAGAAAAATGATCTGCTGCGGCGGTTTCGAACGGCGTGCGAATTCTGGAAATTCGGCGAATACCAATGGGCAGCAGACGCATTTCGCGACGTGTTGACAGTGGATCGCGATGATCCGCATTTTTCACGCTACTGGTTGGCGTCATGTTTGTTCCAGTTGCGATCGTCCGCCGAACTGGACGAACTGCTGCGAAAGCACGACGACCATTCAGGAGTTTGGCGGTTTGCTCAGGCGCTCGAGGCCTATCGCCTGCACGGCGACACCGAGGAGTCCCAGCGCCTGCTGGTCGACGCCGAGCGCCTCGAACCGGGATTCGAAAACTATTTGTTGCGAGACGAAGTCCTCGACGCACGCCGCGAGGTGCGGTTCGACGCGGGCCACGCCGAGCGGGCATATGGCTGTGCCCGCCTGTTTTTGCCGGCGTGGCGCGCGGTGCCAGGCGCCGCCGTGTGGGCGCGGCGGACCCTCAAAGTCCCGCCCTTCGGCGCCCATTCGGACAGTCTGCCGCGCCGGTTTCCGCACGACGAACTACTTGCACTACCGCTGCGGCGCGAGACCTGGCAGGTCGGCCTGATCCCGTGCCACGACGCGTCACAAGGCGATCGTGAGCCAATGTGGTTGTTCGGCGTGGCCAATATCGGCGGTCAGGAGGTCCGGGTGGCGACCGTCATCGACCAGCCGCTGACCGAAGCGGTCGCCTGGAACCAGTTGATCCTGTCTCTTCTCAGTCCGATTGACGGTTCCCCGGCGCGGCCGACCGCACTGGTTGTGGGCCGCCGTGACTTCCATAACGCCTGGAAGCCGTTGCTCTCGAAAATCGGTGTCCGCTGCCGATACGAAAACGATCCCCAGCCGGTTGGCGAGTTGCTGGAAGGGATGGGCGACGTCATCGGAAATCGGCAACTGCCACGCGCTGAGGAGATCGACATCCGCGAGCTTCCCCAAACCGATGCGATTTGGCAGGCAGACTTCATTCGCTCTCCGGCGTGGGTCATGAACGAACAGGAAGGATCGTACCGTCCGTGGTCGGTGCTCGTGCTGGACAAGTCCCGGTCGAACGCCTTAATGACAACCCATGCGCCTGGCGATCCCGCGCCGGAGATGCTGCTGGAGTTTCTCGTCCGCACGATGGCCCGGCCGGGCGGTGAATCGCCGCAACGGCCCAGGCTCGTCGAGGTCTCCGATTCGGACTGCTACGAACACTTGCGGCCGCGGCTGGAGGCTGCCGGCGTTACCTGCCGGCTGGTTGATGAACTGAGCGAGTTCAACGATTTCTGTCTGCGTTTGGCGAGAAGTTTTGACGGGTCGGGGAAGTGTGCCCTGGCGGACGGACGAGGCGTGACGCGTGCGCAAATGGAATCGTTCTACGAAGCGGCGGACTATTATTTCCGGCAGGCTCCGTGGCGTCGCGTGCCGGGCGAAGTGCCGATCGAAATCCGCTGCGACGATCCGGCCATGGGCACGCGCTATGCGATCGTATTGGGACGGACCGGCGTGCAACTGGGATTGTGCATTTACGACGACTTGGAAATCACGGAAGCGATGCTCTGCGGATATGCCGCTCCCGACGAGAATCGTGCGTTGGCAGTTTGCTACGACGAAGCCGAGATTATGGCGGCCGTCGATCTGCAATTGATCGACCGTCTCGGCTGGCCGATCGCTACGCCGGAAGCATGGCCGGCGGTGATGCGGCTGCAGCCGGGCCGCACGCCGCGTTCAGCCAGCGCCGAGGAATTGGTATTTCTGGATGCCTGCCTGCGCGCCATTCCCGATTTCCTGAAGACGAAAGCAACCTCACAGACCCGGCAAGTGGAAACCGGCACGCGCCCGGTTGAATTGCACCTGGCGTGGGACGTGTACTCAAACTGAACGTGCCTGAGACGCGGCATTCGCGACGCCATCGACATATCCGGCACCAGGACGACTTCGTGCAGCGGGGGGTTCTGACGCTGCACATGCTCAAGGAAGAAGTCCGCAAGTCGGAGCTGGTGGCCCACGTGATCGGGGCTGAATTCGGCTCCGCGCCGCCGATCGAGACGAGTTTGACCTTTGGCAATCCACGGGCCGAGTCTAAGATAGAACAATCACGTACGCTTTGTTTACGGAATCGTTCAATGCCAGCGACGTCGATCCGCGAAATCTACAAGTTCCTGCAACCGACGCCGCTCCTTACGCGTCAGGATTTGGATGATTTCTATTCGGTGCGCGTCAATCGCGTCCGTGGGCAAGATGTCGTGGCACGTTTCAAGCTGGCGCTCGAACGGACTGCCGGCAAGGGATTTTACAAGGCATTCCTGGTCGGTCATTCCGGCGTAGGAAAATCCACGGAATTGACGCGGCTGATCTGCGACGTGGAGGACAACTTTCGTGCCCTGCGCTTCAGCGCCACCCGCGAACTCGATCCCGGCAGTTTTCAGCCCTTCGACATCCTGCTCCTGATTCTGGCCGACGCGGTCGAGGTCGCGGCCAAACCGCGCAACGAAGGAGGGCTCGACGCAACGATCCCCGATGCGCTGCTCGAGGAATTGTGGAATTGGTTTGCGAGCGAGAACGAAACGACCAAGGCCGCAACGCACAAATCCGCGGAATTCGCCGCCGGTTTCGGTGTACCGAAAGATTCCTGGTGTGCCAAGATCCTGGGTTTGTTCGCCCATTTGAAGGGAGAAGTGAAGTACGCCTCGTCGCGTGAAAAGGAGCGGGTTGAATATCGCTTAAATCGCCTGGCGACACTGATCGACGTCGCCAATCGGTTGCTGGACTTCTGCAACCGGACGCTGCGCAACGATCGGAAGCGAGAGTGGCTGTTTATCGGCGAAGATTTCGACAAGCCGGGAATTCGGCCGGAGCTGATCCGTCAACTCTTCATCACCTATTCCAACGTCTTCAAGGACTTGCGGACGCATCTGATATTCACAATTCCCGCGGCTTTGGCGAATTCCTCCCAGGCGCCGCAACTCCCGTTTCCCAGCGACCGCATTCTGTTCATCCCCGATACGCCGGTCTATCGACAGGACCACCAGCCGCACAACGAAGGCCGGCGGGCACTGGTCGCGATCGTCAAGCAACGCGTCGATCCGAAGCTGTTCAAACGCGGCCAAATCATGCGGCTGGACGTGGCGTCGGGGGGAAACCTGCGCGACCTGTTCGCGTTGATCAACGAAGCTGCCGATCATGCGATTCTCCGCGGCGATCAAATGCTCGGTCGTGAAGACGTCGATGCGGCCATCAATCGAATGCGGGCCGAATACCTGGGCCGCCTGGGAATCAGCCAGTTCGACGAGGAAGAGGCGATTACTTACGAACGAAAGGCCGAACGTCTCGTCAGCCTGCACGGCCGGGATCCCAACGCGCAGGTCCCTGATGCGGTGCTGTACTCATTGCTCCGCTCCCGAGCCGTCCAGGAGTTCAACGGCAAACGCTGGTACGGGATTCACCCGCTGGTTGTCGATATTCTCAAAGAACAAGGCAAGTTGACTCCGGACGAGGAAGGCAAGGTGCCCGGTGGCCTCGAGTAAGGTCGACGCCCCTCCGGGAACGATCGACGACGCGGTCGCGAATCTTCTCCTTTGGGGCAGCCGCGCAGGCAGTGGGTTGGCGCGGGTCGATTACCTGTCGGAACATTCCGCGCGGCGATGCCGTGAGCAGCTTCGTCAGGAGTTGGCCGCGGGCGATTTGCCGTTTCACGAACTCCGCTTGCCCGGCGGACTAACGCCCGCCCGGCTGGCTCGCCTGTGGATCGACAAGCTCAAGGCGCCTTCTGGCGGCGTGGTGTCCGTGACGGGCTTTGCCGACGCATTTTCCGCCGGCCCCGACCTCGAAGAAGAACTGATGAAGCTGAACTATTATCGAGAACGGTTGGCGGAACCCCCCGTCAGGCAAATCTGGTGGATGCCCGCGGACTTCGCAGATCATTTTCTCCGCGCTGCACCCGATCTCAACTCCTGGTTCACGAAACGGCTGCGACTGGAAGAACGTGTCGAGGGGAAGACCTGTTTCATCAGTCATAGCGATGCGGACCGCGCCTGGGCCGAGTGGATTGCGCGGCAGCTCGAAGACGCCGGGTTCGCGAGCAGGCTGCAAGCATGGCAGTTCCGTCCGGGAACGGACTTCGTCAGCCGGATAGAACAGTCGCTTGCCGATGCCGATTACATCATCGCGGTCTTGTCCCCCAGCTATCTTGATTCGAAGTTTGCCATGTCCGAATGGCACGCCGCCCTCGCCAACGATTTCACGCCCAACGAACGCAGAATCATCTCCGTCCGCGTCAAGGAATGCGATCTGCAACCGCCAGCGCACAATGCCTACGTCGATCTCGTGAACGTTGGTGAAACGGACGCCATTTTCAAACTCAAGGCCGCTGTTGGCGCCGGGGTTGCCAAATCGACTGCCGAGCCCTCGCTTCAGGGACGGTCGGAACCCGCCAATGGACGCTCGCCCCGCTTTCCCGGATCGCTGCCGAGAGTCTGGAACGTTCCGCATCCGCGCAACCCAAATTTCGTCGGCCGCGAGGAACTTCTGGCCCGCCTCCGCAGCGCGCTGCTTTTGAGACAACCGGCTGCCCTGGTTCAAGCCATTACCGGCCTCGGCGGCGTGGGGAAGACGGAAGCGGCCGTCGAGTACGCCTATCGTCACGTCGACGACTTCGACGTCGTCTGGTGGATTCGCGCCGAGCAACCGGCAACGCTGGCCGGCGACTTTGCGGCGCTCGCCTCTCCGCTCAACTTGCCGGAGAAGGATTCCCTGGATCAGGAGTCGGTCATCGATGCGGTACGCGAATGGCTGGAACGGCACGAGCGCTGGCTGCTGGTGTTCGACAACGTGCATACTCCGGAAGATCTGTACAAATATCTGCCGCGCGCAGCGACCGGGCAGGTTTTGGTCACCTCGCGCAATGCCAACTGGAAAGGGCCCGCGGCGCAATTGCACGTGGAAGTGTTTCGTCGCGACGAGTCGGTCCGGTTCCTGCTGCAACGCGCCGGAACGACAGACCGCGATTCGTCCGCTTCGGAGATCGCGATGGAGCGGGAGGCCGCCGAGTGGCTGGGCGCGGAGTTGGGAGACCTGCCGCTGGCCCTGGATTTGGCGGCCGCCTATATCCGAGCCAAGAGGATCTTCTTGAAGGATTATCTCCGGTTGTTCCAGGAAGCATTTCAGGGTATTCGTTCGACGGTTGCCGGAGCGATTGAACTCAATATCGAGCAGGCCCGGCAGCAGTCGGAGCACTGCGAAGCAATTCTGACGCTGTGCGCCTTCCTCGCGCCGGATGATATTCCGATCGACGTGCTGTTGGGCGGCGCCGCGGATCTCTCCGACGTGCCGGAACTGGCGCCGCTGCAAGACGAATGCAATCGCAATCGGGCGTTGGCGGCGCTCTGTCAGTACTCGCTGCTCGAACGGTCTGAGGAAATGGTTTCGGTACACCGATTAGTCCAGGCGGCCATGTACGATCGGCTTCCGGAAGCGGCTCGCCGCCGCTGGGCGGAATTGGCCGTGCAATTGGTCAACCAACATCTGGCCACCGATGTGAATTCGAATGTTGCATGCTGGCCAACTTACGCTCGCCTGCTGACGCACGCGCTCGCTGCGGTTGACCGCGCCGACAAGCTCAAACTTGCCGGCGATAAATTGACTCGCGTGCTCAACCAAATGGGCCAGTATCTGCAACTCCGCGCACAATTTGCACAGGCCGAGCCGCTGAAGCGCCGCGCGCTGGCCATCGACGAGCAGTCCTACGGAGCCGAGCACCCCAACGTCGCCATTCGCCTCAACAACCTGGCTACGTTGCTCCAGGCCACGAACCGTCTGGCGGAAGCCGAGCCGCTGATGCGCCGCGGATTGGCGATCGAAGAGCAATCGCGCGGTCCCGATCACCCGTTCGTCGCCAACCAGCTCAACAACCTGGCGCAGTTGCTCCAGGCCACGAACCGTCTGGCGGAAGCCGAGCCGCTGATGGCGCGTGTGGTAAGCATCTTCGAGAAGTCCCTTGGTGAGGATCACCCCAACGTTGCCACGGCCCTCAACAACCTGGCGCAGTTGCTCCAGGCCACGAACCGTCTGGCGGAGGCCGAGCCGCTGATGCGCCGCGCGCTGGCCATCGACGAGCAGTCCTACGGAGACGAACACCCCAACGTCGCCAGAGACCTCAACAACCTGGCGCAGTTGCTCCAGGCCACGAACCGTCTGG
This sequence comes from Planctomycetaceae bacterium, assembly GCA_009691905.1. Classification (GTDB taxonomy): domain Bacteria; phylum Planctomycetota; class Planctomycetia; order Planctomycetales; family Planctomycetaceae; genus SIAF01. The sequence continues at coordinate 18,954 of SIAF01000023.1, read as the reverse complement.
CGGAGGCCGAGCCGCTGATGCGCCGCGCGCTGGCCATCGCTGCGGACTTCAAGCGGCGAACAGGCCACGAACATCCGAGCTTTGGCGGACGCATCGAGACGTATCGGTCCATTCTCAGCGAGATGGGCGTTCCCCCGAACGACATCAACCGCCGCGTGCGGGACGCCTGCGAAGAGTGAGAATCGACAGTGCAACAGCGACGAACGAGAGGGCCAGCAGTCATGGCGTGCACAATCCGCACTAATTCGACTTCTGACAATGGATCCTCATTCTGTTTCGACGAATGCCGAAAACCAGCCCCGAAAGGGGCGAGATTCGATAGTTCCCTCGTTCCCATGCTCCGCATGGGGACGGCTGTTTAGAAGCTCTGCTTCGCGTATGGAAACGACGAATGCATTGGGTGCCTCGAATCATGAGCTCGCAATAAGTGAGGCATGCCGCGACGGGGGGAGAGCACGAGGCGGGCGGCCCAGGGGCGACGAAGCCGAGCTTCGGCAGGTGCGGGCCCAAGCAGAGCTTGGGACCGAGGGCGTACGCAATTTCAAGGCTTCGCCGCCAGCGACGCACACACCAGTTCCTTGTCGTTGCGCGCGAACACGTGGCGGTTCGCGTAAACCGGCGGAACCCAGGCCAGCAGTTTTCCTGAGAAAATGGACGTGGGCTCCAACAGATGAGCGCGGCTTAGCTCCTCATAGCCTTGAGTGGTCAGGCGCGCGCGAATGAGATCACCTTCGTCCGTGAACAGCCACACGGCGTCGCCGTTGGGTGTCATGTGGATGCTGGCTCCCTGCTTCAGCCCCGTCACTTTCTCAGTCTCCCAGATTTGCTCTCCCGTGCGGGAATCCAGGCAGACTAATTCGCCGCCCGATTTGGCGGAATAAAGATGGTCGCCTTTCAGCAGCGGCGTCGAGGTATTGCTCAGCACCCGGCGGGCGATGTCCCTCGATTTCGGCCACACGGGTGTCGCCAGCGCCCCATCGCCGCTCAGTTCCAGCATAAAGCCGCTGATCAACAGCGCGTTCTTTTCGCTGACGGGTGTGGCGGTCGAGTAGTTCGTGTTCGTCAAAAGCCGCTCCCGCCAGTTGACTTCTCCCGTCGTGGGCACCAGCGACGTCACCGATTCGCCGGTCCAGACGACAAGTTGCCGTTTGCCCGCCGCCGTGATTACGATCGGCGAGCTGTTCGACACCGACTCGTCGAGCGCTCTCCACACCTGCTTCCCGGAATTCTTCTCCAGCGCAATGACGCAAGCCGTCGGCTTGCCGCCCGTAAGGAGAATCAGCAAATCCCCCTCGATCAAGGGCGAAGGGCGGCAGCTCAGCGGCTTGATTTCGAATTCCTTGTCCAGTCTGTTTTCCCACAGCGGCTTGCCCGTCCCGGTCTCGAGACAATGGACATGCCCGTTTCCCCCGATCATGTACAGCTTCCCCGCCTCGACAATCGGCGTGGCCGCCGGTGTCGATCGATTCTCGGGTGGGAGATCGGGATACTCGGCCTCATAGGCGTACGTCCACAGCGATTTGCCGGTCGCCTCGTCAAAACAATGCACGCGCTCCTGGGCCGGGCGAGTCTCCAACTCCACGTCGGTCACAAAGACCTTGCGCTGCGACACCACGGGACTTGACCAGCCGGGTCCGACAGGAATCCGCCAGCGAATGTTCAGACCTTCGGTCGGAAATGCCTCCAATGTGCCCGATTCGGTCCAGGCGCCGTCGCGATTCGGCCCTCGCCATTGCGGCCAGTCCTCGGCCCGGGTCAATGTTGCGCAGGTGCCGCATAGAATGTAAGCCGCAAGCGAAACCATGCTTGGCAGTGGTGCCGATCGGTTCACGCGAGGATTCCATCAACGATGTCCGCCTGAACCATCTCGCGCGGCTGGTTGAGGTGGTTGTAGATGATCGTCGACGGATCGAGGCCGACACTGTGGTAGACGGTGGCGACGAGCTGCACCGGATGAACCGGGCTTTCGACCGGCGCCGAACCGGTCTTGTCGGACTTGCCGAACACGACCCCGCGCTTCACTCCCGCCCCGCCGACAATGGCCGTGTAGCAATACGGCCAATGGTCGCGGCCGTCGTCGGTGTTCCCGTTGCCGGACGTGCTGACGCCGCGGATCGGACTGCGGCCGAATTCACCCAGCGCCACGACGAGCGTCTCGGCCAGGAGTCCGCGTTCGTCGAGGTCGGTGAAGAGTGCCGAGAGGCCGGCGTCGAGCGGCGGAACGCATTTGTTCTTCATCCGCGTCGAAAGATCGCTGTGCACGTCCCACGAATGGTTGTCGGAGTTCGCGACCCTCGGCCAGATGACTTCGACAAAGCGCGTCCCGGCTTCGACGAGTCGACGGGCCAAAAGCAGGCTCTGCCCGAAGGTATTGCGGCCGTATCGCTCGCGCATTTCTACGCTTTCCTGTTTCAAGTCGAAGGCTGCGCGGGCGCGTCCGGAAAGAACCAGACCCAGGGCCTTGCCGTAATACTCGTTGATCGCCGACTTGCTCACCGCCTTGTCGAGAGCCGGCATTCCCGAATTGATCACGTCGCGAAGCCGCGCCCTCCGCTCGAGCCGCGACGACGAGATTTCGGTTCGCAGTTTCAGGTCGTCAACGTTGAGCTGATCCATCTCCAGATTGATATTGTCGCCTGCGGGAAAAAGCGTGTACGGATCGTAGGCGCGACCCAGGAAACCCGCAGTGCCTCCCTTGCCGATGACGTTGCTCTCCTGCAGCGGTCGGGGCAACATCACAAACGGAAGCATCGGGACTTCCGGAGGCTTTAGACGAACGATGTTCGAGCCCATCGTGGGGAAGTCGGCCGGACTGGGAGGCTCCAACTGGCCTGTCGGGCTGACTTTGTCGGCGGTATATCCGGTGTGCAGTTGATAGATCGCCGCAGTGTGGTTGAGCAGCCCGATCGGCGTATAGCTGATCGAGCGAATCATGGTGAACTTGTCGTTCACCTGCGCCAGCCCGGGAAGCAGTTCAGTGAATTGCACGCCGGGCAGCTTCGTGTCAATGGGCTTGAAAACGCTTCGGATATGGTCCGGAACGTTGTCCTTGGGGTCCCACAGGTCGAGATGGCTGGGCCCTCCCTGGAGGTACACCAGAATGACACTTTTGGCTTTGCCGAAACCATCGCCGCCGGCCCTGTTCTCCCTGGCCATCCCCTCGCGGGCGAGCACGTCGGCAAGTGACAGCCCGAGGAGGCTCGAACCGCCGACGCGGAGCAACTCACGGCGCGAAAAATAGCGTTCACAAGTCTCTTTGCCGCGCTCACCAGGGATGACGAGCATTTTCCACAACCCTTCGAGAGTGTTCGTTCAAGCAAGAGACACAGTTCGCGCTGATCTGCGCGAGGCACAAAAGAAAGAACACGAAACTGAGTCGCTCGGGCACGCCGACAATCGCAATGTATCAACAAGTGATTATATCTGTGTTGCCGGCAGCCTGCAAACGGTGCACGGATCTGGTGGTGAGACATTTTGCGTCCCGATCGCACTTTGCCCTTGTTCCCAAGCTCCCAAGAAAATAGCGCTTGGGAACGCCGCGAAAGTAGGTCCCCTCTGCCGGAGGGGACCGGCTGTCATGGGACGCCTCCGAGACGCACGAAGTCCTACTTTTCCCTCGTTCCCAGGCTCCGCTTGGGGACGGCTATCTCGAAGCTCCGCTTCGTGTCTGGAAACCGCGAATGCATTGGCGGCCCGGAATCATGAGCTCGCAATGAGTGAGGCATGCCGCGACGGGCCGCGGGAGAGCGCGAGGCGAGCGGCCCAGTGTGACGAAGCGGAACTTCGGCAGGTGCGATTCCAAGCGGAGCTTGGGACCGAGGGACAAATTTGATGCGTACCGCCTGAATTGGTCAGGCGTGATGTTTTGCGAACGACCATTTGTGGCGGTACGCTTGGTTAAGGGGCTAGCGAGAAGGACCAAACCGTATGTGTACCGCCGTCACCTTGCGGCACGATGCCATTTTGCCGTGCCATGCACCGGAATTCAACGAGATATGACTCTCTACCCCTTATTCCCAGACGTGATCGGACAAATCCCTGAGAAAAGCGAATTGACTTTGCATTGCAAAGTTGTCTATAATGCAAAGCATGTCGAACCAAAAATCTTCGCCGCGAGTTCTACGACGGAGTGCCTTGACGTCGGTTTCCCTGATTGCCCTGTTTATGCCAGGCCTGCTGTTTCTCGTTGGCCTGGGCCTGGTGCGGGATCTCCCGCGGTTCGCGTGGCTGGGAGACATCGCCGAGTTCCCGTGGGAAATCTGGGTCATCGCACTGGCCGGCAGTATGGCCACAGCAGGCGGCGTTCTCGACTGGCGATATCATCGGTCGGGGCATACGGTCATCGGAGAACCAGAACATCGAAGCGAGGCGGCGGCGCTGGTTTCCGGCGGGGTGCCGCTGTTTGTCCTGATGGCGGTCGCGTCTGTAACCAGCCGGCCTGCGCTGTGGCTCGTGCCAATTCTGGTCGTGGTCATCTATACGACCGTGTTAATCTGCTTTGACGAGTTCGTGTACCACCGCCGCCGCTGCGGCCGTTATGAAACGACCTTGCATCGCCTGCTTGTCTTCGGAAACGGCACGGCCTGGCTGGTGTGGATGCACTGGTGCTTTGTGCGGGAGGCAGGCCACGGCTAATTGCGTGCGAGCCACCGAATTGCTTTGTAAAGCCAAAGTGCTGTACGACGATGCCGGCACAGGACTTGCCCAGGGAGCAAACGGAGCCGGGCGGCGGGGCTTTGTCTCGGGAGCGGAATGGATGCGGCTGGCTTTGGGGCAACTGCGTCACAGCGCGCCGGCCGGCTCGACGCGCGGCTTCAACACTTTGGGAACCATCAAGTACGGCCTGGCTTCGACAGCAGCGCTGGCTTGTTTGGGAGCCGCCCTCTGGCTGGGGCAACCACTGCTTGCGACTTTGGTGGTTCCCGTGTTCTATGCCATCGAAGCCCAGATGGTATTTCTGTTTCCGCTGACCCTGGATCAAACACCGCAGCCGTGGCGGAAAAGCCGGCAATTGACCGTCGAATCGGGTGGAACGCTGGCGGTCATGGGCACAGTTTTGCCGCTGGCGGCGGTCATGCTGTTTGGGGGATTGGCCGGCAGGGGCTTCGTGCGCTCGTGGTGCCTGGGGTGCCTGGCCGTCTGCATCTGGTATGAGGAATTGCGCAAGCAAATTACCGCCAGGCACGACGAGGCAACCGTTCCGTGAGGCTCTGGCGACTCGAACTCGGCGCGTTTGGTCCCGTTCACGTTCGCCATGAAGAGGTCGAGCTTGGCCTGACCAGACCCGTGCGTATCATATACGCCAGCGACCTGCACCTGGGTCACTGGTGGACAAGAGATGTCGCGACCGAATTGATGGGGCTTGCGGCCCGATTGGGTCCCGATGTCGTGCTGCTGGGTGGCGATCTGATCGATCACGCGCGCGCTGTGCCGGCACTGGCGCATTGTGTCCGGACCCTCAGCGACATGGCAGTCGTGGGAGCGGTGCCTGGCAACCACGACGAACGTATGGGCTGTGGCGACTTGAAAGATGCCGTGCTGTCCAGCGGCGGTCATTGGCTGCCACAGGAGTCGCTCCTGGCCGGCGTACACGTGGACGGCGTCGTTCGAATAGCCGATTCGAACTGTCCGAGCGTGCTTTGCACGCATGATCCGGCGGTGTTCCCGCGCGCGGCCGCGGCAGGGTATCGACTGGTTCTGGCGGGACATCTGCATGGCGGCCACTGCGTGCTGGCGACATACCGCGAGAAGCTGTACCCGGCAGCCTGGCTGCATCGCTGGCACGGCCTGCGTTTCCGCTGCCCAGGCTCGCTGATGCTAGTCAGCCGCGGCCTGGCAGATACTTTTCCCGTGCGTTTCAATTGTCCGCGCGAAGTGCTGCTGTGCGATTTGTGTTGACAAAGGATGACAAAAGACCAACGGTCGGGAGTCTCTTTCTCACTGGAACCTGGTCGTCTGGCCTCGCCCCGACGACAAATTGTCCGAAGGGATGCGCTGGCTGACGGCTACAGCAACCCGATCCCCGCAAACTCGCTCCCCAGAATCTTGCCGGAGGGGCAGCCCAGCCATTGATCCAGAAGCGTCGCATACACGCTGCGGAAGTCCGTTGTGTAGATCAGGTCTCCCTCACCGAGCTTCTCGAGGCTGGGGTATTCGCCGTAGACGCCCCCTTTGACTTTGGCGCCGGCGACAAGCACGCACGAAGCGGCGCCGTGGTCGGTCCCTGCGCTGGCGTTCTCGTCGACGCGGCGGCCGAATTCGCTGAACACCAGCAGCGTGACCTTGTCGGCCAGGCCCAGGCCGGCCATGTCGCGGTCGAAGGCCTCGATCGACTGCGACAGGTCACCCAGGATCGCAGCGTGCTGCCCCTCTTGCCCCGAATGCGTGTCGTATCCGTCCTGCGAGGCATACAAGACGCGAACCCCCAGATCGCCCGCCAGAATTTGCGCGGCACGTTTCAACTGGCTCCCCAGACTGCTTCCCGGATATTCAATCGTTGACTTGTATTTCGCCTGCGCCTCTTTCAGTCGATCGACGGTACGATAGACGACCGCCGATTGATTTCGAAGAAACGCGACGGGACCGCCGGCCTGACTCGAGGCGGTGCTCAGCTTGCGCCGAATGGCGATTCCAGGTTGATCGGTATTTTCGGCCCCGGCAAAGGTTTCCAATTCTCCCACGACGGGAATGACGGCCTTCGCGGCCTGAAACGCCTGCGGCAACGCGCCGGTGAAGGCAAGGCCGGGAATCGCATCCTCGTTTTTCGCCGAGGTGAGACTGTCGACGACCCGCCCCAGCCAGCCGGTGGTCGGGGGGCGTTTGTCGGTGCTGGCGGTGTGCCAGATCTCCATCGAGCGGAAATGCGAGCGATCGGGCTCGGGATAGCCGACACCCTGCACGACGGCCAGTTTGCCCTGCTTGAACAGTTCGGCAAGCGGCTCCATCGCCGGGTGCAGCCCGACCTGGTCTGAGAGACGGTGTACGTTCTCTTTGGGAATGCCCAGGGTTCGCCGGTTCGCATAATACAGGGCATTCTCGAACGGAATCAGCGTATTGAGCCCGTCGTTCCCGCCGGTCAGTTCAATCGCGACGAGGGTGTGATCGTTGCGATCGGCGGCTGCCGACTCGGCGGCGACCTGGGCGAACATCCGCGGGGCCAACGCCCCGACCGAGACGAACGACAAGCCGGCATAACCGAGAAACTGGCGACGAGTGGGAAACTGGCAATGGGTGATCGACATGGCGGACTCCAGGAATGTGAGATCTGAGATCCAATCAATACGCCTGATATTCCGGCAACGACAGCATCACTCCCAGCAGTTGCCGGGTTTTAAGCGTTCGAAAGCCTTCGTCGTCGCGGAACGCGTCGGGGCGGGGGCCTTCTTCGTTTGTGATCAAGAACGCGACCAGTTCGCGGCGCGTTTCAGCCGCCAGGTCTCCCTGGAACAGCAAATCGGCGAGAACCTCGACGATTGCGTCGGGAGAAGTCAGGTCGGGTGGAACGAATTGTTCGACCGGGCAATGCGGATTGAACTTGTTGTCGCCCGAGTTGAGTTCGGGAACCGACCGGGCATAGGTCAGCCGCGCAGCCAGTGAAGTCGAGTTGATCCAGTGCTGTTCGCCGTCCCAGCCTTTGACATTGGGGGGCATCAACAGCGCCTGACCCATCGTGCTGATCTGATTGGCGATCTCTGAGGCAGGCTGCCGCACACCCAGTGTCCGCGACAGGCCGACGACATATTCGACCGGGCTGGCGATTCGCGCGCGGTAGCACTCTTCAGAGAAAAAATACTCCGACCCAAACAGGTCTTTCAGGAACAATTTGAGATTGAGCTGCGTCTGATCGAACAACTCGGCGGCTGCGGCAACGACCGCTTCCGAAGGGTTCGGTTCGACGAAGAAGCGCAAAAGTTTGGCGGCGATGAACTGCGGCGTGGCCTGCTGGGCCATGAGCAGGTCGATTACGTCGCCGCCGTCGAATTTGCCGCGTCGACCGAACAGCCGTTTGGCACCGAAATCGTGAGCCTCGGGGTTGAACACAAATTGCTCACCCTGGCGGTGCCAGCCGGTGAAAGCCCGAGCCGCTTCGAGCACATCCTGTTCGGAATAGTTGCCGATGCCGCACGTAAACAGTTCCATCAATTCGCGTGCGAAGTTTTCGTTGGGGTGCTCTTTGGAACTCGACTCGCCATCGAGCCAGACGAGCATGGCCGGGTCGCGGGCCATGGCGAGAACCAGATCGCGGAAGTTGCCCCAGGCGTGCTCGCGGAGGGTGTCGATCTGTTTGAGCATCAACTGCGTGTCGCCGACTTTGTTGACGCTGGTCGCAAAGTGCCCATGCCAGAACAGCGTCAGCTTCTCGCGCAATGGAACGCGGGTCGTCAGCATCCGGTAAAGCCACCATGACTGTGCAACGCTCGGGTCGCCGGCGTTCACCAGCCGGCCGTTGATGGCGTCGAACGTCCGTTGAAACTCGCGCTGTTCGTCCTCGGCGGCGTCAAACAGGTCTTCGACGGTTTCTTCGAGCCCCTTGTCGACCGCTGCAGCAATCTCAGTCGGGCTGGCGCCGAATCCCGCGCGCCGCAAGAGGTGCGCCGCCTGGCGGGCGTCGAAGGGGTGTGTTTTATCGGGGATTAATGGTTTCAGCCGTTCTGCCGCCATGAGCGTATCCTCGTTCCATTTTCGCCCGACTTCTATTTCACCACAGTCGGCAGGCCGTGGCAAGAAGGCGAAGCGGAAGGGGAGCCGGCCGCCCGGGTTCGCCATTGACGCCCAGGGCCGACGCGGCCTAGACTGCCGCGCTGGCAGCCTGTTGAAAATGGTGACTGGCTTCGACGCGAAGAGATAAATACTGGGAAATCTGATGTGTTTCGGCGGAGCCTGACTCATTTTCAACAGGCTGCTGGACACGCGGGATTTTGAATTCGGGAAACGACTGTCGTCCGCAGTGCGGAACGCCTTGCTCTAAAACCCCGCTCAGGGAAAGGTCCGGGTTGAAAAATCGGCGTCCAGTTCGCGTGAGCTGTCTTCCCATCGGGTTCACCCTCCCCCTCTGAATCAACAGACGAGGTTCGGCCATCTCACACGTCTATGGAATCGCCGGTCCCGCCTGGCCCCGCCTCGGGAAACTGGTAAAGCAACTACTGCGGCCCGCTTTCCGGGCGTTGTTCCGGACGAAGCGGGTGTACGCTCCCGAGAGTGCCGAGGCGAGACAGTCGATTGACGACCTCCGCAAGAAACTGGCGCGCGGCGAGACGGCCTACGTCGTCGGGATCGGTCCGGCGGGCCACAACAGCGGCGTGGCACTGATTGAAGTCTCTGCCGCCAACGGCATGCGGCTGATCTCCAACGACGAAGAAGAGCGGTTTTCGGGGATCAAACATGACTCACGTTTTCCCGAGTCGGCGATCGCGATGCTGCGCTCGCGTCTGGACGAGCGCGGTTTGACGTACCGCGACCTGCACGCGATTGTCACCAGTTGGGATTACACGTCATTGCCGCCGATGGCGATCGGCGTCATGTTCGAGCATTTTCCGTGGAGTCTGGGGCTGGCTCGGCCCTCATGTTTCCCGAAATGGGATTTCTATCACAACGGCAACATCGTGCGCACCGGCCCGCGTCGGTTGGCCGCCCAATTGGGGTCTGGCGCTCCGATTCCCTTGATTTGCCAGCACCATCACGACAACCATGCCGCCGGGTCGTACGCCCTGTCTCCTTTCGCGCAAGCGGCAAAACCGGTTCTGGTCGGGGTGTTCGACGGTTTCGGCGATCAGGGGTCGATCTCGATGTATGTGGCGACCGATGGCCGCCTCGAATGCCTCTACAAGAACCACAGCCTGTTCGATTCGCTGGGGGTGTTCTACTCCATTATCAGTTCGACGAAGGGGGGCTGGACGACGCTCAGCAGCGAGGGGCGTTACATGGGGGCGGCCGCCTGGGGCGATGGCGACCGGCTGACGAACAAGTTCTATCGCACCCTTCGCGAAATCTTTCATTTCGCCCCGAAGGGCGAGTTGATGGTCAACCGGGCGTTCGTCAACTGGCACATCGCCGGCGAGCTGGCACCCTACGGCCCGGCCATGACGGCCGCCCTGGGCGAACCGGTGCCTCCCGAAAAAATGTGGAACCCCGATGCCGTGCTGCGCGTCGACGACGTGCAGCATTCTGATATCACCCGCGATCGGTGCGACCTGGCGGCGGCCACGCAATTGGTGTTCGAAGACGCGATCTTCCATATTATCGATCACTATATTCGCGCGACGGGTTGCGACCAATTGGTTATGACCGGGGGCACGGCCCTCAATTGCCTGGCCAACATGCGGCTCGTCCAGCGCTACGATACCGCATGGTATCGCCGCAATCTGGGAAAACCCGGACGACTGGAACTGTGGGTTCCCCCGATCCCGGGCGACGCCGGGGTCACGGTCGGGGCGGCGATCAATTTTGCCATGCAGGCCGGGGCACGGCCGGGAGAGCCGCTGCGGCACGCGCATTATTGCGGTCGGGGCTTTACCCGCGCCGAGATCGAGACGGCGCTGGGCGCTGGGCCCGACATCAAGTACCACGACCTGGGAAATCTGCATGAGAGCGGCAAGCTCGAAGCGATTGCCGACCTGGCGGCGTTCATCATTGCCCGCGACGGTGTGCTGGGGTTGTTCCAGGGGCCGGCCGAGACCGGCCCGCGGGCGCTGGGGCATCGCTCGATTCTGGCAAACCCCTGCAATCCCGAATCGCTGGCGACGATCAATCAGCGCGTGAAACATCGCGAGCGCGTGCGCCCGCTGGCGCCCATGGTCACGCGCGAGGCAGCCGAAGAGCTTTTCGAATTGTCCGACGGCGCCGCCGCCGACGACTACAACGCCTACAACTATATGGTCATGACGGCAATGGCCCGTCCCAAGGCCTATCCGCTGATTCCGGCGGTGATTCACAAAGATGGAACCGCGCGACTGCAAATCGTTCGCAAAGATCTCGACCCGTTCACCCATGCCTTCCTGCGTGCGATGGGTCGCCGCGTGGGTGTTGAGGCGTCGGTAAACACCTCGCTGAATGTCGGCAGTCCGATCGCACAGACACCCGCTCAGGCAGTCACCGCACTGGAACGTGCCTCAGGTCTCAGCGGATTGCTGATGATTGCCGACGAGGGCGACGTGCTTCTGGCGTGGCACAATATCAATGCCGGCCTGAAGGACAGTGGCGCTCAACTGCAGGGCTGGCTCGACCAATGGCGCGAGAGCCAGGTGGAAGATTGTGCCGCCGCGAGCGTCACGCCGCAAAACGGCGAGCTGTTCCGGTAGCGTCGACGGGAGTTGACTCGACCGTTGAGCGCTGACTGATTCCGTCGTCCGGCCGTGTTGCGAGATCGCGACGGGGCGAGGTTTTAGCCTCGCTTTGCGTTCATGATGGCGTCGACAGCGGAACATTGACTTCTGTGGCCCCTCGACCGATGCGACTGGAATTGTTTGCCAGAGCACTCCTCGATTTTGTGTCAGACGGATTTCGTCTGGTCACTCGCGAAGAGTACGAACAGCGACTGGTCACCTGCGAAGCCTGCCCCCACCGCCGAGGGCGGCTGTGTGGCCTGTGCGGTTGTGTGATCCACTTCAAGGCCAAAGCGCGCATCTGGCAGTGTCCCGACAATCCCCCGCGGTGGCTGAGACTCGAGAGTGCCAAAATGCTCTGGATTTGCGGCTTTCGTCCGAACCCGAATGACTGCGGCGCATTTCATCTGGTCGGCGTATTCACCAGCCGCGAACTGGCGGCGAGCGCCTGCCGCGACCTTCGCTATTTCATCTTCCCGCTCGAGACCAACCGGCCGGCAGCCGCGGTTGGGGCCGAGATCGACAGCCTCGAACGCCCGAACCAGACGGTCGCACCAGCCGACGCCTGAGCCATTCGCACTTGAACTCGACGCGGTGTTGCGGGGACTGGTACACATTCGTTGGGCAAAGAACGGGCCACCCTATACGTTTCTTGCCGGAAGGGCGAACGAATAACGGCAAACGGCGCCACCGATTCCGCGGAATTCGCCCCCGTCGTTCGACCGCCCCGCAATTGAGATTGACCTGCCGAACCGCGTCATGGAAGAATGGCGTGGGTGGCCCCTGCCGGGCCGACCATTGCACCGAAGCCGCGGGCCGCGCGGGTTCAAAAAAACGTCGTTCGCCGCAGCCCGGTGAACGGCACCGTTCAATGACACGATGGCCGCCGAGTACCGAATCCGGTTGAGCGAAGAGTTTTTCCGGGACGCAGGGGCGCGTTGCCTCAGCCAGACCTGGTTTGCCTGGACGCGAGTGGTGATCGTGCTTGTGACGCTCGTACTCGCAGTATTCGTCGGCGTTGCGCTCTACCAGAACCGAATATTGTCTGCCATCGGGTCTGCCATCGTCCTCGGCGATCTTGTGATTCTTATGATCTTGGCACCGAGGTTCAAACGTTGGCAAGCCCATCGAAACTTGCGGAAATTTCTCCACCCGAACGACGAGATGGGTATTCGCTTATCCGATGAAGGCGTGTCCTTCACGGGACGCAATGGCGAAACGCGGGCACCATGGACTGTCATCACAAAAGCACGCCGCTTTTCCGATGGCCTACTCCTGTTCGAAGGGCCAAAGTTATGTCGTTGGCTCCCCGACAGCGCGGCAGATGTTCGATCGATTGCTGAAGCCGAGCGGTTGGTGCGGGCGAACGTCAGCGACTATCGTGACGCGTAGTCACGCGAACAGGACAAGGGAACATTCTGCTTTATAGGTCGAAATTTAGAATGCCTTCCTTTATCGAACTTGTTTCGCCGAGTCGCTTGCGACGCGAATGTGAATGACACGTGACACGCGCCGAGCAAGCTCGGCGGCGTAACGGGTTAAGCAACCGCTGCGGCCACGCGACGACCAGGCTACATCGTCCGCCCGCCATCGACCACCAGGCACTGGCCGGTGGTGAGTGTCGTGCCGGCGGCGAGATACACCACGGCATCGGCAATATCTTCGGGTTGGGCGGCGCGCTGCATCGGAAACTTGCTCGTGCGTTTCTCCAGTTCTTCAGCCGTCATCACGGCTCGCAGCCAGCGCGTATCGACCGGGCCGGGGCAGACGGCGTTGACGCGTATCTCGGGACCCAGTGCGCGCGCCAGCGATTTCGTCATCGTGTTCAGGGCGCCTTTACTCGCGGCATATGCGATCGACGAGCCGTCGCCCGAGATGCCGGCGACCGAACTGACGCTGACGACCGAGCCGCCGCCCGACCTTTTCATCAGCGGGACGGCCGCCCGAATACAGAAGAACGGCCCTTTGAGATTGACCTGCAGAATGCGGTCCCATTTCTCTTCGGTCATTTCTTCGAGCTTGTCGTGGTCGATGAACCACGTCGTACCGGCGTTGTTGACCAGCACGTCGAGCCGGCCGAATTCGCGCTCGATCGTCTTGAACATTTCGCGAACGGCGGCGTCGCTGCCGACGTCGCACGCCACAAGCAACCCGCGCACCTTGTGTGCTTCGACCAGCTTGAGCGTCTCGCGGGCTTCGGCTTCGCTGCGCGAGTAGTTTACGACGACGTCGAATCCGCTGGCGGCAAGCCGCAGGGCACAGGCGCGACCGATGCCGGTCGCCGAACCGGTCACCAGAGCGACTTTGTGGTTTTGTTCTGACACGCGATGCTCCTTGAAAAAATCTCCGTGTGGACTCAAGTCCACACTACGGTTGACGGTAGCCCGGCCCGCGCAGCACGCGACCGGGGCGGGCGCCGGTAAACTTTCCGCTTTCCAGGACGAGCCAGCCATTGACGACGACGTGCAGCACCCCGTCAGCAGGGCGTCGCGGCTCGGCAAACGTGGCACGATCGGCGATGGCCGCGTAATCAAAGACGACGATATCGGCCGGTAAGCCGACCGCGAGTCGGCCGCGGTCGTGCTGAAAGACTTCATTGGCGGCGACGGCGGTCATCTGCGCGATTGCCCGTTCGAGCGAGATCGTCCCGAGATCGCGAACAAAGCGTGCGAGCACTCGCGGAAATGCTCCTGCCGCGCGGGGATGTGACGCAATGCTCGATCCGCCGGCCGGACCCACGTCGGTGCAGACCGAAACGAACTCTTCGCGCAGGGCCTTGATCAAGTTGGCCTCGCTCATCGTCTGCGGTAGACAGAACACGTCGAACCGGGCGACGTCGAAGAACACGTCCCACGGATCCTTCGAGAGCGCCTTCGCAATCGCTTCCAGCGACTGCCCCCCATAATCGGCGTACGGGGCGGCTTTCAGTTCGCCCAGGATGACCCGATTCCAATCGAAGCCGACGTGGCGATACCAGTTTTCGTATTCGAAGTTCGTCTCCATCTCGCGGCGGATCTCGGCACACAGCGCGGGGTCGTCCAGTTTTCGCCGCAGGGCGGCAGCCCCCTCGGCGGCGTGGCGGGGGTGGATGAACGCGGTGATCCCCAGGCCGTTATTGATGTACGGATAAATATCGGCGGCGACCTGCTGACCGGCACTGCGCGCCGCCTTGATGCGGGCGATCGCCAGCTCGAACTGACCCCAGTTCTGCCGGCCGGCCGCCTTCAGGTGGAAGATGTGAACGCGGCAGCCGCCGGCACGGCCGATTTCCAACGCCTCATCGATCGCCGCCAGCAACCGATCGCCTTCGTTCCGCATGTGGGTGTAGTACCCGCCGCCGAACTCGCCGGCGACGCGTGCCAGGTCGCTGATTTCTTCGGTCGAGGCATACACGGCCGGGGGATAAATCAAGGCGGTCGAGAGGCCGATCGCCCCGGCCTGCATCGCCTCGCGGACCAGCTCTTTCATCCGCTCGAGTTCGGCAGGAAAAGGACGGCGGTCGACCTCGCCCAGTACCACGCGGCGGACCTGCGTATGGCCGATCGTCTGCACGACATTGACCGGCATGCCCGTTCGATCGAGCAGGTCGAAATACTCGCGAAAACCCGACCACCCCGCTTGCCGAGCCTCGTCGCCGGCCAGCGGCGCGGCCGAATCTCCTTCGCCGGCGTTGATCGTGGTGATTCCCTGAGTGAGCAGATTCATCCCGGCGGCGGGGTCTTTGAGAAAGGGGGACGCCGTCTGCCCCATCATGTCGATGAATCCGGGCGCCACGACCAGCCCTGCGGCATCGAGCACCTTCGCGGAATCATCAGCAGTCAACCGGCCGATCGCGGCGACGCGACCGTCGCGAATCGCCACGTCGGCGAGATACCACGGCGCACCGGTTCCGTCGACGACGCGGCCTCCTTTAAGAAGCAGATCGTAGCGATCTGCAGATTTCGAGACCGACGGTATCAGCGATGGCATCAGCGCGGTTGCAATAGCACAGGCAACAATCCAGCGGAAAATCATCGTCAATTCGTCCTGTTGGAGTACAGCCTTTAGGTTAATGTGATCTCCCGGCACCCCTGTCGTCACTTGTACGAGGGTTCGTTCGCTCGGGCAGCGGCAGGCTAAAGCCTGTACTCCAACGCATTCTACTGCGCGCACCTCGAATTGCATCCCGCCAGCCAGGGTTTCCCGCTCTGGCTATGCTACACTCTGCAAGACCCGCTCCCAAAGTCGAACTGATGGATACAGACCAACCCAATCTCCCCAGCTTTCAACAACATCAGACGGCCGGCTCGAGATTCGGGCCGCTCGGGTTTGCCGTGATCACCATGTCCGACTCGCGAACTCCCGAGACCGACACCAGCGGGCAGTTCATCAAAGACGCAGTCACGGCGGCCGGCCATCGTGTCGCCCGGTACGCGCTCGTGCCCGACGAGCCGCAGCGGATTCGCCCTGAACTCGAAGCGGCCCTCGACGATGCGGCGGTCGCCATCGTCGTGACCAACGGCGGGACCGGCATCTCGCTGCGCGATAACGCCTACGAAACCGTCGTCGCGCGACTCGACAAGCGGCTCGACGGCTTCGGCGAATTGTTCCGCATGCTGTCGTATTCCGAAATCGGCGCGGCGGCGATGCTCAGCCGCGCGGTCGGGGGAGTGGCTTCGGGCCGAATCGTGTTTTCGCTCCCAGGATCGACCAAGGCGGTGCGGCTGGGGATGGAGAAACTGATTCTGCCGCAGGCGGGGCATTTGTGGTTCGAACTGCAAAAGCATGCCCAGCGCAAATAATGCCGTCGTCAACGTTCCCCACCGCTGCGAATCGACCTGTTTTTTTCTCCGCCGGATTCGCGACATCCGTCTTCGGGAAATTGCCGTCGCGTCGTATAGACTGTGTTTGATGACAGTCGATCCCGCACCATCGCCAGTCAACCCGCTGTCGCGCTCGTCACCCAGGCGATGGTTCTGGACGATCGCGCAATGGAGTTTGTTCCTGCTGGTGCTGACTTTCGTCGGCGGGCACGCCTGGCAGATTTCTCAGGACGTTGATTTGAAACGCCTGACGATTCGCTGGGGATGGCTGGCATTGGCCATGCTCGTCGCCGTGATCGGGTGGTTACCCTGCGCCTGGTATTGGCAGCGACTGCTGTCGGTTCTCGGCTTCACCCCGCCGTGGCGCCAGATCCTGCGGGCTTACTACTGCGGCCATCCCGGAAAATACGTCCCGGGCAAAGGCATGGTGCTTGTCATTCGGGCGGCGATGCTGCACGGCTGCGGGGTACCCGCTGCGGTCACGGTCTATACGGTGACACTCGAAACGCTGACGTATATTTCAGCCGGCATCGTCACGGCTGTGTTGCTGCTCCCCTGGCTGCTGCACCAGGCACCTCAATGGCGCGAGTTCGCCGATTGGACAGACCAGCCGGCGGCGCGCATCGGCATTCCCATCCTGGCGATTGCGGGCAGCGTCGTTGGATTAGGTGTGCTGTCGTATGTTTCGCATCGTCTGGCGGCCAAATTTCAACGAACGATCCCTTCGATGCAATCCATGGCGCAGGGTGTGTCGATCCGCACGATTTCCGTCGGCTTGGTCGTGTTTCTGGTCGCGTGGTGGATGCAAGGCGTGACGCTGGGTTTGACGTTGCAGGCGATCTCGCCGGAACCAATCGACTGGCGCGACTGGCCGACCTGGACCGGCGCCGCCGCAGTGGCGCTCGTCGTCGGCTTTCTGGCGCTGTTTGCCCCGGGGGGTCTGGGAGTTCGCGAAGGGCTGCTCATCGAGTTGCTTGAGCAGCAGGTCGGCCCGGCTCAGGCGGTGATCACGGCGATCCTGTGGCGCGGCGTCACGCTGGCGGGAGATGTTCTGGCCGCGGTCGCCATGTATTACCTGATTCGGCCGTCTCATCCCCATCTCGTCGATGCGCCCGCCCGCCCTGTGGCAGGCGATAAATCGCAGGTCTGATTTCCGGGCCATCACGCTCAAGTTGTGTCGACCGTCCGCTCGTCGAGTTGCGCTGCCAGTCCATAAAGCGATACCGGAACAAGCTGTTCGTGCGGGGCTCCAATCGTCGCCAGGTGAGCGATCCGCGCCGGCATTTCGTCGAGTACGATCAGCGAGGTCGCGGCCTGCCCCCAGCGTGTGGCATAGTGCCCCAGCGATTTGCCGATGTTGCCTTCCGCCAGCAAAACCAGGGGCTTCGAAGCGGGAAAGTCGAATCGCTCGAGCGCGACCGCCAGGCGTGTGCCGAGCGCCCTGACTGATGTTGCCGCATCATTCGGCAGTCGGACACGCAGGCAAACGCCCGCAGAGCAGCGTGCCGCCACGTCCAATAACGCGCAGAGGTCGGCATCGGTCGTGTCGCCGTCGAGACTTCCCAGAATCGGCAGATCGGCCAGCGGCAGCAACTCGGGCCGCGGCAGATATAGCGTGGCGCCCGAGACTTCGGTGCTGTGGACGGTCAGGCCGTGAACCGTCGCGCGGCCCAGTCCTGCCGGGACATGACTTCGCAGGTCGCGGCTCAGCACCGGCGACTCGCACAGGCGTCGTGCCAGGTCGATCCCCAGGTCTCCAAACGAGGTGGTGTCGGGCAGCGGCAGACCCTGCGCGCAGCGATACGCCAGTTCGCCGACGCCTCCCGATAGTGTGACCACCCCTCGTCGATCGCCATTGCCGACAACGGCGTCGGCCGGAAGAACAAATTCCACCTGAGTGTGCTGCGATGCCGTCGATGATTCATCATTCCGGCACCGACCCACAACAACCGCTTCCAGCAGGCCCACGTAGAATTCGAGAATCGCTCGCAAATCGCCGTCGGTCAACTCGTCGCCGGGTTGCGCCGAAATGCGCAGGTCGGACAGCATCGTTTTCGCAAAGGGAGACAGCGACCGAATGCGATACGTTCCCGGCTCGACCTGCACGTGCCGGGCACCGACATAATAGCAGCCGCAGCGGCCCACCTCGCCGTCGCGACCCAGCGCGATGTTCGTCGTTCCGCCGCCGATGTCGAGATTGATGAACGGGCGCGTCGGTTCGGCCCGCGACAGAGCCAGCGAATTTCCCATGAAGGCCAGCCACGATTCGAGACAGGGATCGTCGGCCCGCGCCACGACCGACTGAGGGAATCGGTCGCGAACCATTCGCCTGACGGCAGCCGCATTCGTCGCCCGTGCCGCCAGGCCGGTGACGAGCGCCCCGCCCGAGGTCACCGTCTGCGGGTTGAGTCCGGCGGCGGCAAGCCAGTCGTCAAGCTGCCTCGCCAGTTGTTCGATCGCCAGCTCGTCTTTGTTGAAGGGCGTGAATACCGGCGCGGGTCGGAACAGAATTGCGACCTCGCCCAGCTCATTGCGCCCGGTGACGCAATTTCGAATCAATCGCGCCGACGCGACCAGGAGGCTGCTCGTCGTGCTTCCCACGTCGAGCCCCACCAGTCGCCATTCGCCGACGCGTGGCTCCTGTGTTTCCATGAAAGGAAATACGAAATCACATCAGTGAGTTGTGTAAGCCTCGTCACCAGAATTCGTGGGTGAATTTTGGAGTGGGGAGGTCGGATAGGGTGTGATACAGGGCGATTTTTGCGATTTCCGGGGAACGAAAGCCATACGCTTTTCTCAGGGTCAGTTTTGCCTTGTTGTTGAAGCCTTCT
>SIAF01000477.1 GCA_009691905.1 Planctomycetaceae bacterium | reverse complement strand
GAACGGCTGGCAAATCGGCAGCGGCCCCACCGAGGCCCGCTGCAAGACCAGCACTACCCGCTTGAAACGCTCCGGTGCTCGTTGGAATCTCCGCAATGCCGAATCCGTCTCCGCCCTGACCAACCTACGCGACAGCAATCGATGGCAACCCTATTGGTCAACTTGCGACACCACAAAAACTTAACACCGCCAACATCTCTGGGCACACCCGCGGAGGATATGTCTCTCATCCAGACCGCACCGGGCCGGTATCGCATGTACTATGCCGCGTGTGACGCGCGGGGACGGTGGTGTGTTGCCAGCGCGATCAATGGTGTCCTTTGACCCGGTCCACCCAACGCCGTTAAGGAGTCGTCGCCGCAATGCGTATCGCCGTCGGTGGAATTGAACACGAGACCTGTGGTTTTGCAGCGCCATCGCCCACAGCAGATGCGACGACTCTGATGTCGGTCGCGCGCACCGTGAAATCTGGCGAAGAACTCCGTTCGCTGGGAGATGCCAACACGATTGTCGATGGGTTGGTGCGCGGCGTCCGCGAGACCGGGCATGAGCTTGTTCCGCTGTTGTGGATTGATGCGATCACCAGCCCACCTGTCACACGGGAGAGCCTGGAGATCGCCATCGAAGACTTGCTGGACCGCCTGCGAAAGGCGCTCCCCGTCGATGGCGTTTTGCTCAGCCTGCATGGGGCGTTTGCTGCTGAGGGGGTGGATGATGCCGACGGAGAGGTCTTGTCCCGAGTCCGTCAACTGGTAGGTCCCAGGGTTCCCGTGATGGCGGTGCATGATCTGCACTGCAACATCTCACCCGTCATGGAACATTCGGCCAATGTGATGGTCGTCGAACGGACCTATCCTCACGTCGACATGGCCGAACGGGCCGTGCATGCCGCGCACATCATGGCGCGGACAGTCGCTGGCGAAGTCCGCCCCGCCATGGCGGTGCGCTATCTGCCCTTGCTGTGGTCGGCCGCCCGGATGATTGATGCCGAACCACCGATGAGCGACGCGGTGCGGAAGTTGCGGGAACTCGATCAGCGTCCCGGCGCATTATCAGCCAGCATCGGGGTGGGATACCAGTGGATCGACAATCCGACGGTCGGCACTTCCGTGATTGTCGTCACAGACAACGATAAAGCACTGGCCGAGCGATACGCCAACGAGTTGGCAGAGTGGGTCTGGGAACGCCGCAGCCAATGGCAGCGTAATCCACTGCAGCCGGAGTCGGCGCTCGCGCAAGGCGAGCAACTGGGAAAGTACCCCATCATTCTTGCGGAGCAGGGCGACAACACCGGCGGTGGGGCTGCGGGAGACGCGACGGAGATGCTGCGTCTCTTCATCGAACGAAAGCTGGTTCCCTCGGCAGTCCTCTACATGGTCGATCCGGAAGTGGCGGCTCAAGCGGTCTCGGCGGGCGTTGGAGCGGAGATGGACATCCTGCTCGGAGGCAAATCGCAGCCGCTAGTTGGTCCCCCGGTGCCGATGCGGGTCCGAGTCCGCGCCGCGTCGAACGGGCGGTTCACGTACGATGGTCCCATGTGGGCCGGAGTGGTCGGCGAAATGGGTCCATCGGCCTGGCTGGAAGCGGACGGCGTGCATGTCGTGGTGATCAGCGGCCGTCATCAACCGGTCGATCTGGCCTTCTGCCGCAGCCTGGGCCTGGATTGCCGTCAGATGCGTTATCTGGCAGTCAAGTCGACGGGGCACTTCCGCTCCGGATTCGCCCCCATTGCCGGTTCGATCTTCAATGTCGACACCGCCAGTACGCTGTCGCATGATTTTCGACGCCTGCCTTACACACGTCTGGGCCGCAGGATGTACCCAATTGACCCGGAAGTTGAATGGGATCAATGAACGACAGTCAGCGAGCGAACCATGAGTGATCCGATGGAATTGTCCGTTCCGGAATCGGCGCAGTTCCGCAACGGGCTGGTGTTCATGATTGCGATGTCACTGACCTATCTGATTGCCCCGGTGACCTATGTGGGCGTGTTGCACGCCACCATCCTTGACTCGCTCGAGGCCAGTGACACAGTGGCCAATCTGCCTGAAGCGGTCTACTTGTGGGTGACTCCGCTGCCGTTGCTGATCGCCTGGTTCTGGCCCTCGCCCAAACTGCTGCGTCCCATGCTGACCTGGGCACTGATTGTGAAGGGGGCTGCCGGAGCGCTGGCGGCGCTGGTATTTGCGTTTGCTCCAAAATCGTTCTGGATTCCAGTCCTGATCATCCACCCCGGCATCATCGGGATTACGGGGGGAGTCCAGACCATGTGTCTCTGGGAGTTGATCGGCCGCGGCATGACTCCGGAAGTGCGGGGTCGTACGCTCGGCTGGACCTTCGGCATCGGGCCGATCTTTGCGGTGCTCGGGTCGTGCGCTTCTCAGTTAATCCTGAAAGGCGATTTCCTCGGAATGTTGAAGGTGACTCCGATCCCGCAGCCGTGGAGTTATGTGCTCTTGTTTGGAGTGTCATGTCCTGCGATGTGGTTGTCCGCTGTCCTGGTTCAGATGGCTCAGGTGCCTCCGGTGTCTGAATCTGAGTCTGCACCGGAGTCCGGGGCGCAGTGGAAGGATATCTTGAGCGGGCTTCGGTCCTACTTCCTGAATCCCCTGATCGTGACCGCCGCCATCGGATTCCTGCTGACTTATGGAGGCACGATGATCATGAACAACATGTCTCTGTATGCCCGCGAGACACTGGGTGAAGCCCCCGAGAAGTACGCGGGAATTCAGCTCTCGCTGCGATTCGGATTCAAGTGTCTGATGGGCTTCGGATTGGGTTGGCTGGTCACGAGGATGCATGCCAGAGCCTCGCTGATCGCCACGACGTCGATCTGCATCGCAGGGATTGCCTGGGCTCTGTTTGTGCCGGGCAAATGGTATCTGCTCGGCTTTGGACTTCTCGGTGGGGGCGAACTGTTCTACGTGTACTACCTGAACTACATTGTCAGTTGCTCGAAACCTGCACGGATGCGCGAGAACACCGCCTACACCAACCTGATCACTGTCACGATTGGAATGATGCCGATTGTTTTTGGTCTGGTGTCTGATCGATTCGGCCTGCGAGCGAGTTTCGTTGCCGCGATCGGCATCCTGGTCGTAGCACTGATCCTCGTACAGTCACGCCTGCCGAAGCAGCCAAAGGTTGCTGACGCAGGATCAGACTGAGAATTCCCCACGACGCTGCTTTGCTCTGCCGTTGGGAGACTGACCACTGACCACTGACCACTGACCACTGACAAGGACCACTGACCACTGACAAGGACCAACTCCATGTCGAACAAACGCTTTCCCAGTGGCATCATGGCGACCTGCTGCATTCCGTGGGACGAGAACGGTCGCTTTTCCGAACGCATCTTTCGTCTCAATGTGCAACACGCTCTGCACGGTACATCGTTATCGCCGAAGGCGATGTTTTTTCTGCAAGATTGTGGCGCGACGCTCCGCGTCGCGATTCACGACGCGGAGCGTCGTGCCACATTGCGGCTCCGCCGCCCTATGAAGTTCCTGTATGTCTTTGGCACGGCCGGAGAAGGCTACGCGGTCACGGATCGCCAGTACGAGGAAATCGTGACCGCCTTTGCCGACGAGATGCGCCGGGGAAAAGCCGAGCCGATGGTCGGCGTCATCGATCTGTCCCTCGGCACGATCATGGAGCGCATCAAGCGGGGACGTGACATCGGCGTGCTCCGGTTCCAGATCTCGCTCCCCAGTTGGGCGGCGCTCAGCGAGAAGGAGCTGTTCAATTTTTTCAAGCATGTCTGCGGCGGATTTCCCGACTGTCAGTTCATGCACTACAACCTGCCGCGAACGAAGCGAATGGTCACGGGTAAGGAGTACGGACGACTCGCGGCGGAACACCCGAACCTCGTGGCGACAAAGAACTGCGGCGACTCGCAGTCACACCTGCGGAGCCTGATCGAGGACGCTCCCCATTTGCAGCACTTTCTCTCGGAAGCCGGGTATGTCTACGGATCGCTGTTCGGAGAGTGCGGGATTCTGGTCTCGTTCATCATGAACTGGCCAAAGATCCGGGCTTTGTTCGAAGCGGGCCAGCGCCGCGACGTGGCCACGATGGTCTCGATTCAGCGGGAAGTGGACATCGTCATTCAGGCTTTGCTTGAGGCGATGCAGGATGATCGCATCGACGGCAGTTACGACAAGCTGTTCGAGAAGATGTACGAACCCGACATGCCGCTGCGGCTGCTGCCTCCCTATATCGGTTCCAGCGACGAGGAGTATCACCACTTCGTGCGTCTGCTGAAGGAGCGGCTCCCGGAATGGGTGCCTCAAACCTCCCAGAGGTGAGTCGAAACTCCGATCCGCGCTTAAAATTGAAAGGCTCACGCCATGGATTCCAGCGCCTCGATTTCCGCCATCGACGTTCACGGGCACTACGGCGTCTACACCCAAGTCGACAAGACCGATCTGTACAACCGGATGATGTGCGGGGATACCGCCGAAGTCGTCCGGCGAGCTGCGGCGGTCAACGTCGGCCTGACGATCGTCTCGCCGCTGCTGGCTCTGCTGCCCCGGTTCCAGGCCAACGCCGCTGTGGGGAATGAAGAGGCTGCTCGGATCGTGGCTCAGACACCGGGCCTGAAGCAGTACGTCGTGATCGACCCGCAGCGACCCGAGACCTATGCCCAGGCCGATGAAATGCTCAAGCAGCCTCAGTGTGTCGGTATCAAACTGCACCCCGAGGAACACGGCTACCCGATTCGCGACCATGCCGCGCCTCTGTTCGAGTTCGCCTCCGCACGGAAGGCCATCGTGCTCACGCACATCAGTGAACAGAACAGCCTGTGCGAGGACTTCGTCCCGCGGGCGAATCGGTTCCCTGAGGTCAAGTTGATTCTGGCTCATATCGGCTGCGGCTGGGATAACGACGTGACTCACCAGGTGCGTGCCATTCAGAAGAGCCAGCACGGCAACGTATTCGCGGACACATCGAGTGCCCGCTCGATCATGCCGAACCTGATCGAGTGGGCGGTGAAAGAAGTCGGTGCCGAACGGGTTTTGTTCGGCACGGATACGCCGCTCTACAGCACAGCCATGCAACGGGCTCGCATTGACCACGCCGACCTGTCCGATGCCGACAAGCGTCTGATCCTGCGAGACAATGCCGTGAAACTGTTTGGTTCCAAGCTGGGCTGAGCATGATCCATGAAAATCACCGTATTGGATGACCACACACTCCATGGGACGTTGGAACAGACGCGCTGATGCTCGCTGTAATCGCCT
>SIAF01000476.1 GCA_009691905.1 Planctomycetaceae bacterium | reverse complement strand
GTGGCTATGTGAACCGCCCCCGTTCGGACGAACCCGGAGCCGAAACGATCTGGAAGGGACTGCAACGAATGCACGACATGGCCCTCTGCTGGGAGACCTTTGGCCCCGGCGATGATGGATAACTCAAAGATGTGTGTAACAACGAGGGCCAGTTCCCCGCGCTCGATCAATTGGTCGAAGAAACTCAGCAGCCGCTGATCTTTGTGGTCGATCACGCGGCACACGAGCCGCAAATGCTTGCGGCGACGGGATACAAGCACGGCGGCCATGCCCAGCAGAGCGACGGTCAATATTCCCGAAACGACTCCTGAAACGTGTTCCATATCCATGTCCTTCGAGATGTCGGATCAACAGGGGGCGCTTCACACTCGTGGGAGCCAAAATCAATGTGTCGCTGCTTCGCCGAAGGGCGAGCGCGTGACGTCTGCCAGAATGTCGATGGCTCCGCGCAAGCCTTCTTTATGCATCACCTTGCGGACCGGCTCAGTCAGGTCGCTGCCCGGTTTCTGTTCGGCTACGACGGCCATCGCCCATTTCAGTATGGCATTGGCCGACGTCGCGTCGCGGATCATTCCCAGGTTCAGTTTGAAACCAAAACCCTGTGGGCGATTGATCGCCCGCGCGTCGCGGTCAATCACCAGAATCGACGGCTCGGTGCCGATGACCGACGGGTGATGCCGAAACAGATCCCGGCATTGCTGCTCGTTGAGAATATACAGGTTGTAGACAAGTTGATACCGCTTCAAGTGCTCGAGGTTGTGCCTCAGAATATCCGAAACCGACGATTTCCAGCCGATGTCGATCACGAACACGTCGAACCGTTTTGCGGCGGCGGTTGTGTTCTCGGCGGAAACCGTGAGAGTTTCAGAGGCCAGTGGCGCTGGCTGATTCGCTGTAGGATCAGTCATTCACACATTCCAGAAGTTCCAGCCGATTGCGGTTCCCGACGTTGACGCATTCGGTCTCGATGACGATCGGGGCTGCCGCGGGTTGCGGCGCGCGATTGTACATGTCCCGCAGTTCCTGTTTCATTGCCTGTTCGGCCTGAACCTGGGCGATGCGGCGCAAGGGCAGCATCCCGTTGGCGAGCGCCCCGAGTGCGGCAACGTTGTTGGTGACGACTGAGGCCATCACGCCGAAGCCCATCGTGAACGCCCCGGCGATGCACAGAACGTTGGGGATCAGGATCAGGGTCCAGCTACGACTTACGTTCTTGTCGAGAGCGCGGGCGATATCGCGGAGCTCGCAGAGCTTGGCCAGGCTCTCTTCCATGAAGACGATGTGGGCCGTATCGGTGGCGATCGACGAGGCGCCCCGCAGCGACACCGACACATTGGCCTTTTTCAGAGCGATTGAATCATTGATTCCGTCTCCGACAAAACAGACCTTCTTGCCTTCTTTCTGCAGCGCCTCGACATAGTTGGCCTTATCGGCGGGAAGCACTCCCGCATAATAGCGGTCCATTCCCAGGCTTTCGGCCAGCTTTTTCGTGGGACCCTCGTGGTCGCCCGAGATGATAGCAATGTGTTTGATGCCTCGCTTGCGCAGGCCGGCGATAATGTCACGGGCTTCAGGCCGCTGGGAGGCATGCAGTTCGAGAGCGCCGCCCAACTGGTTGTCGATCGCGACCATCACCAGGGTGTGTCCTTCGTGATGTGCCTGATCGAGTGCCGCCTGAACATCCGCTGGAATCTCGATGCCTTCCATCGTGATAAAGCGGGCGCTGCCCACCCGCACCGTATGCCCTTCGATTCCCACGGTGATCCCGTACCCGACCTGGTACTTCGATTCGTCGGAGTCGGGCATCGCCAGCCCTGACGCGGTGTGCTTCTCGAGAATGGCCCGTGCAATCGGGTGCGCAAACTTGTTTTCAGCCGCCGCGGCGTATCGTAGAATCGTGTCGGCTTCGTGGCCGTTGCAGGCCAGAATGCGGCCGACTTCGGGCACCTCGCGGGTCAATGTGCCGGTCTTGTCGAACAGCACGGTGTCGATGTCGTTCATCAGCTCCAGCGCCCGCCCGTCCTTGACGAGAATGCCTTTATGGGCGCACAGCGTCAACGACGTCAACATCGCCAGGGGCACCGCCATGCGGATTCCCGTGCCGAAGTCACTGTTGAGCACGGCCACCGCGCCGGCCGGCCCGATCGTCGCGAGTGCTGTGGCGGCAATCGCCAGCGTGGGGATGACGGCGCGGTCGGCCATACGCTCGCCTTTGTGCTGAGAATTCAGCTTGTAACCTGCCGAATCGTTGAGAATTTTGGCGATCCGCGACGAGGTCGTTTCGCCGCCGGACGATTCAACCTCGACAAAGACCTTGCCTGCAACCATCAGTGTTGAAGCAAACACGCGATCGCCGACGGCCTTCTCCGAGGGAGTTGACTCGCCGGTCAGGGCGTGCTGGTCGATCATGGCCATGCCCTGCCTGACGAAGCCGTCGACCGGCACCACCTCGCCGGTTTTTACCACGATCAGGTCGCCCTTTTGCAGCCGTTCAAGCGGAGTTTCGATTTCAATGCCATCCCGATACAGCCAGACAAAGCGCGGCGCCTTGCCGAAAACGCTCATCAGCATTTTCTTCGAGTCATCCTGTGTCTTCTTGAACAGGATTCGGCCGAAGCCCAGGCACAGGCACAGAATCGAACCCGCGAACACCGCGCCGGTCGCCAGGCAGCCCGCGACGACAATCGAATCGAGGACGTCGACTCCCAGCCGGCGCTCTTTGACGACGACCTCATAGGCCCCTTTGAAACTGGGTACGGCCGTGTAGATGAACAGGCCCGCCGAGACCGGTAACAAGACCGGAAAGGCAAACTGCGCTGCCGCAGCCAGAGGAACCGAGACCGTACACAGGGGGAAGGACAAGTCGGCTTTGTCCTTTTTCGGCGGCACGGTGATGTGCGCCATGGCGGTGTCGACAATCTCGATGATCTGTTCTCGCCGCAGCTTCGCAGGATTGTAGGAGATGAGCACGCTGGCGGTCATGGGGCTGGTCTTGTAGTTGTCGATTCCCAGGACGCTCATCAATTCGCGCTCGATGGCCTGGCAGACTTCCTTGCGGCGGTGCAGCCCCGGATGGTGCAGACGCAGGCGGCCCGGTATCTCGTGCTTGACTTGCCAGCTACTGACAACCGGCCCATGCCGATACAGGCGGACGACACCCTGATGATCGGGAATCAGGTAAAGCGGCCGCTTCGACGCGCGGCCCGAGGAATCGGTGTGGCTGTGCCCGGTGCCCGTGCCGCCCGGATGACCTATCGGGTCAGACCCGATGGTTGCCGTCCCGTCGGATGTGACAGCGGTGGCCGGGCAGTCGTTCGTCCGGCTGGCGTTGTAGAAGAAATTCGCAGGTTCCCGCGCGAGCAGACGTGCGTAAAGCTCTTCAACGGCCTGGCGCCGTGTTGAAGTCTTGATGCAGTAATGCACTTCGGCGACGCTGGAACGCCGCTGTGATCGACGCCCGCCGTTCGTGGGAGCAGCCCGAATCGTGATACCGACGATTCCGGTGCCCTCGATCACCCGGCTGACAAACTCGTGACACAGCGCGTTTTGAGGATCGGCAAACAGAAACTCGCTTTCGAATCGAATGCGGCCTGCGGCGGGATAGGAGACCTGGATGTCCATCTTAGGTGGGTGAAGCAGCGGGTGTGGTTGAATTGGCCTGGGCGACGGCATCCTGAATCGATTCGACCTGTTCAGCGACTTTCTGAGCGACGCTGGCGTAGCTCTCACCGGCGCTGTCGGTCACCAGTCCGAGAAGTCCCGTCAAAGCGGTTTTGATCTTGTCGGCGTTGGCACCGGCAATCGCGCCAACGGCGATTCCGGCAGTCAGGCAGATGACTTCACTACGTGTGAGGGGCATGCTCTCGCTCTCTTTTCGTCACTTCGGAACAACTTACGTTCGTTGGCAAACGTAGCTCATGTTCCGCGCGGAGACATGCCGAGAGCATAAAACTTCGAAGCAACCCTGTCTCCGGGACCGGCAGATTCCTGCGAATCGATACAACCCAACCGGATTGGCTGGATCACACGCGAAACGACCGCCGCGATGTGTTGCGGCGACCGAAGTCGTCGATCACGCCCACGGGAGAACTTCGCCGACCGCGGGTCCCGGGTGGTTGTGGAACCGGGCGGGCCGGACAAAATGGCAATCCTGCGCCAGCTTTCAATCGAACCAATCAAACCCCATCCAGCGCCTCGACCCCTTCGTCGACGATCGAGTTGAATTCATCCGCGGCCGCCAGGGCTTCAGCTTTCGCGGCTTTTCGTTGGACCGCCTTGTGCTGCATATCCTTGATTAGATCGTTGGCCGCATTGGCCCCGTCAAGAAGTCCCGTCGCAATCGGCGCCCCCCCGGGAACATAATTGGCCACGAACATGGTAGGGAAGACGACGCCGTACGACACGAAGTAACAACTCGAATACACGAATCGAGACACAAATCGACTGGCCGCCGGCAACACCTGCTGAACTTTCGCAGCCGCGTCCGTGGCGCCATCCCGCACGGCCTCGGCCGCTGTGGCCATTGCTGTCGCGACGGATTTCAAGGGGTCACTGGCGGGCTGTGCGTTGTCGGCTGACATGCTCGAATGCTCCAAAATCAAAAACGGCCGATGGACGCAGTAACCAATGGCGTCCCCGGTTGGATGTGAATCTCACTGGATCGAATATATGCCTATCCGACAAGCGCTGTCAATCAGGTAGTTTTTGAGATTTCCAACCCTTACAAAACCTTAAGGTAATAGGGACGGTCGACGTCGGAAAGCAGTTTTCATACCGCCGGCGTGACGACTTGGACTCGACGAACCCCGTCCCCTGTTGTTATGCTCAGAGAATGTTGACGCGGTGATTTCGAAAGCCCCATCCTGCGATTGCCAATCGAATGGCGGTCGTGCCGAAAACGCAGCGTGCCCTGCAACAGATTGTTTCTCGTGCCGCTTCACAGGGACGGCGGTTGTTTGCAACAACGAGCCTGATTTTGCGGCATTCAACTCCCGTGGCAGTTTTGCGATCATGACCTCAAAATCCAAACCGGTTGCGGCCGGACAGTCTGTCGCCGACGCATCGATTCGCATTAACGCTAATGCGGCGAGCATTGAAGTGACGGCGCCGCATATTTTTCAACGGCCCGCTTGGAGGCTATGTGGTATTTTGGTAGCGGTCCTCGAGTTCGGCAAGGAGGAGAGGGCGTTGTTTCGTGGAGCGGGCGCGGCGCATGAGTTTGCGTCGAGCGAGGGCTTGAAGTTGACTGGCGGGAGGCGCGGC
>SIAF01000022.1 GCA_009691905.1 Planctomycetaceae bacterium | reverse complement strand
AGGTTCACGCAGCGCTGGTCAGGCATCTGGGGATTGAAAAGCTTCTGGCGATCATCGGTGGCAGCCTCGGGGGCATGCAGGTGCTCGACTGGGCGGCGCGGTTTCCCGACCAGATTCGGGCCGCAATCTGTCTGGCCTCAGCGGCGCGGCTGACAGCGCAGGGCATTGCCTTCAATTGTGTCGGCCGCCGGGCGATCGTCACCGACCCCAATTTTCATAACGGCGATTACTACGACCACGCGACGGGACCCAACCAGGGACTGGGGCTGGCGAGGATGGTGGCCCATATCACGTATCTTTCCGAGTCGTCGATCGAAAAGAAGTTCGGCCGCCGCCTGCAACACAGCGATCAGTTCGGTTTTGAATTGCTGCACGAAACCGAATTTCAGGTCGAGAGTTACCTGCACCACCAGGGGAGTCGCTTCGTCGAACGGTTTGATGCCAACAGCTATCTGTTTCTGACGCGGGCCATGGATTACTTCGATCTGGCCGAAAGTTATGGCTCGCTCGAACAGGCGCTGGGACGGACCCAGGCGCGATTTCTGATCACCTCGTATACCACAGACTGGTTGTTTCCGACGGTCCAAAGCCGGCAGCTCGTCGATGCCCTGGTGGCGGTGCGTCGGCACGTCTCGTTCACCGAACTCTCGAGCCCCTACGGGCACGATTCCTTTTTGCTGGAAGTCGAACCGCTGCAGGAGCTTTTGCGTCCGTTTCTGGAAGTGACGTATCAAGACGCCCGTCGGCATCTCGGCGACGGCATTTAACGAACTTAAAATACCGCGTTCGCGTTGCGATCGTTCTCATTACAGGTTATTCAGCATAGACGTACAAGAACATTAGTTGGCTTGTAAGTAGGACGAAGTCTCGCATTTACAAAGCTACAACCACACTTTCAACGGGACCAATTTGATCGTGAATCCCATCGCAAGGAACATTTTGGCGGCAATTGTCGGTTTTGTCATTGGCAGCGTGGTCAATCTTGGATTGGTCACCATTGGAATGTCAGTGGTTCCTCTTCCCGAGGGCACTGACGTCTCGACAATGGAAGCCCTCCGCGAGAGCATGAAGTTGCTTACGCCGGTGTACTTCATTTTTCCGTTCCTGGCTCACGCACTCGGAACGCTCACCGGTGCTTTCGTCACTGCCAAGCTCGCGGCCAGCCACCACATGAAGTTTGCAATTGGCATTGGCGTGAGTTTTCTGATCGGCGGAATTGCGATGGTCTTCAATTGCGGTGGTCCCGTGTGGTTCATCGCATCCGACCTTCTACTGGCGTACATTCCAATGGCGTTCCTTGGAGGCTTCCTTGCCGGCGGGAAGAGGTCTCAAACTGCATAACAAGGCGCTCAACCTGACCCGGTGCTGCCGGGCGGGATTTTTGGCGTAACTGTTTCCTCTGCCCGGCAGCACCGGGCAGGGTAGCTTGGTCGTTATTCCTCCATGCCAGATCGTCCACGCGACCGCCATGATCGGCGATACTGCATCCCCGATCCGCTGGCCAGCCTGACCGACGAAACCATCGTGTCGCAAATTCCTTATCGCAGCCGCGTGCTCGATCTGGGGTGTGGCGACGGACGTCTGCTCAAACGGTTGCGCGACACGCACGGGGCCTCGGTGCAGGGAATCGAAATCGACCAGCGGCAGATCGTGAATTCGATCGCGAACGGCGTACCTGTGATCCATGCCGACCTCGACCGGGGGTTGGAGGGTTTCCCCGATCGTTCGTTCGACTTCGCGGTTCTGAGCCAGACGTTGCAGCAGGTCCGGCATCCGCGGGTGATTTTGCACGAAATGCTGCGCGTGGCGGCGCAGTCGCTGGTGGTCGTGCCGAATTTCGGCAACTGGCGCGTCCGGCTGGGGCTGCTGCTGTGGGGCCAGGCGCCGAAAACCGCGTCATTGCCGTATGAGTGGTACGACACGCCCAACCTGCACTTCATGTCGATGATCGACTTTCGCGCGCTCGTCGACGTCGTGGGGGGGCGCATCGTTCGCGAATTGCCGATGATCGGCGGGCGGGCCATCGAGCGTGCCTGGGCGCCCAATTTGCGTGCCGAGTTCGCATTGTACGTCCTGGAGAGGAAGCTGCCTTGAGCGGGCTCGATTGTCTTTGCGCCGGCATTGTGGTTGCCGACTTTGTATGCACTCCGGCCCCGCGAATGCCCGCGGCAGGCGAGCTGGTGATGACCGACGGGATCTCACTGGCGATCGGCGGCTGTGCCTCGAATATCGCGGTCGATTTAGCGCGGCTCGGTCGGCGCTCGGCGGTCGCCGGTCGCGTCGGCGATGATCTTTCGGGACGTGTCGTTCGCCAGGCTCTCGCGGCTGCGAACGTCGACACGTCGTGGCTGCTCGAAACCCCGGGGGTCGGAACGAGCAGCACGCTGATCATCAACGTCCGTGGTGAAGACCGGCGATTTATCCATGCGGCCGCAGCCAATTCGGTGTTCGACGGGTCTGAACTGACGGCCGAACTGATCCGCTCGGCCCGGGTCCTGTACCTGGGAGGCTTCCTGCTGATGCCGCGGCTGTTGGGCGAGGCTGCGGCAAAGCTGTTTCGAATGGCCCGTGAGTCGGGCGTGCTGACGGTGCTGGATGTCGTAATCCCCGATCCGCAGGGAGGCTGGGATCAATTGCAAACGGTTCTCCCTTTCACCGACGTCTTTCTTCCGAACGTCGACGAAGCATGGCAGTTGACGGGTCTCGACGACCCGCGCTGCCAGGCCGAGCGATTCAAAGAGGCCGGCGCCGGCACGGTGGTCGTTACCTGTGGTCGTGAGGGGGCGGTGCTGGTTGACGGTCGCCGCACGCTGCGCTCGGGTTCGTTTTGTGTCGAATTCGTCGACGGGACCGGAAGCGGTGATGCGTTTGCCGCCGGTTATATTCACGGGATGCTCGACGATCTTCCGGTAGAGCGCTGTCTCGAGATCGGCAGCGCCCTGGGCGCCAGTTGCGTCAGGCAACCGGGAGCGACGACGGGGGTCTTCGACAAGGCTGAGTTGAGCGCGTTTCTCTCTACTCAAAAGCTCGCAATCGAGCGACTGAGCTGAGGAACTCTAACAAGGAGCTTCGCCCACCCATCACCCCGGCTTTGTTAGCGTTCCTGACGCTCGGGCCTATCGGCACGACGTGTTGACCGGTGAATTCGAGGCGCCGGCGCCGATTACGGAGATTGTCATTCGAACGCCGCGACGATGGCGTTCGAGGCGCGGCTCAGTTCACTGCCGTGCGGCTCCTGGGGCTGGGTGGTCAGTAAAATCGCGAACGACCGCGTGTCGGGGTCGATCCAAAGCACGGTCCCGGTGGCGCCCCAGTGTCCGTAAGTGCCAGGCCCCAGAAAGTCGCCGAAGTTCGCGCTGT
The DNA here is from genome assembly GCA_009691905.1 of Planctomycetaceae bacterium. Lineage (GTDB taxonomy): Bacteria > Planctomycetota > Planctomycetia > Planctomycetales > Planctomycetaceae > SIAF01. Next base: position 25,962 of record SIAF01000022.1, on the reverse strand, counting down.
GTGCGGACCAGTTCAGCCGCCAGCCCAATCCCCAGGGGCGACAGCGACGATCGTCGGCAGGCACCTCACGCATCGCTTCCAACTGGTTGCGAGTCGCCGCCGCAACCGTTGCCGGGCTGAGGATGCGACCGGAAGGCGCCGCCCCTCGATCAAGCATCATTTGAGCAAACCGTGCCAGGTCGGCGGGCGTCGTCAATAGCCCGCCCCATGGAACACCAAGTTTTCGCCAATAGGCACTATGCCAGTTCCAACCGGGCGCCTGGCGCTGCTCCTCGGGAAGGCGAATTTCAGCGATCCGACTGACTTTAGGATCGGCCCCTTCAAACCAGCTCGCCGGCGCACCCAGCGCCGTGTCACTCATGCCCAGCGGGTTGAAAATCTCATCCTGCAGAAATTGCGAACAACTCTTGCCGCTGACCTGGTGAATGATCTCTCCCAGCATGGCAAACCCCATGCTCTGGTACTGGACCCCCTGTCCGGGAGGAAAGTCCAGCGGACACAGGCAGGTCCCCTCGACAAAAGCCGACAGGGGGGCATTCGCGACACGCAAGTCGATATTGTCGGGCAGCATATCGGGTAGCCCCGAAGTGTGCGTCAACAAATTGCGAACCGTGACGGCATGTTTGCCGTTTTGTCCAAAGGCAGGCACGAACTGTTCAACACGATCGTCGAGTGCCAGCAGCCCGCGCTCGGCGAGAATCAACACCCCCGTCGCCACAATCGGCTTGGTGATTGACGCGATCAGAAAGATAGCGTCGGGTCGAATCGGCGGCGCCCCTTCGGCCGGGCTTTGCCGACCGAACAGGTAAGTTCCGCTCGACATACCGAGACGGCTCACCAGGAGAGCGGCGGCCGGGAGCCGGCCGGAATCACACCACGACTCGACGAGTCGCAGCGCGGTTTTCCACCGCCCTGGATGCAGCTTCAGATCCGGATTGGGATCAGAACCTACGAGGGGGGCGGAAACAAACGGTGAGGGCATGCGGTCCGCCTTCGTCACGGACCGGGGGGGGCGAAAAAACCGCCGGACCTACAACACCGGCCTACAACACCAGTTCGTGAACCTTGAACAAGTGATCGAGGCGCGTGATTTCGAGAACCTCGCGCACGTCGGACGAGGGATTGTACAAATGGACTTCAATCCCCTGACGCTTCAGAGACGCGAGCAGGCCCAGCATACCGCTGGGGACGTACCTCACGCCAGTCAGGTCGAACGCCAGCACTTTGCAGTCATGCAGCTTGAGCAGTTCGAGAATCTCAGCGCGGCACTCGCCCAGATTGATTTGATCGAGAATCTCTGACCCACCGAAGCCGACCACGGTCAGCGGGCCCGTTTCGTAGACTCGCAATACATTGTGATGAGTTGGCACAGCAACGACTCCACCCGCTTTAGGTTTTGCGGCTTTAGTTTGTACGGCGTTTTTCATAAGGCACGCCTGAATCAGGACACAGGAAAGAATTGCCGGTTCAGTCTCACATTCAATTCTTACCGGTACTACTCTCTTAATACGTTTCGGGATGCAAGATCGTTCATTGTTTCAGGGAACATTTGCAGTATTTCTGAAGACGGCAACGACCGGGCCGAACCACCCCGAAACCAGGCAAATTCGCGCAAGCACTTGCCACATAAAACGATACACCTGCAACACTTCAACAGCGACGACACTGCCTGGACGGGATTGATGCCATATTCCAGCCATGCAAAAAGCGCCCGCATCACAGCGACGAACATTCGGCCGGCCGGAAGATAACGGCCTCGCAAGACTGTCTCGTCATTTTTTTCGGGGCGGCAGCAGTTCGATCACGGCGGCCGTCATCGCCGTGATTCCGGTTGCAACTGTCGATCGCGGCTCGGGAAAGTACTCAGCCGAATGCAGCGAAGGCAGGCGCTGGCCGGACTTTGCGAACTGTGCGACCCTCTCGGGTGACACCGAGCCGATTCGGAACATGAAGATCGGCACCCCGGCCAGCCCGAATTGGCTGAAGTCTTCACCACCCATCGAGAGCTCAACCGGAACCACGTGATCGGCACCCAGTACGCTTTCGAAAACCGGCACGAGTCGCTCGACGAGCTGTTCGTCGTTGCGCGTTGCCGGTGTCGCGTCCGAGAATTCGATCGTCGGTTCAGCCGCGCCGGCCCCGGCTGCGACCGCTTTGGCTTTGCGACGAATGGCCTCGTGCACGTGCTGACGCACCTTGTCGCTGTAGCTGCGCACCGTCAATTGCAACTTGCACGTGTCGGGAATGATGTTGTGCTTGCTGCCTCCATGAATCGAACCAACAGTGACAACCGCCGGCTCGAAGGGGGAGTTCTCGCGACTGATAATGGTTTGCAGGTCGCCGACCAGTTGCGCGGCCTGCACAATCGGGTCGATTGTGGTGTGTGGGTACGCGCCGTGGCCCCCTTTCCCTTGCATCGTAATATCGACGCTGTCGACGTTGGCGAGGAAATAGCCGGCCCGGTACCCGACTCGTCCCGATTCGAGATTCGCATCGACGTGCAGCGCCAGTCCGAAATCGGGTTTGGGAAACTTCGTGAACAAGCCATCTTTGAGCATCGCCAACGCGCCGGCCCCGATCTCTTCGGCCGGCTGGCCGATGAACATCACCGTCCCGCTCCAGGCGTCTTTGTGGGCGGCGAGATACCGTGCCGTCCCGACGAGGCACGTCATGTGAATATCGTGCCCGCAGGCGTGCATGACTCCCACGCCATTTCCCTGCTTGTCTTTGGCCATGACTTTCGACGCAAACGGCAACCTCGTCGCCTCGGTGACCGGCAGGGCGTCGAGATCGCTTCTGACAAGCACGACGGGACCTGGCCCATTCTTCAACAGCCCGACGACGCCGTGTTTACCGAGCCCGGTCGTGACTTCGCAACCGACTTGCTTCAGTTCGGCGGCCACCCGGGCGGCTGTCTGCTCCTCCTGAAACGACAGCTCTGGCGCCGCGTGAAATTGTTGATAGAGCGACTGCAAGTCGTCGGCATTCTTCAGCAGCCAGTCGCGCGGCGGCTCGCCCGATGCCGATAGCGTGAACAGCACGATCACGGCGGCCGGCAAACCGGCGAGACGAGTCAAGAGTGGGCCATTGGCAAAATTGGACATTTGATTCCTCGTGAGTCCCTGGGATTCAATACCCGATGGCGCAGCCATCTTTGCGAGGGTCGCTACCCCCTTGCAGAACCCCTGTCTGCGGGTCGATCAAAATCGCCTGATATCCGCCGAACGAACCGGCCGATCGCGTCACCCGGTGTCCTTTTTTCCGCAAGGCGTCCAGTACGACTTCAGAAATACCCGACTCGGCCTCGACTCGCCCCCCATCGGGGTCACCGGGACGGCCGGTGGGGGTTGCCGAACCGAAATGCTGGACTCGCGCCGCATCGCCCGCCTGCTGCACATTCATGCCGAAGTCGATCATGTTGACCAGAACCTGAACGTGTCCCTGCGGTTGCATGTCGCCCCCCATGACGCCAAATGCCAGCCAGGGCTGCCCGTCTTTTGTGACAAAACCGGGAATGATCGTGTGAAACGGCCGTTTGTGCGGTTCCAGGCGATTGGGATGCTGCTCATCGAGGGCAAACAGCGTCCCGCGATTCTGCAGGGCAAAGCCGACTTCGCCCGGAACGACCTGCGACCCGAATCCGAAGTACAGGCTTTGGATGAAAGAACAGCAGTTGTGCTCTTTGTCGACAACGGTCAAATAGATCGTGTCGCCGTGCGCCAGTCGCGGGTCACCGGGCGGGACGTCGATCGCCGCCTTGTCGGGGTCGATTCGTTTGCGCTGTTGTGCGGCGTACTGTTTCGAAATCAGTTCGGCGATCGGCGCATCGAAAAATTCGGGGTCGCTGTAAAATCGGGCTCGATCGGCGAACGCCAGCTTTTTCGACTCAATCAAGAGGTGCAAATAGTCGGGACTCTCGGCTCCCATTTTTTTGAGATCGTACGCTTCGAGAATGTTCAGCATTTCGAGGGCGGCGACACCCTGTCCGTTGGGAGGCAATTCCCAGACGTCATACCCTCGATAACTGGTCGAGATCGGGTCGATCCAGTTCGAGCGGTGCTCGGAAAAGTCCTTCAGCGACAGAAAACCGCCATTCTGCTCACTGAAGGCGACGATTCGCCGGGCGATTTCGCCGCGATAAAAGGCATCGCGCCCCTGTCCGGCAATCAGGCGATAGCTGCGCGCGAGGTCGGGGTTGCGAAATATCTCGCCGACTTCCGGCGCTCGACCGTTTGGCAAATACGTCCGTGACGAATCGGCCCACTCGGCCAGAGACTTTGCCGAACTCTGCCATCCGCGCGCGATGATCTCACTGACCGGAAAGCCCTCTTCGGCATACTCGATCGCCGGCTGCAACAAATCCGCGAGGGATTTGCTGCCAAACCGCAAGCGGAGTTCTTCCCAGCCGTCGACGCAGCCGGGAACCGACCAGCTCAGGGGACCGATCGTCGGTATCTCGTCGTGTCCTTTGGCTTTGAAGACGTCGCGCGTCAAAGCGTACGGGCTGCGGCCGCTGGCATTCAGTCCGTAAAGCTTTTTGGTGCGGGCGTCCCAATAGATCACGAACAAGTCGCCGCCGATGCCGCAGCTCATCGGTTCGGTCAGCCCGATGACAGCACTCGCCGCGATGGCCGCGTCGGCCGCATTCCCGCCCGCTTTGAGAACTTGCAGGCCGGCCTGGGCCGCCAGAGGTTGGCTGGTCGCGACCATCCCGCGCCTGGCCATGACCGCCGAACGGCTCTGGCGCGGGTCTCCCGAGGGACGATCGTATCCGGCACCGACGATCGGCAGCGGCTCGACATCGGACGCGCGGAGCTCAGGCATCGGGCGATCCCCAATCGAAGCCAGCAGCAGGGGGGCAAGCCACACCAGTCTCCTTCCCTCGAGCATCCTGAAATCTCCGAAGGCAAGTCAGGTTTGACGGGGGGACGTCGGTCGGCATTCGTCCCACTGAACTTTCGTCGAAGTTTCGCGAAATCACGCGTGGTTTGCAATCTTGACAAGGTTTTTATGGCAAAACCGGCAAACTCCGCCAAATCGCCTTAAGCCCGACAACCGCTACGGTCGATAGTAAGACAGGATGAATGATACCGCCGTCGCCGTTGAACGAAGGAGCCGTGGCATGCGCAGGTCGTTTTGGATTCTGTCGACCCCCCTGGTCGCCGGAGGTTTGGTGTGGGCCGTCAATGCCGCCGATCAACAAACCCCGCGAACAGCAAAAACGCCAGCCGCTCAAACCGGCAAAATCTTCAATTTTGCGCGAAATGCAAAGCTGGCTGCCGACCCACAAGCGGCCGACGATTTCGACGCCGAAGCGTCTGAGGGCGATCAGCCCCCGGTGCGCTACGTCCGCCAGCGATCGGGCCAGGGAGCCACGCCGGCCCGACCGAAAAAGAACTTGTATCAGCAGTTGCTTGGCGACGAGCGCACCGAACACGGGATCGCTGCCGCTCACACTTCGGAAGGCCGATCGACGAAGCCTGAGCGAACCTCGAAACTTCCGCCAGCGGAAGACCTTGAGGCCGCGGAAGAAACTGCCGCCGGCGGACGCGAAACCCCGACGGACGATCATCCGCCGGCGACCACTCAGGACGAACTGCAACTGACGGGTGCCGAGTCGAATGCCGACGCCGTCGAGCATGCCGAATATCAGTCGATCGCCGGTCGCGAGCGACGCCAGGTCCAACAGGTGCAGCAGACGGTGAAATCGTCAGCCCGGCGATCAAAAGCCGATGTTCCGATCGTCGCGCCGCCGGCCGACGAAGAGGAAAGGGAAGCGCCCCCCGCTCCCCCGATCACGAAGCCGACGCGGGGCGCCCCCGCGAAGGGCGCACCGGCCCCGACGGCTCGCCCGGTGACCACCGCCCGAATCCCTCCCAGGACACAGGCCGGAACGACCCGAACCACCGCCGGCGCTGCGGCCGCTGCCCAAGGCGGAGCGACGCGGAAGGCGGCGGCCCCGGCGGTTGCCGCCGCCGCACCCGCCGCACAACACGCAGGCGCGACGCAAACCCCAGCGGTGACAACCGACATCAGTGACGTGCCTCTGATCAGTTTGAAGTGGATCAAGAACGGCGAAATCAACGTCGGGCAGAAATGCCAGTGCGGGCTCGTCGTCAAGAACGCAGGCAAGCTGCCTGCGAAAGATGTTGTTGTCGAAGCGCAATTCCCCCGCTCGGTGAAATTGATCGACGCTCAGCCGCTTCCCAACGACAGCAAGGATCACCTGGCCTGGATCTTCGAGCACCTCGAACCCGGTGCCGAACGGACGATTACGATCACGATGATTCCGGGACGACGCGGCGATCTGGCTACATCAGCCACCGTCCGCTTCACCGGAGTCGCTTCGCATGTGCTCAAAGTCGAAGAGCCGCAATTGGCCCTCGCCGTCGACGGGCCGCACGAAGTGATGGTCGGCGATACGACGACGCAATTGATTACGGTCTCAAACCCCGGGACCGGCGTCGCACACGACGTGGTCGTGCACGCGCACCTGCCCGAAGGGCTGGAACATCCGCGCGGCAAGGTCGTTGAGATGGGAGTCGGCTCACTCGGGCCGGGCGAAACCCGCGAGGTGCGGCTGCCGCTGGCCGCGACAGCCGGAGGAGAATCGACCCTGCAGATCGAGGCCCGCGGCACCAACCTGCTGCAAAAAGCTCAGACGAAAATCACGATTGCCGCTCCCCGGTTGAAAATCGAAGTCGTCGGTCCTTCGCTCCGTTACATCAACCGTCACGCCCAATACTCGATCACGGTGACCAACGACGGGGTGGCGGCGACCGACAACGTGCGCATCGTTCACCTGGTTCCCGAAGGCTTCGAATTCATCAAGGCCGACCGCGGGGGCAAGTACGATGTCGCGACGGCTGCCTTGAGCTGGTTCGTGGGCCGATTGGAAGCCGGTCAGTCGACGCTGGTCGCCTGCGACCTGAATGCGAAGAAGATCGGTTCGTACGAGCACCACTTCCAGACCAGTGGCGAAAACGGTTCAACCGCCGCTGCCAAACTCGATACCAAGATCGATTCGGCCTCGTCCATCGTGATGGAAGTCGCCGATCTCGACGACCCGGTCGAAATCGAGACGCAGACCGCGTACGAAATCAAGATCCGCAATGACGGCTCGAAAGCTGCGCAAAGTCTGCGACTGGCTTGCGAACTGCCGGCGGGCGTGCAACTGCTGGGAACCGACGGTCCCTCTGAGCACGATCTGGAAAAAGGCACGCTGGTCTTCCGCCCGCTCACGGCACTTGCCGCCGGCGACAAGGTCACCTATCGCATCAAAGTTCAGGGCAAAACGGCCGGCAACCTGCGACTTCGAGCCAAACTGACCACCAGCTCGTCGACCGAACCGTTGATCGTCGAAGAACTGACCAAGTTCTACGCCGACTGAGGTGCGGATTCCTGTCACAATATGGTCTCCGGGCCGGCACGTCAGTGTCGGCCCGGTGCCGTTTACCGGACGGAGTGCTTCAACTGGCGACAGGGCTTCGTCCGTCTCGGAAGAAAACAGGTGGCGAAACGGTCTCCGCTGTCGTAACATGAAATCCGCGGGTGCCCCCCCAATGCGTGCTTGACAACGCAGCGTAACGAACGACGTCGGCGTGTGGATCCATGCTCGCGGTTTGCGTCGTTTCAACCGCGCTCATAGCTGGTGTGGCATGCACAGTCGGATTTCAGGCCTTCTCAAGGCAATCGCTGTAATCGTTGCTCTGAGCCTGCTTTATCTCGGCTTTCGCGTCGCCGAGCAGCGATTGGGTTTCCATGCGTTTACCGATCCGCCTCTGGTGGGTGAGAACGCGGAGGCCATCGTCGAGCGACTGGGCGAGGCAGAATTCGATAGCCGGCGAAACGGAGATTCGCAAGACAACTATCGCCTGGGTTACACCGACGGGATCGGGACCCGTCAGCACCTGCATATTGTCGGGGGGGTTGTATCCGAAATTGAATATTCTTCCCGTTGACCGGAAGAAATGAATCAGACAAATTCGAGCCTGCCGACCATCCATATCCAAGTGGCAATGAAAAATGGTCGCGCCGCAGTTCTGGGTTGTACCGGCAATCCAGCGGCCCTCCGCAAAATCAGGTGGAGAATCAGGGAACCGCGCGGTAGCATCACCGTATGCGAAGTCTCAGGCGATTACTGCTCAGCATGTGTCTGTTGCCGTGGCTCATCCAGGCCGCGCCGCAGCCGCTGTCGGCCGGTGCGGCGGGGCAAGTCGCTCCGACGGCCGCCGATCGCGACCGCGATACCTACGACCTGATTCTGCTGGCGCCGACCCATCCCGTATTCATCCGCTTGAACGTGCAGGTCGACGGGGCAGGGCTCAAGTCGGTGCGGATGGCGTATGCTGCGAAGCTGCTCAAAGAGTACGATCAGGACGGCGACGACCTGCTCACCCAGGACGAGGCGAAGCGCGTTCCGCCGCTGGTGAAGTCGACCAATGCCAGCGAGACGTTTTCTATTTCTGAAAGCTGGGTCAGCGTCGATCGCGACCCGGCCGACGACAAAATCACGATCGCCGAACTGGCCGACTGGATCGACCGGGTGCTGGGTTATCCCTTCACCCTCGCGGCCCGTCCTGAGCGGGCTGCGCAAAGCGTCGACCTGTTCAGCCTGCTTGACCTCAACCACGACGGCCGGCTCTCTCGAAGCGAACAGGCCGCTGCCCTGCAGACGCTGCACAAGCTTGATCTGGATGAAGACGAAACGTTTACAATCGACGAATTGCAGCCCTTGCGAAATCCGCAGGCCCCCGGCCAGGCGATCAACGCGCAAAGCGCCGACCAGCCGTTCCTTTCACTGGAAAGCGACGAGGCAGCGCAGGCTGCCGCAATGCGATTGATCGAGCGCTACACCCGTACCGTCGAGGGTGCAGCCGGCGTCGCGAAGGGGTTGGGCTTGGCAGCCCTGGGTTGTGAAGCCGGCGAGTTTTCGCGGTTCGATGCCAATGGCGACGGCCTGCTCGATGCGGCTGAATTGGGTCCGTTTCTGCGGCAGGCGACGCCGCACGTCGAACTCGCAGCCCAGCTCTTTCTCTCGAAACCGGGCCGCCCGAAACTGAAAACCGTCAACGACCGCCTGTCGGCTGTTTCCACCGAGGCGAACACTTCGGGCGAAAAGCTGACCCTGACAACGAACGCCGTCGAAGTAAAATGGCAGGTCAAATCGAATCGGGGGAGTACGGTCGACAACCGCAAGATGTACGGGATTGAATTCCTCAAGGCCGATGCCGACAAGAACGGATACCTCGATGAGCAGGAGTTCCCCCGTGTCGGCGTCCCCAACGCCACGTTTGCCCAGGTCGACCGCGATGGGAACGGGATGATCGTCAAAGATGAGCTGATCGCCTATGTGCAACAGGAAGCGACGACATCGCAAACCCGAATTGAAATGACCGCCTCGCACGACGGCAAATCGGTGTTCGAAGTTCTCGACGCCAACCTCGACCGCCGGCTCAGTTTGCGGGAATTGCGGCAGTCGGTTCAATTGCTCAAGGGCTTTGATCGCGATGGCGATGGCGACATCACCGCGATCGAACTGGCAGGACAGTACAAGGTCGTGTTGGAACTGGGAAAACCGGTCAAATTCCGAAATGAGAACGCCCCCCGCATGGATGGCACCAATGTCGCCCCCATCGTTAACCGCCCCTCAGGCGGCCCCGACTGGTTCGTCAAAATGGATCGCAACCGTGACGGCGACGTTTCCCGACGTGAGTTTCTGGGACCGCTCAGTGTGTTTCGCCGACTGGATGTCGACGGCGACGGGCTGATCACCGTCAGCGAAGCCGAGTCGGCGATCACCCCGTGACGCGCAATGCTGCCTTCGCCCTCCTGTTCTTGTACACCGTCCTACCCAAGCCGACCGCTATGCGGTCGGGTACTGACCGCATAGCGGTCGGCCTGGGTTGAGGAGTCGACTTGGCTGGGCGCAAATGCCATGACCGCGATTCGATCACCCCAGCCCTTCCCACAGCGCACTGCCGATGCGAACCAGCGTTGCTCCCTCTTCGATCGCCGCCTCGAAGTCGCCGCTCATCCCCATCGAGAGGTGCGGCAGGGAAGGGCCGCCCGGCGATTGGAGACGCAACCGGTCGCGCAAATTCCGCAGGGCCCTGAAGGCCGGCCGCGAGTCTTCGGGGTTCTCGGAATACGCGGCCATCGTCATCAGACCTTCCACCCGCACCCGACGAAGTGACAGCACCTGCTCCCACGCCGTCACAAGCTCGTCGGGCCGAAAACCGTGCTTGGCCTCTTCGCCGCTGAGATTGACCTCCAGCAGCACCCGTGGCTCAAGTTCGAGTTCCGCGGCGATCCGCTCGATCGCTTGCAGCAGTTTCATGCTGTCGATCGAATGAATGAGCACCGCGGCCGGCAACGTGCTGCGAACCTTATTGCGTTGCAACGGCCCGATCAGATGCCAATGCAGGCGGTCGTCGCCGATTTCCAATGCACGCGAGAACAACTGTTGCGGCCGGTTTTCGCCCAACTCGGTGTGTCCCTGGGCCACCAGCGCCCGCACCCAGTCGAGCTTTGCGTATTTGGTGACCGCCACCAGCGTCACCTCGGCGGAATTGCGCCCCACGCGGAGGCAGGCGGCGGCGATGCGCTCCAGTACGCGGCGATAGTTTGCGGCGACAATATGAGTGATCGACATGAGACGCGCGAGTCACAACTCAATCGGCCAGAGCGTTCCTGCCGACATCCCCCCGTCAACGTACAACGTCTGGCCGGTCATGAAGGCCGAGGCTTTCGAGGCCAGATAAATGGCCGTCCCCACCAGGTCGTCGACCTGACCCAGCCGTTGCAAGGGGCAGACCGACTTGTTCCAGGCCTGCATCGTCGGGCTCGACCAGAGCTTGTTCGTCAGATCGGTGAGAATGAAACCCGGCGCCAGCCCATTGACCCGAATGCCGTGCGGTCCCCACTCCGCCGCCAGGCCGCGAGTCAGCATGCTCACCCCGGCCTTGCTCATCGCATAAGGCAGCACCCCCTTGAGGGGCGAATAGGTATTGAGCGAGTCGATGTTGATAATCGCCCCCTGTTTCTGTGACAGCATTTGCTTGCCAGTCTCCTGCGACAAGAAGAACAGCCCGCGCAGGTTGATATCGAGTATGAAATCGTACTCGTCAGGGGTAAACGTCTCGGCCTTCTTGCGTTTGTTGACGCCGGCAACGTTGACCAGCGTATCGATCCGCCCGAATCGGTCGACAACGGTCTTGACGAGCTGTTTTATTTCCCCGACTTCGGCGACGTCGCACACGACCGATTGCACAGGTTTCTCGCCGGTCGAAATCTCGCGCGCAGTCTGCTCGAGCGTCGGCGCCTCGCGGCCGGTGATCACGACCTGCGCCCCGCGTGCGGCGAATCCTGCCGCCAGCGCCTTGCCGATCCCCCGGCTGCCCCCCGACACGAGTACGATTTGCCCTGAGACAGAGAAAAGGTCGTCGTCCATTATGTTCCGTTCGATGTTCGTGACTCAAATACGTGCTGTTAAGGTGCGCTGTAAGATTAGAACCCGTTGTCGATGATCGTACAGAAACCTGAAACGGGCGACTACCGAGCCGAATTGGACGGCTGTTGATGCGCGTCGAGTACGTATTGATCGATTTTCTACCGGCACAGTGTCGAGGGCTGTGGATTCTCGTGCTGCCGCCGCGTTCCTGTTGTAGTAGGACTGAAGGCTGACGGAGCTGTACGATTTTTTTCGGACCGACTGTCAACTGACATCATTCACGCTTTGCTGACGATCTCGGGTCGAGAGCGTGTGCCCGATGACCTTGGAGGAACGGAGCAACCCTCGTGAATGAGAGGCACAGAACCGAGGAGGCTGTCGTATGTCGGAATCATTGAACGAGAAGCAACCGAAGAAATCGGCACCGGTTTCCGCAGTCAATGGCGGCCGGAAACCGCCCTTCCGAATCATGAACGTTGTCGGCCTGCTGTTTTTTCTGTTCGTGCTGGCGACACTGATTTTGCCGGCAAGACAACGTGAGCGCCACGGCCCGCGACATGCATGTCAAAGCACCATCCGCAACATCGTACTGGCACTCACGAATTACTGCTCCGGCAAAAGCGGGGTCCTGCCGCCTCCCTATATTGCCGATGCTTCCGGCCGTCCGATGCACAGTTGGCGAGTCCTGCTTCTACCATACCTCGACCAAGGTGACCTATACGCGAAATACCGCTTCGACGAACCCTGGGACGGCCCCAACAACAGCAAGTTGCACAGCATCGTCGTGAAAGTCTTTCAATGTCCCGACGATCAAAAAGGGGGCACACCTTCGACGAATACCAGCTACTGCGCTGTCATCGGCGATGAAACAGCATGGCCGGAGGACCGATCAATTTCACTTGACCAAATCAGCAAGGGGGACGGCCTGACCAACACGTTGCTCGTCGTCGAGGTCGCCAATTCGGGCATTCACTGGATGGAACCCCGCGACCTGCACCTGCAGCAAATGAGTCCGACGATCAACTGCAAAACCGGACAGGGAATTTCCAGCCGGCATCCGGGCGTGGTGAATGCCGCCTTCGCCAATGGACGCGTCAAACCGCTGTCCGAGCAACTCCCTGCGGCAACGATCCGAGCGCTGCTGACGGTTCGCGGGGGCGAAACGATCGGCGACGACGACTTCTGAACCCGTGATCACTCAGGGCATCGGCGACGGCGATCATTGATATTGACGCTTGGTTTGTGTGTCGCGCGACTCTGCGTTGAGTTTGGTTTTTCTTCGCTGGAGGACGTATCATGCCCGAACCATCGAATGAGACGTTTCCTGCCGATGCGACAGCCGCCGCAGTCGGCAAAGGCCGTCGCGAGACATTAAGGCGCATCATCAGCGCCGGCATCGTCCTGTTGATTCCTCTCGTTCTTTTTGCGCTGCTCTGGCCCGCGGTCAGCACGCCGCCAGAAGTTCACCATCGCAGCCAGTGCAAGAACAATCTCCATCAAATCGGCCTCGCGCTGCACAACTACCACGACGTGTACCACTCCTTTCCACCGGCGTACGTCGCCGACGACAGCGGCCGCCCGATGCACAGTTGGCGCGTTTTGCTACTGCCATTTCTCGATTACACCGCGCTCTACAACGAATATCGTTTCGACGAACCGTGGAATGGGCCTCACAACAGCACGCTTCACGATCGCGTGCTTGCAGTCTACCGATGTCCGTCCGAAGACGCGGCAAAAGATTCACCCGAAGCTCTGATGACCAGCTACGTCGCCATTGTCGGACCCGAGACCGCCTGGCCCGGAGCCGATCCGACCAGGATTGAAGAAATCAGCGACGGAACATCCAACACGCTGCTGCTCGTCGAAGTCGCCAATTCGGGAATCCACTGGATGGAACCACGCGACCTGCACGTCCTGCAGATGGCCCCGACGGTCAATAGCAAAGCCGGGCAGGGGATGTCGAGCCGGCACACCGGTGGCGCGCATATCTTAATGGGCGATGGTGCTGTGCGGTTCCTCAGTGACAGGGTGACGGCTGAGATCCTCAGAAAACTGATCACCCGCAGCGCGGGCGATGTGATTCGCGACGACGAATTCTGACAGCGTTGTCAGCCGCAGCGTCGGTTGCAAGAATGCTTCCGGCGGGTGCCACGGACAGCGACCAACGGGAGTCGTCCGTGCGAACGTCTCGGGAGATGAATGACGAATGTCGAAAACCGAATCCCGGCGCGCCGGGAAGGAAATCCAAAGCTCGAAAGCCGAATGACCAATAAGCGCCAACGCAGCGAGCCGGTGGGTTCATCCCACCGGTATGCCAGCCCCGGTGGGGTAAACCCACCGGCTCGCTCTTGTATTTGGTCATTCGAGCTTCGTCATTGTTTCGTCATTCTGATTTCGACATTCGACATTCGACATTGGCACGCGCACGGACGACTCCCGTTGGTCGCTGTCCGTGGCACCCACTTTTTAATGATTGTTTGGTACGGGGGGTTGCGAGTGCGATGCAGTTTTTGAATACGGATCTTCCGGGTGTGATCCTCATCGAACCCAAAGTCTTTGCCGACGAACGCGGGTTCTTCATGGAGACCTACCACCAGCCGCGGTTTGCAGCAGCGGGAATCGACCTCCCCTTCGCGCAGGACAATCACTCCCGCTCGCGGAAAGGGGTGCTGCGCGGGTTGCACTTTCAATTGCGGCACCCGCAGGGGAAGCTGGTTCGTGCGGTTCAGGGAGAGATTTTTGACGTGGCCGTCGATGTGCGGCGGAGTTCACCGACGTTCGGCCGCTGGGTCGGGACCATTCTCAGCGACGCCAATCGTAGGCAAATGTACGTCCCCCCCGGTTTCGCGCACGGTTTTTGCGTCGTCAGCGAGACGGCCGAAGTGCTGTATAAGACAACCGACGTCTATCAACCGCAGGATGAACGCTCGGTCATTTGGAACGACCCGTCGATCGGCATCGAATGGCCCGTGAAAGCACCGATCGTCTCCGATAAAGACCAATCGGCGCCATTTTTAAACGATGCCGAGTGTTTTGATTGATCTATCGGACCACCATGCCGCTCCCTCGAATCGCCCTGACGCTCGGTGATGTGGCCGGCATCGGCCCCGAGGTGGTGGTGCGCGCCTGGCAGGAACGAGAACTGCACACCTGGTGTCGCCCGGTCGTTGTGGGGCATCCCGAAATCGTCCGTCGCGCAGTGCGGCTGCTCGGGAGCAAATTCGAAGTCCGGCCGATCAGCCGAATCGACGAACACGAGCCGACGCGAGACACGATCGTGTGCTGGAACCCGACCGGCGATCAGGCGGCCGACGTTTGCCCAGGCGCCAACGATGGCCGGGCCGGGCAGGCGGCGTGCGAATACCTGTCGGCCGCGACGGCGGCGGCACTGGAAGGGCGCGTCGATGCAATGACGACGGCGCCGCTCAGCAAAGCGGCATTGCACCTGGCGGGCCTGCATTACCCCGGCCATACCGAGATTCTCGCCGAACTGTGCGGCGTGCGCGCGTATGCGATGATGCTTTACCTGAGTTCGGTGAATCAGGCGGCCGGGGTAGGGGGGGGGCCACAAGGCGGAACCGAACCGGCCTCTAACACTCAGTCATCCGACAACCGCGGGGTCGACGATCAACCGTCAAAATCTGAAATCCTGAATCTGAAATCTCAAATTCTTCCGCACGCGTTGGGCGTGGTTCACGTCACGCTGCACACTTCGATTCGCAGCGTCCCCGACCTGCTGTCGATGGCGGGCATTCTCGAAAAGATTCAGCTCATCGATCGTTTTCTTAAACAAGTCGGCTGTGCGAAGCCACGTGTCGGCGTCTGCGCGCTCAATCCGCATGCCGGCGAACAGGGATTATTCGGCGACGAAGAACGAACGCTGATCGCGCCGGCTGTGCAAAGCGCCGCCCAGCAGGGGATCGACGCCCGCGGTCCGTTTCCGGCCGACACCCTGCTGAAGCGCGCGACAGAAGGCGAATTCGATGGTGTCGTCGCCATGTACCACGACCAGGGTCACATTGCGCTGAAGTTGATCGGCTTCAACCGCGCGGTCAATGTGACATTGGGCTTACCGATCGTGCGCACCAGCCCCAGCCACGGCACGGCCTTTGATATTGCCTGGCAGGGCAAAGCCAACGGCGCCGGGATGATCGAAGCCGTGCGAGTCGCCGCGCGGCTTTCGTTCGGCGCGCCCGCGACAAACCCGAATTCGCCGCTTTCCGAGCGAATGCCCGAGACGACGAGCCGCGGCCTGCCGGGCATTCCCCATCCCCGGACATGATATGTTATAGCATCCGTGTTGTCCCCTTCCAGTTAGCTTGATTGAGGCTGCAATGATCTACATACCACGAGCGGCGTGGTTCGTTGAATGCTGGATTGGCCTGCATCTTCAAAAGATCCTGTAATGCCACGGATACTGCGGTTTGAAATGCTCGATGAAGCGATGGTTGCGACGCTGCGTGGGAAGACTCCCGCCGAACGCTTGGCGATCAGCAACGGCATGTGGCGCTCCGCATGCCGCATGATCGAAGCCATTCTGCGCAAGGAACACCCGGATTGGTCGGCCGAAGCCATTCAACGCGAAATGGCGCGGAGGATGTCTCATGGAACCGTCTGACCTGTTGACGTTGCTGTCGCACAAGCTCGACGAGCTGGGCATCAGCTACCTCGTCACCGGCTCAATGGCGACGATCGCTTACGGCGAGCCACGTTTCACGAACGACATCGACGTTGTGATCTCGTTGCGTCCCGAAGACGTCACTCGCTTTTGCGAAGCCTTCCCGATGCCGGAGTTCTACGTCAGCCAGGAGGCAGTGAAAGACGCCGTGCGGGAGCGGCGGCAATTCAACATCATCCATCCGGCGTCGGGTCTGAAGGTCGATGGCATCATTCCCAAGGACGATGATTTCGAGCGCAGCCGCCAGCAACGCGGGGTCCGCCTGCCTGTCGTCGAGAGTGTCGAAGCGATGTTCGCGTCCGCCGAAGATGTCATCATCCGCAAGATGCAATACTTCCAGGCGGGCGGCTCGGACAAACACCTGCGGGACATCGCGGGCGTGCTGAAGATTCAAGGAGACCGAATCGACCGGCGGTACATCGTCGAATGGTCTGATCGTCTCGCCGTTCGCGATGTCTGGGAATTGATCCTCAAGCAGGTGGGTGGGTCATGAGTCATTTGTCACCCGTCGCCAACCTGTTGCAGCCCGGTCAAATCTTTGGAATGCCGCCAAAGATGCCAGTGATGAGAAGTTTGTCAGCAGACTCTAGCACGTTCGTTATGTGAGCACTGCCGAAGACATCGAGCTTCTCTTGTCTCAATTCCACGCGACGACCACAGCGGGCCAGCGATCTGTTGAAAAAGGGGACTGGCTCCGACGCGAACAGATAAATACCGGGAAATCTGATGTATTTTGGCGGAGCCTGACTCATTTTCAACAGGCTGCTAGCGATCAGTGCCGCCGCGCCCCTGACCGGGTGTTTCTCGGGGGGCGAGCTGATCGAGAAACAGATTGGTGATATCTTCGGCCTGGACGCCGCTGGGGGGTTCGTAAGCGAACTCGCTGCCGTCAATCGGCTGATTGATCGCCACTTCGAGGTAATCGAGAATCAACATGTCACGCTGAACGTCGCGACCGGGAATGCTCTTGCGGTATACAATCCGATGGGGAAAGCCCGTTTCGCGATCGATGTAAATCCGAACGGATTCAGGAAAGAACGGCAGCAGCAAAGGCGAAGCGGCCTTCTGCTGCTGGGGATTTTTTATTTGCTCGAGAAATTTATCCGACCACGTCCCCTGAATGACCAGCATCGGCCGGTCGCGCAGCGTCTCTTCCTTGACGCTTGTAAATTTCATGTCCCGCTCGATGGACGCCAACAGGCCGGGCAGCCCCCCCAGTCCCATGTTGGCAATCAGGTCTGACTCCGTCGACTTGCTGAGTTTGCGGGCCGCATTCAGGATCTGGGTAACATTTCGACGGCTGACATTCTGCTCGGCCAGACCCGATTTTCGACCGGTGTTGATGAGCGTGCTCGTCCAGAGCACATCGCCGTCGCAAACTTCCAGCAGCGTCCCGGTCGAGTCTCCGACCTTGAGCGTCAGTTCCAGTCGCATCCGCCAGTCGTCCGGCGGTTGAAGCCCGGTTTGAAGATAGCGCCCCTCGGCCTTATAGCTGCGATCGCCGATCGTCACTGTCTCGACGATTTCGGCCTGGATCGATGCGTATTTGAGCAACTTCTCGCGGGCTCGTTTGATCTCGCCGGTGGCGCTGCGGGGTCGGTTCGGCTCATCGGCGTCGGTGGGGGCCTGCGCGGCGAGGGCAACGCAGTCGAAAAGTGATCCGACGCCGTAAAACCCGGCACCGAGCACACAAGCCCAAGTGCTGTAGAGAGTTACCAGCAATGTTAATCTGGAGAGCTTCTTCATTTTGTTCGGAACGCGAGGGTTTTGCCAAAGAAACCGGGCCGACTTTTCCGAAAAATCTTGATAGTCCGATTGTAGCACGCAAAGTGTAGCACAACTGCCTCACTTCGGGCGACAGCAAGTCAACGGAAAAACCAACAACAGATCGTCGCAGTTCAGGGAACCGGCGGCCCAACGGCTCGGCGCGGGATGCGGTTTCTCGTCCAGTTTGGCAAGTCACACCTCGGTCGCTGTGTCGCGGCCGGTCACCCATTTCGGTTCTTCCTGAGGGGGTTGTAAATGAAGTACTACTTTCTAGCGTTGGCGACTTTGGTTGCCGTCTGCGTAGGATGCCAGTCGGCAGGACCGAACCGGATGGCTTCCAGCCGCGGCTCGGCAGCGCTCCATGCGAGTGATCAAATCATCGCGCGGGGCAATCATGATTCCACGTACCATCAGAACTTTAACGCACCGCCGGCCGAAATGCTGGCGCATCCCGGACCGGGCGTCGATGGTCCCGGTCCCGGGGTTCTCAACCCGCTGGGCATGGCTGGAGCAGGGGCCGGCGGCGCCGGTGCGTACGGCGGCCGGCTGACCCAGGTCAAGTTCATCGAACCCGAAGGGATGACCATCGGCTGGCAGGTCCCGGGCGGGTATGCCGACAATCAGCTTTACGCCCCGGCCCGCTACAACTTCGTGCAGGGCGCCAGCTATCGCCTGAAGGTCACCAACCTGCCCGATCGGCAGGGGGTGACGCTGTACCCGACGCTGCAGGTCTACCCGGTCCATCCTCAGACCGCTGCCTACCTGGCCCACAACTGCGTTCCGATTCAGATCAAGGATGAAGACCTCGATCAGATTCAAGCCAACAACTTCGTGACGAAGGTCATTTATCTTCCGTCGCCCCAGCACCAGGAACTGGCCATTGCCGGTGTCGAAGAACTGGTCTCGACGCGGCTTGACCCGGGTCTCGACCCGGTGGCCGAAGCCGATCGTCGCGGCACGATTCTGGCCGTGCTTCGCCTGGGTAACATGGACATGGAAACCGGCGACCGGGGTTCAGTTGTCGGACCTGACGGCATGATTCACCAGACCGCGCACATCCGCCAGGTCGACGGTGAGAAGGATCAGTTTGCAGCCCCGATGCCGATCGAAGGGATTGGCGCTCGCGGCTACGGGATTCCCTCGGCCATGATGGTTGGTGCACCAGGCGCTCCTGGACAGCCGGCCTTCAACCCGGTGATGGGTGGCCCGGGGCCTTCGTGGGGAATGCCCATCACGGGCACCCCGATCGGCTTGCCCGGTCCGCCGCACTTGCCGCTGGGTGGTCGTGCGGGTCTCAAGTCGCACTCGGTCGTCAACCGTTCCCGCGACCGCATTCCCGAGCCGGTCGATCATTTCGTGCTCGAAACGAAGCACCAGCCGGGTTTGAGTCTGCCCGAACCGGTGCGCAAAGTGGAATACCTCGAACGGCACCCGACCTTTGTCAATCCGTAGTCAACCCTGTCCGGTCCGGCGGCCAGGCCTGACCGAATACGCCACACTCGTCGCTTCCCGGCCCGCGACCCTCACGGGCCGGGAGCGATCTTCAAACGGCTGTACTTCATGGATTCTCACTGCCGTCAGGAACCGTAAAGCAATAACTCGGCGGGAATGTGTAGTCCGGGTCGTCGACCCGGACCAAAGACCGTGCGGGTCGGCGACCCGCACTACGGAAGTAATTCCTTTACGGTTCCTTAGGTCGTCGACCTGACCCGCTTGCGGCCCTCACGCAGGATACGCCAGACAATGTCTTGGTTTTTTCTGAATTGCAGACTCAAATCGGGGCGGTTGCGTTTTCGCAGTCACCACTGCGGCTCAAAACTCGGGGCGGCAATCGTCATCATCGCCTGTCTGAGCGCGACGGGTACTTCGGCTCAAAGCCCGATCAAAAGACGATATTTTCCTTTGGATCAAACCACCGCCCCCGGTGTTGCCGGCCAGTGGTCGACGGCGGGTCGGCGGAATGTCTGCCACAAGCTGCAGCCGATCCGCATCGAGCTGCCCGATCATGCCGGAGCGGTTTCGATCTATACGGATGCCTCGGGAACAGAAGAAGTTCTCGGCAGTCCGGCCGATGCCGCGATCCAGGTCGGAGCGGTTTACCGACTCAAACTCAGCGACCTACCCGACTTTCCCGGCGTCGAACTGTACCCGACCATCGAATTGCTCGATCGTCTGCATCCGCCGCGCGGACGCGAGGCCGAGTTTCCAGTACCCGTTACTTTCAGCGAGCAGGAAATTCGACTGGCGATTGACGGGCGGATGATCACCAAAGTGGTGTACCTGGAGCAGCCCGATCGGGCCAGCCCCTCCCGCAACACGATGGCCGACCGCACCCGAATTGCCGACCCCCGTGAAAACGTACTGGCCCTCGCGGATGAAGCGGGGCGCCCGATTGCCATCGTCCGATTGGGCAGCCGGACACCCGACCCGCAGCAACCCGACCCGGGATTCTTCGGGATGGGGGCGCCAGTGCAATTACCCGCCCGTCCGACCACGCCGATTCTGGAGCCGCGACGGTGAAACACAACCTGGTTTCCGGAAACGCTGCGAACGACCGACTCATGACCGCCAAACCGCTGATGCCCGCTACGATCCGCAGCACGAGCTGGCAACGCCTCACCTATCGCGCCTGGCGATGGGGGGCAGCCGGCCTGGTGCTGACCAGTTGCGCGTGCAGCAGCCTGACTCGGCCTGTCGCGTCGAATCGGCACGATCCGTTTCTGACCCCCGAACTGTCAGAGTCGCAGGCGCCGGAAGAGCCGCTGTCCGATCGGCTGATGGACGAGCGCCCCGCATCGGCGATCGTCCGTTTGACGAAGCCGACCCCCGCGCAGCAGGTGCAATACGAACCCGCACAGCAAGTGCAATACGAACCCTTGCAGCAGGTTCAATACGAAATCGAAAATCCGCCGAGCCTGAAGAAACGGCCCACCCCGTCGGCCGATCGCGCCATAGAGCGCGTTGCCGCCGAGGCATGGATGCCGCTGGATTGCCCGTCTTGCCCGTCCTGTCCTTCCGACGGCCAGTCGGGCTGTCCCTGCGTTGCCGACTGCCAGGACGGGCGGTTTCCCGACGAGTATCTGTGCGACGGCGGCGACCGCGATCTTCCGGTCCACTATTCAAACGACGAGATGCAGGGCCTCGACAGCGAAGACACGGTGGCCGAGTTCTACGACGACGAGGGGCGGCGGCGCGTCAGGGCCACGAACAAGGTCTGCTTTTATGCACCCCGATTTGCTGCCGTCGAAGTCATCAGCGCAGCGCTGGCCGACGTGGGGGGTGACCGCCCGACACAATCGATCGCGTCCGACCGCGGGAGTGCGCTTCGAGCGCGCGAAGCCTCGGTCGCTCAGAATCAGAACGATATGATGGAACGGCTGGTCACGCGATCTCGCGGCAGCAGCCTGTTGTCGGCCGACATTCCCGAAGAACTCGATCGACCGCAGGGGGTCCAGGGACACGTCCACAGCCTCACGCCGCTTGAAAGCTACAGCTTCCTGTCGAGCGGTCAACTCACGAAGGTCGAAGGGCCGTGGCTGGCGAAGTGCATCCAGTCGGCGGTGGCCCTCACACGCGATCAGAACCCGGTGATCACCGCCGTCGCCGACGGGCCTGGCGAGTTGACAAGCCGATTCAGCCCTGAAGAGTTCGTGGGCCGTGAGAACCAACTGAGGCGCAAGCTGCGAATCGTCAAACTGGCCGATACTGAGGTCGCCGCCCAGGGCGACGTCGTGACGTTCAAGATTCGGTTCGACAATCTGGGAGACGTTGAAATACGGAAAGTCGTAATCGTCGACAACCTGACGCCGCGTCTGGAATACGTGGAAGACAGCGCCACCTGTGACCGGGAAGGCGAATTTTTCACGGACGACAACGGCGACGGCAGCCTGATCTTGCGGTGGGAATTAGACAAACCGCTGCCGGGGCGCACGGGGGGTGTCGTGACCTTCAAGGCCCGCGTCCGCTGAGATTGACAAATCACGGGCTGTTTTCGAATTGGTTGGATCGCACATCGAACCCTGAGAGAATTCCGAAGCCGACGTAAGTTTCGCGACTGTGTCGATCGAACTACTGCGGATTCCCGCGAATCCGTCCCCCCCGCCGGACAGCAGTCCGGCGGGGGTTTTTTCATGGCTTGGCGTTTGATGGTTTCCGGCCGATCGAATCGACTTCTTGCTCAGCCCGGCGCCGGTCGGGTATACTCACATTTCGAAATTGGCTGCATGCGGTCTCTGCCTGGGAAGGAGTCGGCCCATGGTCATGGAGTTTGAAAGCCTCGGCCTGGATACGATCGGAATCGTTGCGGGGCAGGTCTGGCAGTATCTCGGTGCGAACGGCTCGGTTACGCTCAGCAAGCTGGCCAAAGACCTGGACGCGCCTCGCGATACAGTCATGCAGGGGGTGGGATGGCTGGCGCGTGAGGGGAAAGTTCGCTTCGAAGAAACGCCACGCAGCAAGGTGATCTCCCTGGCCTGATCGGCGAGTGGACGGGCATGGCCGACGAACCAATAATCGACGAACTTTGTCAGCGCGCCAGGAAATACCTGAAGACGGGCCGGGTTCGCGAAGCGCTTGCCGTTTTCGAAGAAGCGCGTCAGCTCAATGATCTGGATCCCGATGTTCACTACGGCTTGGCGACAGCCCACTGCCTGCTGGATGCGTTCGAGTCCTCGGCAAAGCATTTCGAACTGGTGACGCGACTTGATCCCCGGCGGAGCGCGGCATGGATCAACCTCGGGGCGGTTTACAACCGCCTCGGGAATTTTTCCAAGGCCGTCGAAGTTTTGCGGCGCGCCGTGCAGATCGACCGCAAGTCGAGCGCCGGCTTTTACAATCTCGGTTTCGCCTACCGCCGGCTCAAACAATGGGCGCTGGCGGTACCGGCGTACCGCGAGGCGATTCGAATCGACCCGCAAATGGCCGATGCGTATCTCAATCTGGGAAAGGTCTACCTGGAAATGGGCAACATGCCGCAAGCCGCGGCGCAATTCAAGAAGGCGCTCGACCTGCAGCCCGATCTCGAGCGCGCCCGCCGGGGACTCGAACAGGCCCAAGTGCAACTCAAGTCTGATCATGACGCCCGAAGCCCGTTCGGGCCACTGGTCAATCTCGACGACTCGGCCCAGATCGATGTCAACGCGGCGATGCAGGGGCGCGAGTTGACCGACTCTGAACGCGCCATCGACCGGCGAGAAATCTTTAAACTATTGACGCAGGCCGCCACGGATTTGCAGGAAGTGATGACGTGCCTCGAAAAGCAGATCAACCCCACCCTGCGGACCCTGAATCGTCTGCTCACGCACCGCAGCTCGCCCCACGGCGAAACGCTGACCCGAACCGAAGCGTTCGAACACTTTCAGGAAGCCCGGACGGCATTCGAGCCCAGGCTCAAGCAGATCCGTCGCGTGGTGCAACAATTGCGGGACCATGAAGCGAGCGTCAAGTGACCGCGACCTTGCGATATTCCGACGACGGACTCGTCACACAAGGGCTGTCGCGCGCCCAACTCCCCCGGCACATCGCCGTGATCATGGATGGCAACGGCCGCTGGGCACAAAGTCAGGGTTTGCCGAGAGTCGAAGGCCATCGCCGCGGCGTCAAGAGCGTCCGCAACATCGTCGAAGAGTGCGCGCGACTGGGCATCGAACAACTCACCCTGTATTGCCTCAGCAGCGAGAACTGGAAGCGCCCCCGCAAGGAACTCGACTTCCTGATGAGCCTGCTCGAACAGTACGTGATCGAAGAGCGCTCGGACATCATGCGGCAGGACCTGACGTTTGCCATGATCGGTCGTCGCGACGGGTTGAGCCAGGGCGTGTTGCGCGAAGTTCAAAAAACCGTTGATTGCAGCCGGCAAAATCAGGGAATGCGGTTGTGCCTGGCGGTGAATTACGGCAGCCGCGCCGAAATTCTCGATGCCGTCCGAGCCTTGGCCCGCGAGGCGGCGTCCGGCCGGCTGGTGCCTGAAGAGATTTCCGAAGACGAAATCTCGCGGCACCTGTATACGGCCGGGATGCCCGACCCCGATCTGTTGATTCGCACGGCCGGCGAGATGCGGGTCAGCAATTTTCTGCTCTGGCAAATCAGCTACGCCGAGCTGTGGGTCACCGAAAAATGCTGGCCCGAATTTCGCACCCCCGACCTGTTCGAAGCGCTGCGGGATTTTGCCGCTCGTGATCGCCGTTTCGGGGGCCTGAATGGCTGATTTGGGGGCGCTGCGCGCCCGGCTCAAGTTGGGGCCGCTGCTCATTGCGGCGCTGGCGGGATTATTCTGGGCCGATGCTCGCTCAGGCGACGCCGCGCCATGCCTGGCGGTGCTGGCGATTCTATTGACGCTGCGGAGCGTCTGGGAGTATGTCGATCTGTTGCGGACGCGACCAACCGCGACCGGGGCGCCCGCCCCGAATCGCGCGCTGCTCATGCTGTGCGCGTTGGTTGTGGTTTCGGCCAATTGGGTGTTTGTTCTCGGGATCGACTGGCTGCCGCACGGCAACCCCCTCGGCCGGCTCGGGCCGCCGATGCTGGCCTATTCGCTGTCGGTGATGGCCTTGTTCGTCGGCGCTCTGGTTCGATACCGAGCGCCCGGGGGTAATCTGGAGACTCTGGGGCTCGAGATTCTCGGGCTGTCGTACCTGGCCGTGCTGATCAGTGCGACGCTGCAATTGCGGTGGGTCGCCACGCCGGCACTTTGCTACCTGCCGCTGGCGTCGGTCGTCGTCATCACCAAATGCGGCGATACGGCGGCGTATTTCGCCGGGCACGCGATGGGGGGTAAAAAGCTCAGCCCGTTGATCAGTCCCGGCAAGACCTGGGCCGGTGTCGTGGGTGCTTTGTTCGGTGCGGCACTGGGGGGCTGGTTGTGCCTGTCGGTCGCGCCGACCTGGTTCGCCGACGTGGCCGGTGCCGACTCGACCTGGTCGGTGACGTATGGCATCATTCTCGGTATTCTGGGAATCGTCGGCGATCTGGCCGAATCTTTGATCAAGCGCGATGTCGGTCGAAAGGACTCGGCCCCGCTGCTGCCCGGTTTCGGCGGACTGCTCGATCTGCTCGATAGCGTGATTTTTGTCGGCCCTGCAGCGTACTTGCTGTGGCTGTGCCTGCCGCTTCCAAAGTGAGTCGCCGCGCACCGATGGCGCCGATCGTTTTCGCGAATTGCTCAGCGACTTATAAACCGTAAATCAATTATTCTCCAAAAGAATACGACGTTGGGTGGCACGCCCTGAGCCTGAGCGAAGGGCGTGGAGCACGGCCACGCCCTTCCCGTTGGTCAGGGCGTGCCACCCCGTTTTCATGCTCTTAGAACGGGAAGTTGATGATTTACGGTTTCTTAGGAATTCTAACAGAACCGAGGCGATGGGAGGGCGAAGCTCCTGCTGAGCCGGGGAGTTGGAGTACAGGCTTTAGCCTGCCGCATCCGTGTTCGCACGGAATTCAATGTGGTACAGCGTGTTTTTCCTTAAACTTCAGCCTAAAGGCTGTACTCCAGCGGCTCGGCGGGAGCCTCGCCCTCCCGTTGAGGTTCGTTTTGTTAGTGATCCTAAATCAACTTGGACATTCGAAAGGGGCCTTGCCGGTTCTCATGCCCGATTCCGCAGTTCCCCGCAATCCATTCTTTCCGCTGACCGCATTCTTCGGAGCGCTGTTTATCGTCACGATTCTGGCTCTCGTCGCCGGGCTTTTTGGTGATCCGCAGGCTCCGCTAGCGCAGGTCCTCGATCGGCACGCCGGATGGTTATTGACCTTAGAGGCGGCGGGGCTGCTGTTGAGCGGATTCCTGGCGCTGGTCGTCGATCGTCGTCAGACGCTGGCGGCGAAAGAGCCGCCAAGCGACGTTTCCCGGGAATCTGGTTCGCCTGAAAACACCCAAGCCAACGAGCAGTCCCGTCACGGCTGATGGTGCCAATCAGTAGGCCCAGACCTCCTGATCTGGCGGAATTTGCTTTGGCACCGAGTTTGGATTGGCGGGCGGTGCTAAGGAGGTGAAATGGAGCTGCAGCTTGGTCCCCGGATACGCGAAAGCAGCGTCATTGAGGGTGCCGATCAGATGTTGAATCGCTCGGTT
>SIAF01000475.1 GCA_009691905.1 Planctomycetaceae bacterium | reverse complement strand
TGTGGGCAGGCCGGATTGCGGCTGCGGGGCCACAACGAGCCGGGCGGCCCTCCACGCACACCAAATCTCCCCATCACGAACGCACCATTCCGACACCCTTACGCGATTCACCGGAATTCACCCACAAATTCCGGAGAGGAACCAATTTTGTTTCGGTCTTGGGAAGCGTCAGCCGCAATCGGCCACTTTGAAAGACACGTTCGGACTCCTGGCTGATGTCCCCCGTAAGTGCTCGAAACCAGACGATTTGCTGCATCGGAGATTCGAAGGTCAGAACACGTTTGAGCTGTCGTTGCTCTTCAGATCCTGCGGCCACCGACCGATCCTCAATCTCAATCGTGCCGCTGCGATACATGAACGTGGGAATTGAGGATTCGTCGAGGAAGTATCCACGAAATTGATAGCCCAAGTTCTTGGGATAGAGCGGGTTGGGGTTGATCCGGGCGTCTTTGGTCATCACCGGCATCAGCGGCCACGGAGCATATTCATCCGCGAGTTGCACGAACGACACATCCTGCGCCAGCGTCACCGGTTCGCTGGCAGGATTGAAGTCCCCGGAACCCTGGCCGCTCCAATTGACGCCAAGGAAGTCATTCTGCCAGATGGCCGACAACGTTCCCGTTTCCGCGTTGAAGGCGTAGCAGCCCGTCAAAAAACTCCCTTCCGGACCGCGCCGGCGGTCGCTATCATCGGCGGCGGGCCGGATGACGCGGACAACCGAGCGAGGACGAGCCGATGGCGTTGGGACGACGGAACGACGAGCGGCAGGGGGAATTGTGGATCGCGACACCGAATTTGCCGGTCTCGCCGGGACACGCCTTCTACGTGAAGCTCAACGAGCTGCTGGCCGAGGGGGGCTTCGATGCGTGGGTCGAGGAGCAGTGCGAGCCGTACTATGCGAAGTTGGGTCGGCCGAGCATTCCGCCGGGCATCTACTTCCGCATGCTGTTGGTGGGCTACTTCGAAGGGATCGGCTCGCAGCGGGGGATCGCCTGGCGGTGCAGCGACTCGCTCTCGCTGCGGAAGTTCCTGGGAATGGCGTCGACCCAGGAGTCCCCGGTTCATGCGTCGCTGTCGGTGATCCGCGAGCGGCTGCCGCTGGAAGTCCACAAGGCGGTCTTTCTGTGGGTGCTGAAACTGGCCCGCGAGAAGAAGCTGCTCGACGGCAAGACGCTGGGGGTCGACTCGACGACGCTGGAAGCGAACGCGGCGATGAAGAGCATCGTCCGCCGCGACACGGAAGAGGACTGGCAGGACTACGTGACCGGCCTGATGCGCGCGGAAGGAGTCCTCGGGCCGGACGAGAAGCCGACGATCGACGAGATCAAGCGGTTCGACAAGACCCGTCCGAATAAGAAGGTCTCGAACGACGAATGGATGAGTCCGACGGACGAAGACAGCCGGATCGCGAAGATGAAGGACGGCACGACGCACCTGGCGTACAAGGCCGAGCACGCGGTCGATCTTTCGACCGAGATGATCGTGGCCGCCGAGATCTACCACGCCGATTACGGAGACACGCTCACCTTGGAAGACACCGTGCAGATGGCGCAAACGAATCTGCGGGAATCGGGGAGCGACGTGCAGATCGAGGATGTGGCGGCCGACAAAGGGTATCACGCGGCCCCGGTCCTGACGGATTTCGCTGATCACACGCCGTATCGGACGTACGTCGCCGAACCGGCACTGCCCGCCGGCCGGACGCACGTCTGGACGGACAAGCCCCCGGAGCAACGCGACGCCGTGTACGCCAATCGCCGCCGCATTCGCGGCGAACGTGGCAAGGGGCTGCAACGACAACGGAGCGAGAAGGTGGAACGGAGCTTCGCGCACATGTGCGAGACGGGCGGAGCGCGGCGCACGTGGCTGTGGGGGATCGAGAAAGTCTACAAGCGCTATCTGATGTCGGCGATGGCGCATAATCTGGGACGTCTCATGCGCGGACTGTTCCGCATGGGGACTCCGCGAGGCCTGCAGCAGTACGTGGACCTACTGGCGGAACTTTCTTGCGCTGCTCACGTTGCCCAGGCTGCCATCGGGCGCGCTCTGGGATCGATTTGGGCTCGCCCGAAATCCGGCGAGGACATTTTCACCCCGCCGACTTCCACGCACCCGCCGTTGCCGCGTGATCCCGCCAGCCAACGAAAAGGAAGTTTTTTGACGGGCTGGTAGCTCAGCTTCTCGGGCAAACCGACGGCAATGCCTCGAAAACCGGCTACTCGACTGCGTCCGCGAAACGTCTTGGCCCGATCGTCGACAGAAAGTTTTGTATTGACACTGCGGACGCCGGACGGATCGGCGGCGGATGTCCCGAGCGAGAGGTAGTACCAGATGGCTTCAATCTGCGTGTCCGTGTTGCCATCCAGAATCGTGTTGTATACGGCAACACCATTTGGCCAACCCGTCGGCATAATGGTCCGTGGACGAAACGCACCAGGATTGCGCAGATAGCTGTTGAACCAGCCAGGCTGAAGTCGCTCATACGTTGTCAGCAGGTCAATCCCTTGATTGACCTGCGCGACTTTCCCATTGAAGTTGTGACAGGCGACGCAGTTCAGCCCTTTGTCGCCGAGCAATTCTCGACCCGCCACGCGAAGCAGCTTTTCTCGTTCACGCTCACTTTCTGAGCGACTCTCCGGACTCGGGATCTTCATTTCCGTGCTCTTCACAACGTCGAGGCGACTGAAGACGCTCGGCAAATGTTGGAGATTTGCAGTACCATATTGCGGCATGCGAGTGGCCATGTAATGGCGGACACTTTCGCCATCGAAGAGCACCTTCTTCATCCAGGCCGGTTGCAGCTTGGCCCCGACAAGCGTCAGCGGCGGCGGGATGCGACCGTCGTCACCGAGTTTCTGCTCGCTGGTGGCAAAGAACGGGTTGTGTGTTTCGTGAACGCCTCCAAAGTCATCCCGAACATGACAGGCGATGCAGTGAAATGCCGTCAGTGTTTTCGCAGCCACAAGTTTGTCTGAGTCTGCAGTCGGCTCTTCCCGAAGCGATGCCTCGATCGCCTGAACCTGAGCGTCTTCGAGGTGGAACTGGGGACTGCGGCCACTCGATTTGGACAAACATCCGCGAGACAGATCCGCGCTTCTCAATGAACCAATCAGAGGAGCCGCCGCAATGCCGGGGAGTGAATGACAGGCAACGCAGTTCAGTTCCTGAAAGTATTTACTTCCTTTCGCCACGAGCGGTGCCTGTGAAACCAGAGCCTTTCCCTGTGGCGGCTTATCTCCAATCAGATAGCCAGCAATCGCCAGCGACTCAGCGGGAGTCAGCTTCATGTCCGGCATTCGACCGGAGCTTCTGACACGCAACGGCTGAAACAGGAACTCACTGAGAGACTTCGCACTGTACTTGGAGCCGACATGTCCAAGCTTCACTGCAAGCGGCTTGACGATCGTTTTCTGAGCAGCAGGATCGTCGTCGTCATCCTCGTCGTTGCGTTTTGGTTTCTGCGGCGCGTCGGCGAGTGCTTCCTTCGGACCGTGACACGCCACACAACCGACCGAGTGATACAGCGTCTTGCCTTGCTGAAGATCAATCTGCTCGGGGGCTCCAGTCTGAAAGGCGACCGTTGACTGAGCCACCAAGAAGTGAGTCAGCGCTTCAGCAATCCGGTCTCGTTCCGCCTCTGGTTGCGACACCAACACATCCGGCATGGTTGTTCCGGGATGGGCCGACGACGGAGATGCGAGATATCGCCGGAGGTATACCGGCGAGATCCGCGCGCCGACTTCGGCCAAATCCGGGGCTGCCTTTTCCGGCAGAGAACCTCGCTGGACGCCACTGTGACACGCCGCGCAGCGCAACTCCGAGATCAGCAAACTCCCCGCCTGAGCCTGAATAAGCGGATGGTTGCCGGGCAGGGCCGGGTCGCCGGGGTCCGCCGAGCCAGTGCTAATCAGCAGAGCCGAAATCAGTGTCCCCAAAATCATCCGGCCTGTTCTGTGGGCCGTGAAATCCCATCTGCGCAATTCAACCGCCGATCGATGGTTCCTCATCGCGATCCTCGCAACTGACTTGACCACTGGTTTCAAAGGAAGCTCTCGGAATCGATCACTCTGATCTCTCATTTCGATCTATTTGCTTGCCGGTAATTACCAGGCTGTGCTTGGGGATCGTGAAGATAAACGCTACTACGGATGATGCTGTCATGCGGGCGTCAGAGCCGTAGCCGGCGTTGTCGCGATTGGGCTGGTAATAGAAGCTGCCGTCGGTGCATTGCGCCATCGTGAACCACCAGCGATTGGCGTCCATCAGTTTGCGAAAGCTGTCGGGATCGGCGTTCGCAGCAAGCGCTGTGTAGGCCATTCCCATCGCCGGCGAACCGTGGGTATCGGGAAAGCTCTGCGGATGCCGGCCGATCACCCTGGCGTGGGCAAGTGCTCGTTCGCGGTAGACAGGATCGGCATAAGGACTGAGGAAGTTGGCGATGCCAGTGGCGCCGGTTCTACCCATGTCGGCCCACCCGTCCGGACCCCCTCCAATTTTGTCGCCGTACCAGACGTATCCGTTTTGCCCCGTCCCCTTCTTGAGGAATTCGTATGCCGCGTCGTGATTGTTGCGATCAATCTTGATCCCGCAGAGCTGCATCAACGAGTAAGCCAAAGCGCCCTGGCCAGTGAGCATTGCGATGGAACCGTAGCCTTCAAAGCCGGGATTGTGACCCCAGCCGCCGTGAGAATCTTTTGGGCCTTTCGGAAAGTCATCTGGGTGCGATTTCTTCGCTTGTGGATTGATCTGCGACATATGGAGATATTGGCTCTTCGCCAGGTGATCATGGACATCCTGCAGCTCCGGCAGCACCCATTTTTCTGCCGTCGCAATGTGGTACTCACTGAGCACGATCGCGGCGCTCATGTAACTCCAATTGATCAAATCGAAGTACCGTTTGTCCTTCGCACGAGTCTCACGACAGTGATATCGCACGTTGAGCTCGACGGCCGACAGATATTTCGCATCGCCGCTCGCCAGCAGAGCCAGCGGTGCAAAAGTGTTGTGCACGGGATTGCCGAACGAACCATCGTCTGTCTGATGTTCGACGAGGTACTTGAGCAACTCGGCGAGAACCATGTCCGACTTCGCACAACGGCCAGGAAAGGTCGCAGAATATGCTCCATACTTCTGACCGACATCGAGTACGACTTCTCTTATCTGCCTCGTCACCAGAATTCGTGGGTGAATTTTGGAGTGGGGAGGTCGGATAGGGTGTGATACAGGGCGATTTTTGCGATTTCCGGGGAACGAAAGCCATACGCTTTTCTCAGGGTCAGTTTTGCCTTGTTGTTGAAGCCTTCT
>SIAF01000474.1 GCA_009691905.1 Planctomycetaceae bacterium | reverse complement strand
TCGCAAATGCTGGGGCGATGCGAAGGCGAAGGTGGAGGGGGCGGCCCCCTTCTGTCGAGCCTGAGCTGAGCTCCGACGTCGCAACCTTCCGAAAGACGCTGCGAAAGAACCCGAAAACGACCCACGAATTCGGAAGAGGAACCAAACAAACGAACTCCACAGTACTGCTCGACGCCCAGGCTGCCGCACCGATACTTGGCACAGCAAACCACACCAGTGTACTAAGAAATGCATCGTCGCTCTTGAAGCACCACCAACTGCTCCCGGTACGTATTGTAGCGTATAAGCCGCCAATCAATGGTCCAGTGCATATTGAGTAGATCCGCAGAAACTCGCACACCGCACCTTGTTGACACACAAGCGTAATGAGCCCCGCGATAGCAGCCCCCGCAACCGCTCCCCGCACGACGCCAAAAATCACGACAATCAATTGCCACGCGTGCTGGTCACGACCTTTGGGAAGCTCCGAAATCTCCAGGAGTTCCGTCCAGACTTCGAACAGCCCCGGCTTCAGTCCCACTGCGACACCGTGGACAAATGACGGGACGAATAGGACCACACACCGCTTCGGCCAGAGGCTAAACGTCAAAGGATCATGCCAACTGAGTCCGGCAAACCACGCACACTTTGACAGACTGGCCCTCTTCTCATAAAACGGTGTTGCCACGCACACTTCACCGTTACTGACACTCACCGTCCTCGCCACGCGGGTGGCACCTCTAATTCGCGACAAACCAAACACAACCGCTACGTACCCGATCGTAGCGAATGATATACATGCGACGACCCACGACCACCCGATAAACGGCCTGCCCAGGCAGACGGTAGCTGCTGCAACCGCAGCGCTGACACACACAATGGAAAGCATCCACCTACGCACTATCGAAATGCCGTCGACGTCCACAGTCTCGACCAGATCACTGTGCCGATCGAAATGTGCGAGCAGGTGGGGTGCGGTTGGCACGACTTTGTCGCGGTCATAGGTGTTCCCATTCCAAAGCGTGACCTTTTCCATGGATGGCTCATCCATCATTTAGGAACGAAGCCGGTCGCCGATATCGCATTCAACGCGTTTGCCCGCGCGCGACGACTCGTAGATGGCATCGAGAAGTTCCAGCGTCGCCAGCAGAGACTCCGGCGAATTGCGGCAGTCGCGACCGGTGCGGGCGGCTTCGATCCAGTCGCGCAGCAGCGCCATGGTGCGGCGGCCTCCGTAACCTGGCGTGTCGTCGGCCGGAATCGCGAACACCTCGTTCATGGCCTGAAACTGCGGCTGCGGACCATGAATCGTCAACACACCCGCAGTTTTGGCGCGCTGCGGGTCCCAATGCACCCAGCGCTCGCTGCCGCGGATCGTCCATAGCACTTCACCCGCCCAGCGCGGCAGCCAGTACCCGCCGACAAACGTGGCGAGCGCTCCGCCGGCCAGTTCGAGAATTGCTGCGCCGCCATCTTCGACTTCGACATCCACCGCGCCAAACTGCCCGACCCGTGCTGTGACCGCCTTGATCGAGTCGGCCGAGAGATAAATCAGCAGATCGAGCCAGTGACACGCCAGCCAGTTGAAAAAGCCCCCCTGACTCACGGCAGGATCGAACAGGTAATGTGCGGCCCCGCGGCGCCCGACGTCGCTGGTGACCCAGCCCATTTCGACACTGATCAACCGGCCGAACCGGCCGTCGGCGATCATGGTTCGTAGTCGCTGCGCCCCTTCGTCGTAGCGCCACAGGTAGCCGCTTTGAAAGGCGACGCCGGCCGCGCGAATCGTCGCGACCATCGGCCGCGCGTCGGCGGCCGAGCCGGCCCCCGGTTTCTCGACCAGCACGTGCTTGCCGGCCCTGGCCAGGGTCGTCACCGCCGAGGGACACTCGGAGTTGGGCAGGCAAACGATCGCGCCATCGAACAGCGTGCATCCTTCGGCAATCAATTGCTCGACGGTCTCGAATCGCCGCGCGGCTGCGTTTCGTTCTTCGAGGCTGTGAGTCGTGCCTCCTAAGCAGGGGACGATGGCGGTGATTTCAGCCTCGCCCGCCAGATTCTGCAGTGACTCGCGCCAGCCGGCGCCATGCGGGTGATCGACCCCGACAAAGGCAATGCGAAAGGGAAGGGGCATGACGGACGAGGGGCTAGGGGCTAGGGGCTAGGTTCGCTCGAACGGACTAAGAGTCCGTTCTACGCTACTGCGGCGCCCCGACCCGCAGGTTGCGAAACGTCACCTGGGTGCTGTGGTTCTGCAGGCCGAGAAAGCCGCTCGTCTGACGGAGCTTGATCAACGGATGCGTCTGGTCATTGACGTCGACCACCACGACCCCATTTTGCGTGACGGTCACGTGTTGACCCTGGGCATTGATCTCCAGTGTATTCCACTCGCCGGCGGGACGCACATTGCAGGGGTTGGCGCCGGCAATGTCGTAAACCGAGCCGCTGAACTGGTAATCCTTCAATTCCCGATATTGGGGGTCATGATCGTCGAGGATCTGAACTTCGAAACCGGCCGGCGGAGCCGTCTCATTCTCGCGATGGTGGTTACCGTCTTCAGGGACGCGGACGTAAACACCGCTATTGCCCCCCGCAGCGACGAGGTAATCCAGACGCAGGTTGAAGTCGCCGTGCTGCTCGCCACTGCGCAGCCACGGCCCCGGTGCACCGGTGCATGCCAGCAGCCCCTCGCGCACGACCCAGCACTTTTCGGCGGGTTCACCGGCGCCGGTCCAGCCATCGAGGCTTTTCCCATCAAACAGCGAACGATAGCCCAGTTCGGTGATGCTCAAGTTACGGAATTGGAATTTGCCTCCTTTGATGACTTCGCATTGCAGCCCGACGTAACCGATTCGCTGCTTGAGGCCACCGACCTTGTAGGCCGGTTTGCCGTTGATTTGCAGCGCCACCTGATCGCCGACGACCGCGATGTCGAAGGCGTTCCAGTCGCCGGGTTTGATCAATCCTTTACTCGCAGCGCCCTTGAGTTTTTTGATGTTTCCTTCTTCACCCTGCAAGAGGTTGATCTGGTAGCTGTCTTTCGGGAAATCTTTACCGCCGTTGAGGGTGCGGATGTAGATTCCGGCGTCGTAATCCGATTCCTTCAAGGCCTTCCATTCGACGTGCAGTGCAAAGTCGGCGTAGGTGTGGTCGCTACGAAGCCAGCCGTTGCCCGATTGAAGCACGAGGGACCCGTCTTCGACGCCGATCTCGCAATCGTTTTCGATCGTCCAGCCCTGCAGCGTGCGGCCGTCGAACAGCGAGGCGCTGAATTCGGCAGGACGAGTTTTCGAGGTAGTCGGCGGAGCCGAGCCGGCAATAGCGACCGCACCAAGGGGAACGATCAGAAACAAGAAAACACCAACCTGTATTCGTTGTCGCAGGACGTGCCTGTTACAACCTGCAATTGACCTTGTTTCGCTGTCACCTGGCATTGCCTGACGCCCTTCTTGAAGATCGCTCGCTGACGGGTCTGTGAGAAATTCATATTACAAATCTGCGGGTCGCGCTGAAACCCTGTCGCCGCATACCTACCAACCCCGTCGCATGGTCGTACAATGGCGTTTGTCCCCGTCTGGTCGCACGGCAGCGTTCCTATGAGCACTCCGACTCCCTTTTCGGCCCAACCCGACGAAACGATTATCGTTGCGCAGCCCCTGGCCGACGTTTCACGGACCGGCCCCCCCAGGGGCAATGTCGAATTGGTCGCCGGCTCGGGACCTCGGCTGGAGAGCGAAACGCAGTCGTTATTGCGCGTGCGGCTCAGGGCGGCGGCGCTCGTGCTGGTCGCGGGGGTCGTCACGTTTTTCGTCCGTGACCTGTTCGTTGCCGATGCACCGGTCTTCGTCTTTCGGGCGGTCATAGTCGCTGTGATCGCAGGCATCTTCGCGCTGCTCGCATCCCGAGTCGCGTTGTCGCTGGCCCAGCTCCGCTGGATCGAGCTCGGGTTGTTTTCGCTGACGTCGGTGTATCTGGCCGTGTATCAGTATTCACTCGTTCTGCTGAAGGCCAAAGTCGGCAATCCGGCGTTCGAATTGGCCGCGATCAAAAGCAGTGTGCTGTATTTCTTCGCCGTCGTGCTGCTCTATGGCACGTTCATTCCCAACACCTGGCAGCGCGCGGCGAAGATTCTCGTTCCCATTTCGCTGGCTCCATTTGTCGTGATGGGACTATTGCGCTTTCGGTCGACTGCGGGCAGCGAACTGGCGCAGGAGATCGCGACGTTCGA
Organism: Planctomycetaceae bacterium; assembly: GCA_009691905.1. Classification (GTDB taxonomy): domain Bacteria; phylum Planctomycetota; class Planctomycetia; order Planctomycetales; family Planctomycetaceae; genus SIAF01. Next base: position 1,101 of record SIAF01000474.1, on the reverse strand, counting down.
GCAGATGAGCGATCACGTCATCATGATGGTCCTGGGGCTGGTTTCGGCGGTGTACGGGACGCACATCATCAACACGCTGCGCGTCGCGGCGTTCAAAGCCCGGAAGATGGGACAGTATCATCTTAAGGAGCGAATCGGTGTCGGCGGCATGGGCGAAGTCTATCTCGCCGAACACTGCCTGCTCAAACGTCCCTGTGCGATCAAGCTGATCCGCCCCGACAGCCAAAGCGACCCGCTGGCTCTGGCTCGCTTCGAGCGAGAAGTTCGAACAACCGCCAAGCTGACACATTGGAACACGATCGACATCTACGACTACGGCCGGACCGACGACGGAACGTTCTATTACGTCATGGAGTTTCTGCCGGGAATGAGCCTGGGCGACCTGGTCAAGCGTCACGGGCCCCTTGCGCCGGCACGCCTCATTCACCTCCTGCGGCAGACCTGCCACGCGCTGCGCGAAGCGCATGCGGCGGGGCTGATCCACCGCGACATCAAGCCGGCGAATATTTTCGTCTCGCGTCTGGGAGGCATATGCGACGTGGCAAAACTGCTGGACTTCGGGCTGGTCAAACACACCGCCGACGATGAAAACGCCCAATTACCGCAGGAAGGTTCGGTCAGCGGAACGCCGCTGTTCATGTCACCCGAGCAGGCGGTTGCGAGCAAAGCCCCGGACGCGCGGTGCGACATCTATTCGCTGGGCGCAACGGCCTATCACGCGCTGACCGGTCAGCCGCCGTTTGAAGGGAGCAACCCGATCCAGGTGATGATCGCCCATGCCCGCGACCCGGTCACCCCGCCGTCAAAGATTCGTCCGGGGATTCCCGGCGATCTCGAACAGGTCGTCTTGACCTGCCTCGCGAAGCGGCCCGACGACCGCTATCCCGATGTCTCCGCTCTCGAACGCGCCTTGGGGGCCTGCACAGATGCCGAGGGCTGGAGCGATGCCCTTGGGGCCTGTTGATTTAGTCGACTTCCCTACGAATTCGCCGTTGGGGCCCTGGTCAAACTGATTCATTCAAAGATATAACGACGGATCGACGCCGGCAGCATGGCGCGCGACCGTTCCACGCAGGATGAGAGGCAGGCACGCGAATGAGG
>SIAF01000473.1 GCA_009691905.1 Planctomycetaceae bacterium | reverse complement strand
ACGTCTTGCAGTGGTGTTCGACGCATCTCCCCCCCAGCTCCCAGTCACTGCGTAAACGAGACCTGAAACCCACCACTGCGGAACAAAACCGGGATAAACTCATTTCCCACACAACCCCAGATTTTTAACAGCCCAGCGTAAGCCCCCTGAAGCGTCCCTTTATGTGCGGCGCCGCATAGTTTCCTTTACGGGCCGCTTAGAAACGGCGTGCGGACCGGCAAAAACGCCGTTGGTACGATCAACACGACTGAAGCGGATTTGTTAGAATTGAACCATCACGCGGGCAGCAAGCGTCAACCCGCGACAAACGAGGTTCCCATGAGCAAGTTCGATTATCGCAACATCGAGAAGGTTCCGGGTCGAAGCGGCGGCCGGGCCGTCATCGGCGGCACGCGCATTCGCGTCTGCGTGATTCTGAATTGGTATCGCCAGGGGACGACGGTCGAGGAGATCGTTCAAACCTATCCGGAATTGCGACCCAGCGACGTTCACGATGCGCTGGCGTATGCCTACGAGCATCTGCAAGAGATCGAGACCGACGTTGCAAGCGATGTTGACGCGGTAAGCGACAGGAAACTGGTCGACCTCAAATGTCGCGGAAGCGACGAGCGCCACGCTGCCGATCTTCGACACCGTCTGCAGACCATCGCCGAGGACTGGGAACGACCCGAGATGGAAGCATACGATGCCCTTTGACCGGGGAGACGTCGTCGGAGTCCGAATTGGATCGCAGGATCGGCCGATTGACCACGATGACGGCCATCGATCTGGCATTGCGACACACCTTGGGACTCTAGAAACTCTCAAGTCGTTCGCGCCACCAAATCAACCACTTTTTCGCCAACATTGCCGGGGAGCGCTCTTAATGTGCCGGGTTTTCATCTGCTGTCGAATGAATCGAGTCGCACCAATTGTCCTGGTGGCGTTAGCCCTGGGGCTGACGATTGTGCCGGCCTTCGCCCAAAAGCCTCCCGCCGAGTCAGTCGCCTCCTTCGAAACCGCCGACGGGTTCGAGGTCAAGCTGTTTGCCTCTGAGCCGATGATCGAGAACCCGATCGCAATCGACATCGATACGTACGGCCGCGTGTGGGTCACCGAGGGGACGAAATACCGTCGCAACGTTGCCGACCCACCGGATGACAAGATCAAGGTTCTCGAAGACATCGACGGCGACGGCGTTGCCGACAAGATGACCGTCTTCACATCCGACCTCAATGCGGCAATGGGGGTGTGCGTTGCCGGCTCGAAAATCTATGTCCCCGAATCGCCCAATCTCTACGTCTACGAAGACAAGAACAACGACCTCAAACCTGACGGCCCGCGAAAGGTGCTGCTGACCGGGTTCGGGGGGAAAAACCACGACCACGGCACGCACAGCCAGGTGTTCGGTCCCGATCACAAGCTGTATATGACCAACGGCGACACGGGCTACGACCTTACCGGTCCCGACGGCCGGCACATCAGGTATCAGTGGGGAGGCATGATCCGCTGCGAAGCCGACGGGACGCAGCTCGACGATTTCGCCGTCAACTTCCGCAACCCGGTCGAACTGGCGGTCGACTCGTTCGGCAACGTCTGGTGCAGCGACAACGACAATGACGGACTGAAAAGCGTTCGCATCTGCTGGATTCTGGAAGGGGGCAACTACGGCTGGTTCGGCGCCCCGGAGAACATCAAGAACCCCGACGGCAGCTTCGACCCGATCCATCACTGGCGGGCCGACAAGCCGGGCTTTGTGCCTCACGTGCTGATCACCGGGTTTGGCTCGCCGTGCGGAATGACGTTTTACGAAAACGATGCGTTCGGTCCGAAATACCAGAACAAGATCATTCACTGTGACTCCGGACCGCGCGAGATTCGCAGCTACGGCCCGCAACGGCTCAAGGGGGTCGGGTATGGTGCGTCGCTCGAGAACGTCATCACCAACAGCGACAACTATTTCCGCCCGATCGATCCCTGCGTGGCGCCCGACGGCTCGATCTACGTCACCGACTGGTACGACGGGGGAGTCGGGGGGCACGCCTACAACGACCCGACGCGGGGACGCATTTATCGCATCACCCCCAGGGGCAAGACGCTCGCTCGACGCGACAAAGCCGGCCCTTACTCCAACGACGCCGATGCCGTCGCGGCACTGGCCAGCCCCAATCACGCGACGACATTTCTGGCGCGGGAGCGTCTGCTCGCAAGTGGTAAAAAGGCACTTCCCGTGTTGATTGCGGCCCTCTTGCAAGGCAAAGACCGGGCTCTTAAAGCGCGGATTCTATGGCTGCTCGATCGAATCGGCGAGAAGGGGATTGAGACCGTTCACGCCGCGCTGAAAACGGACGACGCCGAATTCCGGGCCTTGGCCGTGCGGATTCTGCGGCGGCACGGTGATGAATACCTGAACGACATTCTCGCGCTCGCCAATGACGCCGATGGCGAAGTTCTCAAGGAAGTCCTGCTGGCGGCCGGCAAATCGAAATCTCGCGCTGCAACGGCGGCCATCCTGAAGGCCTTCGAACGCTACGACGGCTCTGACCGCTACCTGCTGGAAACGCTGGGAATTGCCGCTCGCGGCCGCGAGGCCGAAGTGTTCAAGGCGGTCGTCGATCGTCCCGATGCCGTTGTCAGCCCGCGGTTGGTCAGTATCGTTCGCATCCTGCGGCCGGAAGACGCCACGAAGTATCTGACGGAAAAGCTGGCCGCCTCCAACCTTCCCGCCGATGCCGCGCAGGCGCTGCTGACGGCACTCTCGTCGGTCGCGTCAGCCGACGCGGGGAAGACGGTGCTTGGGCTGCTTGCCGGAAAATCGACGGCCGACGTCAAGAAACTGGCGCTCGACGCCCTGGGTCGCAATCTGAACGGACCCTGGGGCGAGCTGAAAACCGACCCGGCGCTGGCCGCGGCGCTTCTCACAGCGCTCGACGATAAATCGCTGACGGTCGTTACCCTGGCGGTGATCGGTGATGCCGGGTTGCGCGACATTGCCGCCGCGCCCGTCGCTGCGATTCTGGCGAGTGAATCGGCATCCAAGCCCGACAAACTGGCGGCAATCGATGTGGCCATGAAGCTGGGACTCGATTCGTCGGCTCCGCACTTGGCGGCACTGCTTTCGAGCGCTGATCCCTCACTACGCGATGACGCGCTCAAGGCGCTGGTCGTCCTGCGCGAAACCAAAGTGCTGGGCGCCCTGCTGGGTGACAAGAGGCGCGCCGCCGGATTGAAACAGCAGGCCGCCGACCTGTTGATGGCCTCCAGCGACGGGGCGGTGTTTCTGTTCCGTCTCGTCGATACCAAAAAACTCGACAAGCCGCTCGCCGACAAAGTGATTGCCGCGGCGATCGACCATCCCGACGTCAACGTGCGACTGTTGTTCGAGAAATACGTCCCCCCCGACCAGCGGCCCAGGACGCTCGGTGAGAGCTTCAAGATCGACGAAATTCTGGCATTGATCGGTGACGCGGGGCGTGGCGAGGCGGTCTTCTTGCGAAGCGGTGCCGCAAGCTGCAACAAGTGCCATCGCGTCAAAGGCAAGGGAGTCGATATCGGGCCGGACCTGAGCCAGATCGGCCGCAAGTACGAACGCAGGGCGCTGTTGGAAACGATCATGAACCCCAGCGCGGGCATTGCCCCCGAGTATGTTCCCTATGTTGTGGAAACCGAGTCGGGGAAGGTTTACGCCGGCTTTTTGCAGGACCAGAACGCCGAGCGAATCGTCCTGAAGTCGATCGAGGGGGTGTCGTTGCAAATTCTCCGCAAGGATGTGGTCGAACTGGCCAAACAGGAAAAATCGCTGATGCCCGAACTGGTCTTGAAGAGCGTGACGGCCCAGGATGCCGCCGATCTTCTGGCATACCTCGTCAGCCTGCAGCAGTCGGTCGTTCATGCCGGCAGCTTCAAGGCACTGGGTCCTTTCTCGAACGCGAGGCCCGAATTGCGCGGGCACGATTTCGGTCCCGAGAAATCGGCCGGCACGTTCGACGGAGCGGCGCAATTCGACGGGCAGGGAAACAAAAAGGTCGGCTGGACGATGGCGGCGACGAAACCAGGGGCGACGGGAATACCCGAAGTCGACCTGCGGCAAATCGCCGCCGATCTCAAGGCGCCGGCCGACAATGTGATTTTCTACTTCGCCGCCACGCTCGATTCGGCCGCGTCTCAGCCGGCCGTGCTGTCGATCGGCTCGGACGACGGGATTCAGGTGTGGCTGAACGGTGAAAAAGTACACGACGCGAAAGTCACACGGGCGCTGACTCCGGGTGAAGATAAAGTCAAAGTCGAACTTAAGCCGGGTAAGAATCTGCTGCTGCTGAAACTCGATCAGGGAAACGGCGCCTCGGGGTTGACGCTGTCGGCTGAGGCCAAGGCGAATTTGACGTTTGGGGTTCCGTAGGGCTGACTCGAACAGGCGAGCGGGGGGCGTAAGTCCCCTGAAACGTCCCGTTGTTTCTGCACAGCACGATTTGCAGTGCGGGTTCACCTGAGTACATTGACCGTGGACAACGACCCGTTTCGATTCGAAAAGTCGTCCGAAAGCCTGTTTCAGCCCATGCACCCCGAGGCACGCAGCCATTTCGGACTCGGTGCCGAGCGATCCGTCGGCGAGAAACTCTGGACGAGCTTCGTCATGCTCGTGATGCTGCCACCGCTGGGATTGATTGCGATGGCCCTCTATGGAGACCTGGTCGTCTGGGACCCGCTGTGGTTGGCGCTCGCACGATTCGGTTTCAAATCGGGATGCCTGTTCTGGTTGCTGGCATTCGTATTCAACTGGTGGCGGCCTCGCTGGTTGAATGCGATTTATCTGGCGTCTGAGAAGCGCGTCGTGTGGGCCATGTATTTGATTGGCATCAGCTTCGCAGGCATGCTCTGGTATTATGCGGCTGTGTGTGTCTGGCGGTTTGTGCAAGCCAACTGATTGGCGGAGAGTTTGGTAATGGTGACGGTGTTGTCCAAATCCGAACGCTCCGCCCCGAGCAAAATCGCCACACTCGCCGATTTGCTCGAGCGTTTGGGAGACGTTCCGCTTGAGCGCATCCGCTTTCGACCGGCACCTGGGACGGCGACGGAAGAATTCCTTGAGTCCGCTCCGGATGAAGAATTCCGGCTGGCTGAACTGGTCGAAGGGACTCTGGTCGAGAAACCGCCCGGAATATTTGAATCGCGGCTGGCGGTCGTCCTAGTGCCGCATCTCGGAAACGGGGTTTCATGAAAACGGAAAATGATATATCTCTCGTCAACCCTCGATTGTGAGGCGGGAGCTTAACCAATGCCAGGGACGGCGGCGAAGATTCGGGTCAGCGAGAAGCAGCAGATCGTGTTGCAG
>SIAF01000472.1 GCA_009691905.1 Planctomycetaceae bacterium | reverse complement strand
CGGGGACGGGGGCTCCGGTGGCAACAGTAGACATGCTTTCGTCCTCCCTGACGAATGGACCGATGATGATTCCGGATACTGAAACAAAACAGCGGGATTCCACCACCTCGAATTCCTCAAGTCAACCCCTAATTTTCGTCAGCACAGCGTGGCCCTGGCCGACGAACCGGCCGATGCCGCCGAGCAGGATCATCTCGATCCCGACAAGGCGCCGCCCAGCGACTCGAGACGACTCGAAGTCGGACGCAGACTTCTGAGCAAAACGTTGGGGGGCCGGCAGTTCTGGGCCGATGCTGAATTCTTTCATCAGTGGCGGATCCAGCAGAACGTGCTTGCCGGCCAATATCGGCTGCTGGACGATGACGACTGCCGACATGCATCAGGCACGCTGCAGGAATGCCAAAGCCGGCTGAGCGAGATTCGCACCGAGCGGCAACTGGCCCCGATGAAAGGCGAGGCTGTGATTTTGATTCACGGCCTGATCCGATCGTCGAAGTCGATGTACAAACTTAAACAGCGACTGGGACTCGAACGCGACGGCTTTCAGACGTTCAGCTTCGGCTACCCGAGCACCCAGTTGGATATCGTCGAGTCGGCCGAATATCTGCACCGCGTGATCGGCTCGCTGCAGGGCATCGAGCGCATTCATTTCGTCGCCCACAGCATGGGGGGGCTGGTCGTCCGGGCGTATCTGGCCGAACACGACGACCCGCGCATCGGGCGGATGGTGATGATCGCCACCCCCAACCAGGGCGCCGAACTGGCCGACCGATTCCAGAAGAACATTCTGTACCGCGCCGTTTACGGACCAGCCGGGCAACAGTTGACGCGCGATCCCGAGGGGTTCATCGCCGGGCTGCCGACTCCCGGTTTCGAGTTCGGCGTCATTGCCGGCGGGCGGGGTACGGCTAACGGCTATAATCCGCTGATTCCCGGCGACGACGATGGAACCGTCAGCGTGGCAAGCACGCGTCTGGCCGGCGCAGCCGACTTCGTCGTCGTCGATCGTCTGCACACGTTTCTGATCACCGCGCCCGAGGCGCGCGAGTACACCGTGCGGTTTTTGAAAGAAGGCCGCTTTCGAAATAACGGCGACAAGCAACCGATCTTGCCGGCAGCACCCGCCGACGATGTGATTCCGGCCGGCGGCGAGCGCATCGAGTAACCGGCCGAAACCCGTCGTGTCGCGGATCCCTACGCCTGTGACTTCGGCGGCGGTTTCGCCGCCGGGGCGGGCACCCAGGTGTTGATTCCACCGGTCAACTGCCGAACCGACTCGGCAGTTGGTGGGGCATTCGGGACCGCGGGTTGCGAATCGCCGCGGGGCCGATGCGACAAGCGATACTCGATTTTTCGGCGGCGGCGACGGGCCAGCCAGTCCCAGCGAACGGCGAAACGATTCTCGGGTTTTCGGTCCCGCAACAGCCACAACAGCGCCACAATTCCCGCGAAAAATGCCGCTGCCAACCACAGCGGACGGCGCGATTCTTCGCCGGCAGACAGACTGATGACGACACACGTGAACGCCCCACCGACGACCACAAAACAGGTCGCCAACAGCGCCACGGCTTTGCCGGCACCATAACGCTCGCGGGGGCCTCGCATCGCGAACCTCATCGGGAAACGCTGGATTTCAAATTCAAGGCGGTGGTTGAAATTCGTTGTTATTGACGGCGAGAAACACGCGACAACGAGAAACCCCGGCGCGCCGGGGACGCCCCCCGCTCGCCCACCGCTGGCGCGGGGTCGATCACCCGATCAGACTGCTGATATCGACGTACATCACCCACGCCATCAGGCTCAGGACCATCGCCAGACCCACATAGGTTGCCGTGACGACCACCCAGTCACTGGGGGGTTTGCCACGGATCCCTTCCCAGCACAGAAACATGAAGTGCCCGCCGTCGAGGACGGGAATCGGCAGAAAGTTGAGGACGGCCAGGCTGACGCTGAGCATCCCCAGAAACAGAATCAAATCGGGAATCCCGAGTTTCGAGAAGTAATACCCCATGCTGAAAATCCGAATCGGCCCCCCCAGCGCATTGGGCGAAATTCGCCCCGAGGTCAGGCCTTTGACCGTCATCCACATATCGATGATCGAGTCGCGCGTGTGGCGGAACCCCAGCGACAGCGCTTCCCCGATGTTCTGCGCCTGGCGCGTCTTGTAGTAGGCCTGCATCGAGAAGCCGCGCATCGTCAGAAACCAGTCGGGCGCGGCGGCGGGAACGACTTCAACCGGTTCGGCCTTGGCGGGCGCCACCGGTTTGACTTTGACCATGAGCTGACGCATCGGGTATTGCTGCATCAGCCAGAACGCCAGCGGCCAGTTGCGCGCGTTGTCCGAGAATTCCAGCTTGAATGAGGGCCGCTCCTCATAATCATCCGGCGAACCATCGGGCAGAATGTATTCGATTTCGAGCAGATCGGCGTCTTTGGCAATCCCGGCACTCGCCGCCGGTCCGTCCGGGTCGACCGATTCGACGTGATGCGTAATATGATACGCGACCCCGATTGCCGGAATCGACAGCGGGCAGTCACTGATTGTCCGCGCCGGGCGTTCGATCCAGCCCGCCCGGTCGTCGGGGACGAGATCGACTTCTTCGGTAACGGGATTGCCGCGATCGACGTCGCGCTTGAGCTTGACCTTGACCGACCGGCCGGCACGCGCTGCAAACCAGTCGGGCAATTCGAGCGGGTCGATTTTGATTCCCACCGGCAGCCACTCGCCGCTGTCGCCGGCGACGTGCGTAATCGTGTCGCCTTCCTTCAATTTCCCCTCGGCGGGAGACCCATTCTGAATGGCCGTGATGGTCCCGATGGCCATCTTCAAACCCAGCATGCGGAAATTCCTGGGGGGCACGCTGATCTTCGTGAGCGGTTCCGAATCGGTCTGCCCCTTGCGCCTGACGCTGAACTCGACCGTTTCGGCGCGCTTCGCCGCCAGAGTTCGCTGCAAATCGGCGTAGCTTGCCAGCCGCACGCCGTCAATTTCTTTCAGCTCGTCACCGAAAGCGAAGGGAGGGGTCGCCTCGGCTGCGGGCAGACCGGGGACGGCCGGCCCCGTGGCATCGCCGTCGGGATCGTCCGACAACGTCAGCCCCAGTTCGGGTTCCACGAAAATCGTGGGAAACAACTGCTTCTTGCCGGCTTCGGGCCTGGTCGTGGTCGTAAACGGCTTGCCGTCGCGCAAGCCCTCGATCAGGACGGTCTCGTCTCGCTCTGACAACGCCACCGCCTGACGGATGTCGATAAACCCCAGATGCGGGCCGGTGCGGTTGTTGACGCGCGTAATTTCGTCTCCCAGCCTCAACCCGGCGACCCACGCCGGCATGCCGGGAGTCACCTGCCCCACGACCGCCGGCTGGTATTTGACCCCCAGCATGAAGGCGATCACGAAAAAGATGACGGCCGATACCATGTTGTTGATGACTCCCGCCGAGATGATCGCCATCCGCTGCGGGACCGACTTGGCCGTGTACGACCGCTTATCGCGGGCGATGCGCTCGTTGGCCATTTGACTGGGGTCGGCATCGTCCTGGCCCAGCATTTTGACGTACCCGCCAAAGGGGATCGCCGACAGCGCGTATTCCGTTTCGCCGCGCACGTACTTCCACAGAATCGGTCCGAAGCCGATGCTGAAGCGTTCGACTTTCACGCCACACCACTTGGCGACCAGAAAGTGCCCCAGTTCGTGGATAAAAATCACCAGCCCCAACCCGATGGCGACGTACAAAACGTTGAGCACGCTAGCCAGCTTGGGAATCAAAGTCAAAGCGAAGGTTTCCACCGACCGATCTCCTCTCTCGCCCAGCGATCGAGTCGCAGCAGTTCTGCGAGCGTCGGCGTCGGGTCGAAATGATGCGCTTCAAGAACCGCGCGGCAGGCGCGGGGAATATCACAAAAACCAAGTTCGCGGGCGAGAAACCGCTCGACCGCCGCCTCGTTGGCCGCATTCAGCACGGCGCCGCAGGTGCCACCGCGGGCAGCCACCTCGAACCCCAGCGCCAAGGCCGGGAACCGTTCGAGATCGGGCGGCTCGAACTGCAGATCGAACCGCCGGCGCCAATCCATCCGCGGGCTGGGCCCCTCTATTCGTTCAGGCCAGGTCAGGGCATACTGAATCGGCAGTTTCATATCCGGCGGCGACAACTGGGCGATGATCGAGCCGTCGACGAATTCTACCAGCGAATGCACGATCGATTGCGGATGGACGACGACCTCGATCTGATCGTCCCTCAGGCCGAACAGCCATTTCGCTTCGATGATCTCAAGCGCCTTGTTCATCATCGTGGCCGAGTCGATCGTGATCTTGCGGCCCATGTTCCAGGTGGGGTGGGCCAGCGCCTGTTCGGGCGTCACCTGTTGCAACTGCTCGGGCGTGGCCTCTCGGAACGGGCCGCCGCTGGCCGTCAGCACGATGCGTCGCACTTCGCTCGACTTGCCCGATTGCAGCGCCTGAAAAATCGCACTGTGCTCGCTATCGACGGGGATCAACTGCGCCCCGCGGCGGCGGGCCAGATCCATCACGAGCGATCCCGCGACCACCAGGGTCTCCTTGTTGGCAAGACAGACCCGCTTGCCCGCCTCGAGCGCGACCCAGGTCCCGCGCAGCCCCGCCGCCCCGACGACCCCCGCGACAACGGTATCGACCTCGGGATCGGACGCGATCCGCTCGATCCCTTCTTCGCCGAACAACAACTGGGTCCGCGACGAAAACGCGTTCCGCGGGACCACATCCCGCAGTGTCGAGTCACAAAGTACCGCCCACCGCGGCGCAAATTGCTCGCATTGCCGCCCCAGGAGTTGCCAACTGCTGCGAGCGGCGACCCCCTGCAAACTCAGCCGGCCGGGCAAAGCGCCGATCACTTCAAGGCAACTCGTACCGATCGAGCCGGTTGAGCCTAAGACGGCGATTCGTTGCATTCTGGGACCGGAGTGCCAAATTCTGGGCCGAAGTGACGGGAAACCACGGCCGACGCCACTCCCGGCTGCGGCATGGGCAGGCGATGACCGGGACAGCCATCGGAAAGCTGCCTCGAATTCTAGGTTTCCTGCAATATCACTGCAAGCCGCGATGGGATGACCCCGGCCACGGCCTTTCGTCGAAAACGCCGATCCGGCATCGGCTTCGGGCACTTGCGAGGCCTGCGGACAGTTGACCGGGGGGGGTACCCGACTGGCCTGATGAAATGTCTAACTCAAGAGGTAAGAAGTTGTTGCGCATTTTGTTTGGGATTTGAATTCTTGGTAAGTGGCTTTACGCTTGGCGCGCACGGTCAGACCTAGGTTGTCGCGATTCCACTGCCTCATCTCCTTCACCGA
>SIAF01000021.1 GCA_009691905.1 Planctomycetaceae bacterium | reverse complement strand
CACTGCGTGCGAGTTGTGGTGGCCATGCCCCTATCATGGCGCCCGCGGCACGCAGAGCAAGCGGTCGCATGGAAACCACCAGCCCTGATCGGCTACAATGGCGAGAACTCGCGCAGAAAAGTGCAGAATGTCGTGACGGACAGCTGCGCGGTTTTCGGCCGTGTCGGCGACGTCAACATACATCCGCACCAGTTCGTCGCGGTAAAACTGGTCGTCGTGCCTCCACGTTCCGCGCGTGGTTTGCGTTTCGCACGACTCGGCGAAGCGCTCGCGAAGTTCGAGCAGCGACTCTTCAATCAGCTCGCTGGAAACCGGCCGACCGTCGTTGAACCGCAGCGGCAAGAGCATCTCATAACGGCGAAAGCGTTTGCTCATGGGGCACCGCCTCGACCAGGTCCCGTACCAATCTCAGGAACACCTCGTGCGTCGCCTGCATGTCGATCGCCTGCCGCGCGGGGTCGTGCGCCACGCACAGATAGCGGCGCAGGCTGACCACGCCGGGAGAGTGCACCAGCATTTCGTAAAAGCTGGTTCGCGCGGCGTCTTTTGCGGGAGGGCTCGATCGGACGAGCACCGTCTGTGCTTCTCGGTCAGCCTCCAGCGGGCCGATTTGTTCGAGCAGATACGTCACGCGCCGGCACAGCTCGTCGGCCCAGCCCTGAAGGGTCGCGAACGACGTTGCCTCGAGCGCACCGGCGATCACTCGCAATTCGCGAAATGCACAACCCACCGATTCGACGGCCGTAAAGTCGACCTCGACCGAAACGTTGTCGGCGGCCTGCCAAGCCACCGTCTTGGTGTCTGGTGCCATCAGCCCGTGCAGGGCGTTCAGCGATTGGGCGACTTGATCGTGGAAAAACATCATTTCACCTGTATGGGACCGACGGGCATCTTTCCCGGGACTCTTCGTAATCATTCGACCGATCGCGGCTGTCGTCCAGCCCGAATCCGCTCATTTTTCGCGAACTTCATGGCTGGAGCCGTCGAACGACAAAATAGAGGGCTTGTCATCGACAACCGTCTCGACGTGAACCGGCCGCCCCCACAGCTTGTGCAGGTTGGCGAGCGTATCTTCCGCATAGTCCTGGCGGAGTTCGACCCCTTCGAATTGGTGCAGCAGATAAAGTTCGCCGCGGTTTCGATAATTGCCGTCGACGACGAAAATGAACGGCCGGCCATGATTGGTTAGAGCGTTCAGAAGGCCGGTCTTGATCTCTTGAAACTCGCGGGAGGCGATCTCGTAATAATCGGTCGATTCGTTGAACTTGTACTCGAACAAGTTCTGGCGAGCGCAGAATTCGGGCGTCAGAAACGTGTCGATGAAGGTCACGTCGTTATGAATCCGGCGAACTTCGAAAATTTTCTGCCGGCCCAGGCCCAACTGCCTGTCCCAGTGGGCGCGGGCGCGGGCGTCGGTGCAATCGTCGTACTCGGGGCCGAACTGTCCGCGGTTCCAGCGGTCTTCGATGTCTTTGAGCAATTCAATCCCCAATTTATAGGGATTGAGGCGATTGGGGCTGGTCGCCATCGTGCCCGAATGATGGTCGGCGTAGTCAATCAACTCGGCATCGGTCAGCCCGTGGCGGGTCATGATCTTACTGTGCCAGTAGCTGGCCCAGCCTTCGTTCATGATTTTGGTCTGACCCTGCGGAGCGAAGTAATACGCCTCGTCTCGAATGATCGACAGCACATCGTGCTGCCAGGCTTTGAGAGGGGCATGCTCAAGCAGGAACAGCAGAACATCCCGTTGCGGCTGGTCAGGAAATGAACGGGTCTTTTCTTTTTCCTGCTCCTGCCGCTCGCGTTCTTCAGCCTCGGCACGGAGCACTGCCGGGGGATTGATGTACGCATCCATGTAGCCTTTCGAGTGGAATCGCGTGCCGCCGTCGGGGAGCTCTTCATCGACTTCGGGCATCAGGGCGCTCGTGACCGGATGGGTGACTTCGTCGCGCCGCCGGATGTGAGGCAGGTAGACATCGATCAGATCTTCGATCGACAGGCAGGCGTCGATGAATTCTTCGACCGCTTCATGGCCGAAGCGGTCGATATACCGCGAGATCCGCGAGGCATGGTTGGCCATCTGGTCGAGCATCCGCCGGTTGGTCGGCGCAAACCAGGCGTTATTCTTGAAAAAATCGCAATGCCCGTACACGTGAGCGATCACCAACTTCTGGTCGAGCATCGGGTTGCACGCCAGCAGATACGCGTAACAGGGATCGGTGTTGATCACCATCTCGTAGATTTTCGACAGGCCATACGAATAGCTTTTCGTCAGCTCTTCGTACTGGGCGCCGAACCGCCAATGCGCGTAGCGGATCGGAAACCCGCCGTAGGCCGCGACCATGCTGATCTCGTCGTAATCGAGCACCTCGAAGATCGTCTCAAAAAAATCCAGACCGTAGTCGCGCGCATGCCCTTCCATCGCCGCCTGAGCATCGGCAATTTCGGCTGGCAAGGGACGATCAATCGATAGAGAGGGCATGGAGGTCGCTGCGCTTTGAATGTCGAATGACGAAATCAGAATGACTAATCAAATCCGAATGACGAAATCAGAATGACGATGCTGGCCGCAAAATATGGCGAATCGATGGAGCCTTTCGTCATTCGGGCTTCGTCATTGATTCGACATTCTGATTTCGACATTCGTCATTGAGTGTTGATCATTTTCCTTTCCCTAGAAAATCTTTGATCGAATCGTAAATCGCTTCTTTATTCTCAATCTCAGACAGAATCAGGTTCTCCCAGTCGTCTTCGATGCGGTGCAATTCGCGGATGTATTCACCCGATCCGTAGGGGCTTTCGACCTGGCCATAGCAGAACAGATTGCAGTGCGGGAGCAGGTCGGCGGCGAGAATCTCAATGCAGGCTTTGTTGTCTTCGCCCCAGTTGTCGCCGTCAGAGAACTGAAAGCAGTAAATGTTCCAGTCGGCGGGAGGAAAATCGCGGGCGATCACTTCGCGGGCGACCTTGTATGCCGACGAGATTCGCGTCCCCCCGCTTTCGCGCGTGTGATAAAACGTGTCTTCGTCGACTTCTTTAGCCATCGCATCGTGGATGATATACCGGACATCGATGCCGTCGTACTGGCTTTGCAGCCAAGTGTCGATCCAGAACGCCTCGATGCGGACGATCTCTTTCTGATCGTCGGTCATCGAGCCGGAGACGTCCATCAGGTAGATGATCGCCGCATTGGTCTCGGGCTGGGTTTTCGTCGTCCAACTGCGATACAGACGATCTTCTCGCTCGGGAATGATGATCGGGTTGGCAGGGTCGTATTGGTCGGCGGCAATCAACCTCTTGAGCGCCCGCTTGTACGTTCGTTTCAGGTGCTTGAGCGACTCGGGGCCGGTGCGGCGGATACTATTGTATTTGTCTTTTTTGCTGGAGATCGTGTCTTTGCCTTTAGGCTCGATGCGCGGCAACTCAAGTTCGGCTGCCAGCATCGCGGCCAGTTCTTCAAGCGAGACCTCGACTTCGCGAATGTGCCCGCCGGGCTGGTCGCCGGCCTCGCCGGCGCCGTCATCATCACCCTGCCCCCGGCCAATCGGCGTGCCGATGTCGCCGTCACCCTGGGCGACGCCGCCCGACCCGCGCTGCCCGTGCCGGAAGTGGGGGATCTCGATATTGGGGATGGGAATGCTGACGAGATCGCGCCCCTTCCGACCGATCATCTCGCCGTGGGTGATGTACTTCTTCAGATTTTCGCGCACCTTGCCGCGCACAATCTGCTTGAAGCGCTGCAAGTCGCAGTCGATGGCGCGGGCCACAATTTCACCTAATGACGAATGTCGAAATCAGAATGTCGAAACAAACCCGAATGACGAAATTCAAATGTCTAAAGAAAGCCCAAGCCCGAATGACGAAGTTGCGATCAAACGGACTGTGTTGCTTCGGTCACCTCTGAACGAACTCTCGCTACTTCACCACGTTCATCCACCGGTTTCGAAACTCAGATTCAGCGAAAGCAAGCGGTGTAAAGACTATCGCGGCCGCAGGACTCATCACTTCTTTCAAACGCTCAGTCCAATGGTCGCCATATCGGAAGCCCTCTCCGATTGACGATGTGCTGCGTAAAAAGTCCTCTCCCACGTTACCGTAGCAATGCGTCGTGCGGACGAGGACGTGCTGCCACCGCAATCCAATGTATGCTGCCGGATAGACCACAGCGAATCCGACTGCCACCTTGACTAGCCAGTCAAGGCCCGAAAGCACCGCTGGCGAGGCGCTGCGTTGCATCCAGAATGTTTTGTTTTTCGGGCTTATGTTTTCCTTAGACATTTGAATTTCGATATTCGCAATTCTCCCCCCGTCAGTTATTCCCCTTGGCATCCCCGCGAGCAAAGATGCTCGCCACGTACTGCAGCACGTCAGTCGCTGATTCTTCGTCGTAGCCGTGGTCGCGGATCAGGCGGCCTTTGACGATGTCGATTTTTTCCTGCGTGTCTTTGTCGACGACGTTCGAGACCAGGCTGGTGAGCTTGATCGTGTCTTTCTGGTCTTCGAACAGCTTGAGCTCCAGCGCCTTCTGCAGTCGCTCGTTGGTCTTGTAGTTAAAGCTCTTGCCGTCGAGCGACAAGGCGCCGATATAGTTCATGATTTCGCGACGGAAATCGTCCTTCCGCGACTCGGGAATGTCGATGCGCTGTTCGATCGATCGCATCAGCCGCTCGTCGGGTTGTTCGGACTGGCCTGTGAACTTGTTTTTGACCTTTTCCTTTTGCGTGTAGGCTTTGACGTTGTCGATGTAGTTCGAGCACAGCCGCGAGAGGGCCTCTTCGTCGGCGGCGATCGCCCGCTGGACTTCGTTCTTGACGATGTCGGTGTACTCGTTTTTGACCTCTTGGATCAGGCGCCGGTAGTATTCGCGAACTTCTTCGCTGGAGATCAGCGAGTGGTGCCGCAGGCCGTTTTCGAGTTCGTTCAGCACCATGAACGGGTTCAGGTTCGATGATTTCGCGTTGGCCACCAGGGCATTCGAAATTTTGTCCTGGACGAAGCGGGGCGAGATGCCGTTCATCCCTTCGGCGCGGGCCTCGTTGCGGAGTTGGTCGACGTTGTCCTGCGTGAAGCCGGGCAGCGTTTTGCCGTTATAGAGCTTCAGCTTCTGCAACACGGTCAGGCCGGCGTTTTTGGGTTCTTCCAGCCGCGTGAGCACTGCCCACATCGCCGCCATTTCGACGGTATGCGGCGCAATGTGTTTGCCGCGCACGCGCTGGCTGTTGTAATCTTTTTCGTAAATCCGAATCTCGTCGGAAAGCTTCGTCACGTAGGGGACGTCGATTTTGACCGTTCGGTCGCGGAGGGCTTCCATGAACTCGTTGGATTGCAGCTTGCGATATTCGGGCTCATTGGTGTGGCCGATGATGACTGAATCGATGTCGGTTTGCGGGAACTTCTTGGGCTTGATCTTGTGTTCCTGCGATGCTCCTAACAGGTCGTACAGGAAGGCCACGTCGAGCTTCAGGACTTCGATGAATTCGATCAAACCCCGATTGGCGATGTTGAACTCGCCGTCGAAGTTGAACGCCCGCGGGTCGCTTTCGCTGCCATACTCGGCGATCTTGCGGTAGTTGATGTCGCCGGTCAGTTCGGTCGAGTCCTGGTTCTTTTCGTCCTTGGGCTGGAATGTGCCGATGCCGGCCCGGTCCTGTTCCGACAGAAACACGCGGTGGACAACGATGTCGTCCATGACTTTGGTCCAGTCGCCGTCAAACGATTTCATGCGCTCGTTGAACATGAACCGGCACAGCGGACACAAATCGCCGTTGATTTCAACCCTGTGGGCGTCGTCGTCGTCGTGATGCGGCTCGTTGAGCGCGGCGCAGACGCGTGAGCGATCTTCCGAGGGAGCCAGGTGCAGCGGCTCTTCGCGCATCGGGCACCAGGTGACGGTGCCGTCGGGGTTTTTCCAGCCGTACGAGTACAGGGCGCCGGCGTCGGTCTGACTGTAGCGCTCGACCCCGCGCTTCAGCAGCCGGGCGATTGTGCTTTTGGAACTGCCGACCGGGCCGTGCAGCAACAGCACGCGGCGTTCGCTGCCATAGCCCAGAGCGGCACTCTTGAACACGTTGACCAGTTCCATCAGCGGCTTGGCCAGGCCGAAAATCGCGTCGCGACCGCCATTGTCGGGGTCGTCGAAGAAACTGTAGCGAACGAGGTTTTCTTTGCTCCCCTCGATCGGAAAAGCTTCGCAGGCCACAACCATGTCGTACAGCCGTTGAAACGCATTGCGCGTGACCGCCGGCTGGCGGCGAACAATGTCGAGGTAATCGGTAAACGAGCCTTCCCAATGCTCCTGCCGGTAAACCTCGGGATTCTTACGCTGACTGATATCGCTGAGGATCGCCCGTCCGTCTGCCACGACAGAGTCTCCTTAAGATGAGCGGGACAAGAGTCGTTCCAATTCGCACCTCAACGCTGTGACCTTCTCTCGGACCGCGCAGGCTCAAACGACTCGCCTGCGTTTCCCGGGAGGAAGGACACAGCGGGGAAGGGGAGACCATCCATGGTCAGATCACCGTATTGTTAAGCGGGGAGTTCTGAATGCCGGGTTGTGGAAACCCGGTTAGGGCTCCGGCGGCAACCCTCCGCGATTACCGCCCGATTTGTTGTGGAGCGCATTGAAATTATTTCTTCCGCGACACGACCTTGCAAGACCGATATGTTGCGGCGAGTTAGGAAGGCTGGGCGTTCCGGCGAATGGCTAACTCGAAAGTCATTGCAGGGTATGGAGTTCGCATCGCCGATCGCACAACTTTGTCGCAGCGCGTCTGATCGAGATCGCCTGTCCATCAGCCATTAGACATTTGTTCTCATGTGATGGAAACTGTCGGCGGGCGCCGTCCAGCAGCGTTTTGGACATTTGTTACGATAGAAAATATCCCGATGCCATGGTCATGATCCAGACCGATGAATCGACTGATCGACCAGCTACCCAAGCCGGCCGATGTGCGGTCCGGACCGACCGCACAGCGGTCGGCTTGGGGGGATATCCACCCAATACTTTAGCGAGCCTTTCATGGCGCAATTACCGCTTCAACTGCCATCCCTTCAAAACTGGAGCTGCCACAGTTGCGGCGGCTGCTGCCGGCAGCACCTGATCGAGATTACACCGGAAGAACGGCAGCGAATCGAATCGCAGCATTGGACGGCTGCGGAGGGGGTCCCCGCCGATCGGCCCCAATTCGTCCGGCTGGGACTTCTCCCCGGAAGCAAACGCTACCGCCTGGGACATCAGGCCGATGGGGCTTGCGTATTTCTCGACGGACAAGGCCGGTGCCGAATTCACGCCAAGTTCGGCGAGGCCGCCAAGCCGCTGGCCTGCCGCATTTACCCGTACGCGTTTCACCCCGCCGGCAAGTCGATCACCGTCAGCTTGCGGTTCAGTTGCCCGTCGGTCGTGGCCAATCGCGGGAAGTCGCTCGAAAGTCAGAAACGCGATCTCAAAGCGCTCGAGAAACTCGTCGTCCCGGAGGGTGCCGAACGGATGCCACCGCCGGAAATCTCGCCTCGGCAGCGGCTCGACTGGCCTGAGACGCTGCACGTTGTGCAACAGATCGATCGGTTGCTGGCGGCTGACGGGGTGCCGCTGATGCGGCGACTGCTGCGCACGCTGCAGTTCGTGAAACTCGTCGGGCAGGCTCAATTCGCCAAAATCCGCGGTCCGCGGCTCGATGACTTCCTGCAGATTGTGAGCGAAGCCGCGACCGCTGAAGTACACGACGATCTCGCAACGATTTCGGAACCCAGCCGCGCAGGGCGGATGCAGTTCAGGCTGCTCGTCGCGCAATACGTCCGGAAAGATACCTTCGCCGAGCAGCAATCGGGCTGGCGAAATCGCTGGCGGTTATTGTGGGCCGCCCTCCGATTTGCACGCGGGACAGGGCTGGTTCCCCCTTTGCAGGAACCGTTCGTCGCGGTTGGGTTTGCCGACCTTGAACCCGCGTTTGGTCCGTTGCCTCCCGAAGTTGACGAAATCATGACTCGTTACCTGCGGGTCAAGGTGCAGGGGCTGCATTTCTGCGGTGCGGCGTACTACGGCGTGCCGCTCGTGGAAGGGTTTCAAAGCCTGGCGCTGGTCGTTCCGGCCGTGCTGTGGATCGCCCGCTGGCTGGCTGCCGGCGCGGGTCGCCGCAATCTTGAGGTCGACGATCTGGCCCGGGCGCTGGCGATCGCCGACCATCACCACGGGTACTCGCCCGCGTTTGGCCTGGCGAATTTTCGCAGTCGCGTGCGATCGCTGGCGAGTCTGGATGACATCTCAAAGCTGATTGTGTGGTACGCGCGGTAGACGCGGCATCCTGTCGCGTTCCGGACAACCGGGGCGAGCGCGCTTTCATTCAGGCGGCGACTCCTCTTGCCTTGATCGGCGGTTCCCATAGAATACGCCCCGCGCGAGGTCTCGCCCCCCCTGTCGCGGTGAGCATCGGGCATCCAGGTGGTCTCGTCGCCCTCGAAAGGCCGGTTGAAATGCGTCCAGGACATCGGCAGGCCCGGTTGGCACGATTGTGGGCGGTCGTGCTGGGCGGGTGCCTGGCGGCGATTGGTTGTCATGCTCCCTTCTTCGAGATGGGGGCCAGGAATGCCGCGGGACTGAAAGCCGGAGTTGCCTCGGAAACATCGGCAGCGGCAGCGATCGACGACTCGGGATGGCCCGGCTCGGGGAACGCCGATCGACCCACCCTACCGGCGCTGTATCATCAAGTGCGGCCGGGCGAAACGCTCGCCCACCTTTCGGCGACTTACGGGGTTCCCGTCGCGCGGCTGCTGCAGGTGAATGGACTCGACGCGCCCGACGGGTTAAAACCCGGCCAGTCGATTTACATTCCGCCTTCGCGATGAGATTGCGATGGATTCGATTGATCCGGCGACACATGCAGCGCTCTGGGCTCCTTGGCGTCTGCCGTACATCGTCACCACCAACGACCCTCCCGACAACAAAGGCTGTTTCCTGTGCCGCTATGTGGCCGCCCCCGAAAATGACGCGCAAAACCTGGTGGTCTGGCGCGGTCGTCGCACGCTGACGTTGCTCAACCGATTTCCGTACAACAACGGTCATCTGCTGGTGGCGCCGATCGCGCACAAGGCCAACCTCACCGAACTCGACGACGAGGAACTGCTCGAATGCCAGCAGGCATTGGCTCGAATGATGGACCTGCTCAGCCGCACGATTTCGGCTGACGGCTTCAATGCCGGGCTGAATCTGGGAAAGGCGGCGGGAGCAGGGTTGCCCGGGCATCTGCACTGGCATCTGGTGCCACGCTGGAACGGGGATACGAATTTCATGCCGATTCTGGCGAACATTAATGTGATTCCGCAGTCGCTGGCGGCCCTCTATGGATTGCTGAGGGCGGAACAGGCTTGATTCCCGTCACGTTTTGGTTGAGAATGCAGGAGCGCTGTATTTTGCTTCATCAGGCATCCTGACCCTCCCGAAGGATCGTTCAAAGGGTAAACTCTACGAGCGATCACTCTTCAAACTGAACCGCTACAGACATGAACTGACAGCGATTTTTGACGGGACCTCAATTCGCCAAATGAGTTGAAGGGCTGACCTTTCGGTTCTGTCAAATGCGACTCCGGGCTCGACCAGAGTGCATTGCGCTGCCAGTCTGTCCGGTCGTCACTACGCTTCGCGCACCTGTCACACGAAACATCATGCTCCTGCTTATCATCCGAGTTGTGTTTGCCGTCGTTTCCGCCGGTGCCATTGCCGCATTCGTCAGTTCTGAAAATCCGGCTCCACCGGCTCTGGTCGGGGCACATCCGTTCGCCAGTTTCGTGGTGTTGATGCTGCTGACGCAGTCGGTGACTTTCGTCGACATTCTGATTCCGACCAAGCGCATCGAGGTGGTGTCGGCGATCTATTTCGGCTTGCTGATCGGCTTTTTGCTGAGCTACTTCAGCAACCAGGCCCTGAGCCCCCTCGTCAGTTCCGGGCCCTATCAGGGGGTCGTCCAGACCGTAACGAACCTGATCTTTCCTTACCTGTGCGTCACGCTTCTGTTGCAGACGAAGGACAAGTTCCGGTTTATCATTCCCTATATTGAGTTTGCCAAAGAAGTGCGCGGAGGGCGCTCCTACGTCCTGGACACCAGCTCGATCATCGACGGGCGAATCGCCGACGTGATTGAAACAAAAATCATCGACGCGCCGTTGATCGTTCCGTCGTTTGTGCTGCAGGAATTGCAGGATATTGCCGACAGCAACGACAAGCTCCGCCGCAATCGCGGGCGCCGCGGTCTGGACGTGCTCAGCAAGCTGCAAGCGAACACCCATATCGAGGTCAAGCTGTACGAAGTTCGTCAGGAGGAAGGCAAAGGGATGACGGTCGATCAGCGGCTGGTCGAGCTGGCCAAGAAGCTGGGAGGCTGCGTCGTGACCAACGACTTCAATCTCAACAAGGTTGCCAGCGTTCAGGGGGTCGATGTGATCAACCTGAATGATCTCGCCAATTCGCTGAAGCCCCGCTACCTGCCGGGCGAACGGATGACGATCAAAATCATCAAGGCGGGTGAAGGGCCGGGACAAGGGGTAGGCTACCTCGACGACGGCACGATGGTCGTCATCGAAGACGGCGGCGGAACGATCGGCCGCGAGACCGACATCGTTGTCAAAAGCGTGCTGCAATCGAGCGCCGGGCGGATGATTTTCGGCAGGTTGCCGACGCCTGCCGATCGCTGATCGGGGCGACTTGGCGATCGGGCTCGACGGCGTCTTGCAGCGAAACGAGCGACTTCGCGACCGGGGGGGCCAACCAGTGCGACGATCGCCGTTCACATCTGTTCGATCGTACGAATTCCCAGCAATTCAAGGCCCTGCTTCACAACGCGCGCCGTCAAATCGGCAAGCAGCAAGCGACTCGTCCGCGACGCGTCGGTCTCGGCTTTCAACACCGGACAGTGTTCGAAAAACGTGCTGAAACTGTTGGCCGTTTCGAACAGATAATGCGTCAGGACGTTCGGTCGGCATTCGGCGGCTGCCTGATCGACGACTTCGCTGAACCGCGCCAGTTGCAGTGCCAAAGCTCGTTCGGACGGCGTCGCGAGCTCGATTTCGCCCCGGGCTTGGCGCAGCGCTGCGCGATCGATGCCCCCTTTCCGGAAAATTCCGCAGACGCGGGCGAAGGCGTACTGCATGTAGGTCGCCGTGTCGCCCGTTTTGGCCAGCATCTTATCCCAACTGAAGACGTAATCGGATTCGCGATTCTGACATAAATCGGCATATTTGATCGCGCCGATGCCGACCGTCTCGGCGATTTTCGCGCGCTCACCGGCGTCGAGTTCGGCCCCGCCGGCCTTTCTGTCGTCGTTGGCGTCGACAATCGCCCGCGCGCGAACGATCGACTCGTCCAGCAGCGATTCGAGCCCGACCGTGTCTCCCGATCGGGTCTTGAACGGCCGATTGTCGTCGCCCAGAACCGTACCGAAGCTGATATGCCGGAAATCGACCCCGTCGTACCCCCATTTTCGTGCGGTCTCGAACAGCAGTTTGAAATGGTCCCCCTGCCGGGCGTCGACCACATACAGCATCGTGTCGGCCGAAAGAGTTTCGACGCGGTACCGAATCGTCGCCAGATCGGTGGTCGCGTAGGTGTAGGCCCCATCCGTCTTTTTAACGATGAAGGGCGCTTCGAATCCAGGGATGAAGACGCACACTGCGCCGTTGCTTGTCGTGGCGATTTGTTGCTGCTCGAGATTGGCGACGACCTCGGCCAGAAAGGGTTGGTAAAAGCTCTCGCCCAGCACCAGGTCGAACTTGATGTTCAACCGATCGTAAATCGTCTGCATGGCGGCCAGGCAGGCCGGCATGAACTGCTGCCACAGCGCGAGGTTCGCAGCGTCGCCGGCATGCAATTTCGCCGTTTCTTCGCGGGACGCGACCGCGATCTGCCGATGCGCCCCGGCCAGCGACCGCAGCGTCTCGTCGCTCTCAACCGCCGCAATCGTTTGGTCGGCTGCTGCAACGAGCTGCTCGAACTCGGCCACACGCACTGCCAGTTTGCGGAGCGACTTCTTGCGGGTCTCGTCGAGTGCCTTGTCGGAAACGGCCGGCAAAGTCGCTGTTTCGTCGTGTGTCGTGCGAGCAGCCGCCAGCGCGTCGTGAAGCTCGGGCAAGCGCTTGATCGAGTCGTGATAATCGGACAGTTGATTCACCAGGCGATAGAGTCTGGCCAGCTCGCCGACGGCGCCCCGGTCGTACGCCTCGCGATCGAGAAAATGCTTGTAGCCGTAGATCAGCATCCCGAACTGCGTGCCCCAGTCGCCAATGTGGTTGTCGCTGGTGACCGCGTGTCCCGCAAATCTCAGAATGCGGCACACGGCATCGCCAATCACCGAACTGCGCAGGTGCCCCACGTGCATCGGCTTGGCGACGTTGGGCGACGAATAGTCGACCACAATTCGCCGCGGCTGCGCTGCCGGCAGAACGCCCAGTCGTTCGTCACCGATCAGTTGCTGCATTTGCCCGCGCAGCCAGTCATTGCGCAAACGCAGGTTTATGAAGCCCGGCCCGGCGATCGTGGGCGCCTCGCACAAGTCGGACACCTCAAGCCGATCGACGATTTGCTTCGCCAATTCGGGTGGCTTGACCCCCTTCTGCCTTGCCAGGGACATCGCGCAGTTCGCCTGGTAGTCGCCAAACCGGGTATCCTGCGCCGGTTTGACCATCCACGCAAACGAGGCGGGATCGTCGCAGAACCCGGCGAGAGCCGCCTGAAATCGGGTTCGGAGCTCGTTGAGGATGTTCATCGTCAGAACCTGATTACACAGTGACCGCAGCGCGGCCTTCGGTCGCAAATTAACAAAAGAAGAAAACCACGAATCTTACGAATCGAACGAATGGCGGAATTGAACAAGAGCAAGCAGAGGCAGCCGAGAAAGTAGCGTGGGCATCGGCCGCAACCCAAGCTGATCCGCCGCGGCTCGGCAGAATGAATGGATCACTTTCGAAAGTCATGGCAGCCGCAAATGGACGCGAATGGACGCGAATGACGAGACCCCATCCGGCTTGCCCGGATTGGTGAATGAGATCGGCGCTGGGCGCCTTGGACACGACGTCGCAATCTGCTCGCGGCATTTTGCACTCGCTCCCCAGCGGTGATCTGATTCACCATCCACTCCAGGTGGATGGGGTCTGGTGTTGTTGTGTGTCAAAACGGTTAGCCACCGATCTTCTTCACCAATCCGGGCGAGCCGGATGGGGTCGGTCCGTCGCTGCAGCATTTACCGAACACGGCCGCGTAAGTGATATTTGCGTGCATTCGCGTCCAATTGCGGCTCCTATCTCTTCCACACAATGGCGGAAATCTGCGCGCCCCGGCAAGAATTTGAATGATTGCTGTACCGAGGATCCCCGCGTCCATCGCCTGTCGCCATGCGCTCTTTTGAGGATGCCGATTCGCGAAACGATTCGGGTTGTACGAGTTGGCTTCAACCGGCCTGGCCATTGAGTTTCTTCCAGTCGACGTGGGGTGCGTCGGCCCAGAGGTGCTCGAGATCGTATAGCTTGCGGGCTTCGGCGCTGAAGACGTGCAGCACGATGTCGCCGAAGTCGTGCAATATCCATTGTGTGTCGTCCCGGCCCTCGATGCCGTAGGGACGCGAGCCGTGTTCGCGCAGCACTCGACCCGCCTCGATGGCCAGAGCCTGCATCTGCCGTCCGCTGGTGCCGGTCGTGATCACGAAGTAATCGGCGATCGGCGTCACGCCGGTCAAGTCGAGGACGAGGGTGTCTTTGCCTCGCGAATCGTCGGCCGAACGGGCGCACAAGCAGGCCAACGTCAAACTGTGCTGAAGCGCAGCTGTGCGCTGCTCGTCCGATGAAACCGATTTTCGACTAATTGGAAACGCCCTCGACCTGTGCTCGGTCACCTAGATTTTCTTCGGAATCCGCATGCAGTAGAACGAACGCCATACAAAGACCAGGGCAATGGCGAGCATCAGCACCCCCACATAGGGAGTCCAGTTGCTGCCACCGGCTTCAGCCTCTTGTTTGACGTTGATGGCGATTTCGACCGCCAGCAGACCGAACAGCGTTGAAAACTTGATGATCGGATTGAGGGCCACCGAAGTCGTGTCTTTGAACGGATCGCCGACCGTGTCGCCGATGACGGTCGCATCGTGCAGCGGTGTGTTCTTCTCTTTGAGATCGACTTCGACCAGCTTCTTGGCATTGTCCCATGCTCCGCCGGCGTTGGCCATGTAGATCGCCTGGAACAGCCCGAAGACGGCAATCGAGATAAGGTAGGCCACAAAGAAGTTCGGGTCGAAAAACGCGAAGGCAAGCGTAATTGTCATCAAGGTGATGAAAATGTTCCACATCCCCGATTGAGCGTACTCGGTGCAGATGCGAACGACGGTTTTCGAATCTTCAATGTCAGCCTCGGTCTTGTTGAGATCCATATTTTTCTTGATGTACTCGACGGCGCGATAGGCGCCGGTGGTCACGGCCTGCATCGACGCGCCGCAGAACCAGTAAATCACCGCACCCCCGCAGATGAAGCCCAGAAGCACCGGTGCATCGGTCAGATTCAGATGCAGCATTTTCGCCTTGGCCAGCAGCAGAATGGTCGAAAAGATCATGGTCGTGGCGCCGACGACTGCCGTGCCGATCAACACGGGTTTCGCCGTCGCCTTGAACGTATTGCCGGCCGAGTCATTGGCTTCGAGATAGTGCTTGCCGCGTTCGAAATCAGGCACGAACCCGAAGTCGCGCTGGATCTCTTCCTTAATTCCGGGGATTTTCTCGGTTTGGGCCAGTTCGAACACCGACTGGGCGTTGTCGGTGACAGGCCCGTAGCTGTCGACGGCGATGTTGACCGGTCCCATGCACAAAAAGCCGAAGGCCACCAGGCCGAAGGCAAAGATCGAACCGACCCCCACGGACTTGCCGGGTTCCAGTTGGGCCACCATCACATCGTCCAACCCTTGCAGGCTGACGAAGTAGGCCCCCCCCATCAGGCCCGCGATCAACATCCCTTTCCAGAAGGCGCTGAAGTTGCCGGCGACAAGCCCCGAGAGGATCGTCAGCGAGGCCCCCCCCTCGCGGGACGCAGTGACGATCTCCTGGACGTGTTTCGAATGCGAACTGGTAAAGACTTTCGTGAATTCGGGAATGAGCACTGCCGCCAGCGTCCCGCAACTGATGATCAGGGCGAGTTGCCACCAGAGATGGGACAGGTCCTGGTCTCCCATCGTCAGATCGCCGACCAGCAGCCAGCTCATGCCGAACGAGGTGATGATGCAGAGCATCGAGGCGATCCAGATCAGTCGGGTCAGCGGCTCTTCGAAATCGAACTCTTTGAGGCCCTTGTACTTTTTCTTTGAGATCCACTGATTGACGAAGTACGAGACTCCCGACATGAAGTCCATCAGGAACCGCATCGTGAAGATCCAGACGATGAGCTTGGCCTGAATGTCGGGGCTTTCAACGGCCAGGGTAATGAAGAAAATCAGGGCCACGCCGGTGACGCCGTAGGTTTCGAAGCCGTCGGCCGTGGGGCCGACCGAATCACCCGCGTTATCGCCGGTGCAGTCGGCGATCACGCCGGGATTTCGCGGATCGTCTTCTTTGACCTTGAAGGCGATTTTCATGAGGTCAGAGCCGATGTCGGCGATCTTCGTGAAGATCCCGCCCGCGATCCGCAGCACCGAGGCCCCCAGCGACTCGCCGATCGCAAACCCGAGGAAGCAGAAGCCGACGATTTCGCGCGGCACGAACAGCAGAATGATCACCATCATGATCAGTTCGAGCGAAATCAGGAACAGCCCGATCGACATGCCGGCGCTCAGCGGAATGTTGACGACATCCCACGGTTCGCCGCGTAGCGAGGCAAAGGCGGTACGACAGTTGGCGTACGTGTTCACGCGGATGCCGTAGTAAGCCACCCAGTACGAGCCCACCATACCCACGACCGAAAACAGCAGCACCAGCAGAACGGTTCCGATGCCTTCGCCCTTCAGGGCCATGAAGTAATACGTCATTGCAGAGGCAATCAGGGCGAACAGCATCAGCAGGAACTTCGCCTGTTGTATTAGATAGGTTTTACACGTCTGAAAAATGATCTCGGCGATGTTAAGCATCGACTGATGCGAGGGCAGCGCCTTGACCTGAGCACGCAGATACAGACTGATACCCAGCGTGCCCGCGATCACGAACGAGCCGAAAAACAGCAGATTCCAGCCGCTGATCGATCCACCGAAGAACTTGCCCTCGTGCAGATCGGGAATGGCGAGATCGGCCTCGCCGGCATGCGCCGCGGCGGCGCTCAACAGGCAGATGCCGACTGACCACAAGAATGTCGCGATACGGCTCATAAGCACTTTGCTCCAGTGTTTCAGAGGGTGTCCTGTCGACTCATCGGCTACGATCTTTTCGTCGATTGAGTTGCGGAGTGTAGCGGTGCCGCGCCGCGGTTGTCAACGCCCGCCCCAGGACCGCAGGCCGGGAGCAAACCGCAGGATTTTCGCGAGAAACAGGCCGCCTGTCGCCGGCCGATCGCGATCAAACCCGGGGCGCAACCGCAGGCCCTGACGTGGCCCTGAAATCGTGCGTCGGCATCGGGCCCGCGCCGGGAAAAACCCGGCACGCGGCGAGCCGCAGGTCACCTGCGGCCTGCAGGCCGCCCTCGTCGACGCGAGCCATCCGCCCGCAAGTCCTATCGAACGGCGCGCTGCCGGCGTGCTTTTTCGTCTTTGATGCTCGGCAGCCGGACCTGATGCTTGTTCCACAGTTCCTGCAGGGGGTATCCTTCCGCTTCGTCCGGCACCTTTTCTTCGATGTCGAGGCAATCACGCCAGAAGAGCTGGGCGATCAGGGCCTCTTCGATCGTACTGTCGTCATCTTTGAGGTCGGTGTACTTGTCGAGCATCTCTTCGAGCTTGGTCATCCCGTTCCAGAGTTTATCCTGGGCCTCGACGTAATCGGCCGCCTTGGCACGCTGCTCGCCTTCGTACAACAGGCGATGGGCGTCGGCCATGGTGGCTTCGGACTCGACCTTGGCCCGCACGCGCCAGAAGCGATAGTTGGTCATGTCCTGGAAGCGCTTGATCCAGCCCTCAAGCTGTTTTTCCGGGGGACGCTGCGCGTCCGCTTTGCGGATCTGTTCCAGTTCCTCTTCGGAGACTTCGAGTTTGACCGGCTCTTCGGCCGGCGGAGGGCTGGGATAGTAGCGGGCCCCGTAAATCTCAGTCCATTCCTGAAAGGCCTCTTCCCAGGCGACGCGCGCCACCTCGTCGAACTGGCCGTCCCGCTGCAATGCGGTGGCAAAGTCCATCTGGGCTCGTTGCGGATACGAACGGAACAGAATCTCGGCCATGATGTGCTCCATGTGGCCGTAGTCGTCAATGGTCTTATTGGACTTCTCGAACCACGTCTTGGCGACGAGGTAGTTGTCCATCCGCGAGGGATTGAGATCCGTATCGGGACCGCTCAGGAACCGCTCTGTGTCGGGATCTACCATAAAAAACTTGCGGAACTGGACCCACTCGTCCGATCGCCCGATTTTCTTGCCGCAGGCATCGCCGATGTACCAGTACAGCTCGGGATACTTCTCGTTCCGCTCTTTCCCGCGCATGAAGAATTTGATGCCCTCTTTGACCCAGTAATAGCGATCGGCGACGAGATCCCATTCGGCTGAGACGTTGTACGCCATGTTCCATCCTTGAAAGTGCCAGACCTTCAGGAAGTGCGGCTGGAGCAGGATGATCGAATCGGTGGTGGCACGCAGCCCCGACCAGTCTTTGGCCTTCTGTTGCTTTTGGGCATCCATCCACAGCGAACTCGTGGCGACCCCTCGAAATCCCAGCAACAGCAGGTTCATCGTCGAACTGGCAGGGTCGACGTTTCCCAGGCTGGCTTCCCCCAACTCGTAGTAGGCGCGCTCCTGGGCCAGCTTCCCGCCCGACCCCGGTTCGATGCGCCCGCCGGGCGCCGGCTCGGGGGGCAGCCCCAGCCACGTGATCGGGATCAACAGGACGATCACGCCACCCAGATAGACCATCTTGCGTTGCAGTAAGGTGAAGTTGTTCATTTCGCTTCCAGCTCGCGCAGTTTGAGGCTGTAGTAACCGATCAGAATCAGGGGGACGCAAAAGCCGACCGTCACGGCCAGGCTGGGGAGCAACGATTCGTAAAACGGGACGTCGAACGCGTTGGCCGTGTACTCGGTCGTGTCGAATGTGCCCAGATCGGGAAACACCTGATGGACGGCCCACAAAATCGCCAGTTCGAGATTGTCGAACAACTGGACGGTTTTATTAATCCAGTTGTCGTCCAGGGCGACCGTCGGCGATTTGTGCGTCGGGATCCGAATCAGAGAGTCCAAAATGCCGCGGCCTTGCATCTTGAACTGCGGATTATCCTTGTAATCTCCGGTTGCAACCTCTTCCATGAACGATCGGGCCATTCGTCCCACGATCACGACGAATGCCGTCAGCAGGGTCGCCACCGGGCCTTTCACGAAACAGCCCGAGGTGACCCCCAGCACAACCACCGTGATCACCATCAATCCGATGCTGAAGAGACTCTTGAAGTAACTGGAAGCAAAGTTTTTATCGGGCAGGCGGATGAATAGATCCGGTCGCGCCATCCCCAGAAACTGCTGGCTCGACAGGCACGCCACCTCGACGCGCAGCTTGCCGTCGTGCAGGAGGTCTTTGGCCAGATTGACGGGTCGGCCCGCCAGGTCGGTCAGCCCCTTCTGGTTCTTTTCAGTGACGTCGTAGGTGTTGCGGCGGAATTCGTCG
Organism: Planctomycetaceae bacterium; assembly: GCA_009691905.1. Taxonomy (GTDB): domain Bacteria; phylum Planctomycetota; class Planctomycetia; order Planctomycetales; family Planctomycetaceae; genus SIAF01. Next base: position 10,914 of record SIAF01000021.1, on the reverse strand, counting down.
ACGATGAACGGCTGCAGCGGGACGCGAATGTTCTTTTCGACATTCACCAGCGTCAATTGGCAGAGCAACCCCTTCTCGATATTGCCCTTGTGTGTGCGAAACGATTGAAAACTCGATTCGAAAATCAACCGCCCCTGATCCAGCCGATCGGCCGAGAAATTTTCGAAATTCCAGATGGCGCGGGCTTGAGTGCTCCCTTCGATGAAACTGCGGAAGGGCAACTCGTCGCCGACGTTGATGCCGGCCTTCAGGATTTCGCCGCGCTCATCCTTGTCGCGTCCTTCTTTGTCGAGAAACAGCACGTCCTTGTAGCCGTAAATCGGGACGCGCGCCACAAGTTGCGCGCGCATCGCCGGGGTCTGGCCCATCTGGCGGACGATCCACACGTAGCCGATGATTCCCACGACGGCCAGCACCAGCAGGCCGATCATCGAGAATCCGAAAATCCGCCCCAGGACGACCTCCTGCCGCCGCACCGGTTTGGTCACCACCGTGTGCAGCGATCGGGCACGAATATCTTCAGGCAGCCCCCAGCAGGCCAATAGCAGCACGACCGGCAGAATCAACCAACTGATCGTTCGCAGTACGAAACTGACATACGCCTTAAACTGCAGAGTGGGGTCGGTGGTGACGCCGGACATGAACCAGCCGGCGAACAGAAACAGCACCGCAAACACACCGAACACCACGAGCGTTTTTCGTCGAAAGGCCTCACGGAACGTCAAAACCGTCAAGGCCCAGACACGGCGCGGCGAGGTCCCCAGAAAGTCGATGAATCCGTCACGGATCTGGCCGACGACCATCAAGGGGCCGGTTTTGCCGACGGCGACCAGCGACATCAAGGTCAGGCTGATCCCGACAATCAGCATCACGCCGCTCATCACGATCAACCAGCGCAACAGCCCGGCAGCCAGATCGAATGCGGTCGGATTAAACGACAACGACATGAATCAACTCCGCGAGAACCTTCGAACGCAAGCAGTATCTTTTTCAGAGAAACACGGTTTGGTGCGGCGCGCCGTGCCGGCCGAAACGACAACCGGGCCGACAATCGGGCCGACTGCCGAATGTTGCCCGCGTCAGGCCGCGGGATTATTCCCCGATGAGGGAGGAATATAGCGCTGCCCAGGGCGAGCGGCACTTTCTCGCACGGTTTTTACGAACAGGTCTTCGAGGTTCGTCGTGGGGTGGTCGACTTCCAGCATTTGTGCGCCGTGCCTGACCAGCAGCGACTCGACCTCCTTGATCACCGCGTCCGACAGTTGGGTGGTTTTCATCTGAGTCACTCCCTGGTCTTTGAGCAACTCCGACACCTTGCCCAGCACCTTGAGTTCGCCCCCATCGAGAATGGCGATTCGATCGCAGACGTCCTGCACGTCGGCCAGCAAATGGCTGCACATGACGACCGTCTTGCCCTCGTCTTTGAGTTTGACGATCAGATCCTTCATGTCGCGCGATCCGATGGGATCCAGGCCGCTCGTCGGCTCGTCCAGCAAAATCAGGTCGGGCTCGTTGATCAACGCCTGCGCCAGACCGATGCGACGCGTCATCCCCTTCGAATATTCTTTCAATTGCCGGCGACGCGCGTGCTGAAGTCCCACACGCTCGATCAGTTTGCGCGATCGTTCGCGGCGGACATCGGCCGGCATATTGAACAGCCGGCCGTAAAAATCGAGCGTTTCTTCGGCGTTCAGAAAACGATAGAGGTACGACTCTTCAGGAAGGTACCCGATGCGCTCGTTTTTGGTCACATCGACGGCCGGCTTGCCGAGTATGGTGACGTCGCCCTCCGTCGGAAACAGCAGGCCCAGAAGCAGCTTGAGCGTCGTCGTTTTGCCCGAGCCGTTGGGGCCCAACAGTCCGAAGACCTCTCCCTTGCGGACGTCGAGGCTCAGCGAATTCAGAGCGCGGACTTTTTTCCGGCCCCAGAAGTCGCGGTAAATCTTGGTGAGATTACGGGTTTGAATGACGATGTCGTCAGCCATCGGCTGAATCCCCGGGAAGTGAATATCAAGACAGGTAAACCGGACAGAAAACCGAACCAAATAAAAACAAACTTAGCCAGGCGCGCCCCGGTCGAGGTGGACGAAATCACAACCCACCACCCACGAGTACGCCCCCGAGCGACCGTCCGTTGGTCAAAAGGGACTGGTCGTCCCCGAATGGCGAACTGGGCCGCCCGATCGCGAAGCTTCACTGTAAGAAGCTCAGGGAATGGCGAGCCGCGCCATGCGGGCGCGGCGTTCGGCACGCCGCCGGGCACGTCGCCTCTTATCGCTGGGCTTTTCGTAGAACTCGCGACGCCGCATTTCCTTCTTGATGCCGCTGTGTTCGACCAGTTTCCGGAACCGCCTGACTGCCTCCTGAATCGATTCGCGTTCGCGCAGACGCAACTGGACCACAAAACCCTCCGCTCGAGTACCAATTTCAGTAACAATCAGTGCGGTCGTGGGACAGCCCCACGCACATCGCCGTCGTGGGACAGCCCCACGCACATCGCCGTCGTGGGACAGCCCCACGCACACCGCCGTCGTGGGATAACCCCACGCACATCGCCTGCAAGTCTTTGCGACGACTGCGGGTCGTGCCGCGCCGCCCAGATCGGCGACGGACAAATACCGGAATTCGGCACAATACCAGAATCGGCGGCTCGATCCAAGGGCTACACAGGTTCCCGAGGGATTCGGGAAGTTCCGCTGGAATCCCGGCGTCGATGCCTGGTCCGCAGGCGTTCGATCAAAGCGGCCAGATCTGCGGGAAGGGGCATCGAGAATTGCACAGGCAGGCCGGTAATCGGATGGTCGAATCCCAGTTGGGCGGCATGCAGGGCGACCCGCGAGGCGCCGCTGTCGTCGGCGATCGGTTTGCCGGGAAACGGTCCGCGATACACCTTATCGCCGCACAGGGGGTGGCCCAACTCCGACAAATGGATGCGAATCTGGTGAGTCCGGCCGGTTTCGAGCCGGCATTCGAGCACCGTAAATCCGGGAAGCCGTTCGAGCGGCTTCACGTGGGTCACGGCCTGTTTCCCCAGTTTGTGATGGGGGGTACTGCCGCGTCGTCCGTCCCCGCGGTCGGGGACGAGCCACGACTCGATCGTCTGCTCCTGGACATGACCCAGCGCCACGGCCAGATACACTCGCTGCAGGCTGTGCGCCCGAAATTGTTCACCCAGGACGCGTTCGGCATCGACCGTCCGTGCGAAGACCATCAACCCGCTGGTTTCCCGATCGATACGATGCACGGCGCGCAGCCGGCGCGGGATCCCCTTCGAACGGGGCGCCGGTGGCGGCTTTCGACCGCGGTGCTCAGTCGCCGCTCGCCCTTTGGCTCGCTGCCCACCCACTTCCCGCCTGGCGATGATCTTCGGCAGAAGTTCGTCCAGAGTCGGCTGCAACTGCTTGCGGCGCTTCGGCCAGTTTCGCTCTTCGGGATGCCGCAACGTCGTCATTCCCGCTGGTTTTTCAACGATCACCAGATGCGGATCGAGATATCTGATCCGAACGTCGACTTCTTTGGGGGGGCTGGCCGCCGGATGCGGCAGCAATTTGACCACCTCGTCGAGTTTGAGGCGGCGCCCCTCGTCGAGACACAGGTTCCCGCTGACTGAGACATGACGGCTATTGAGGAGCCGTTTCACGTCGGACCAGGACTTGCCCGGCAACCATTCGCGCAACGCCGCCCCGATTGTGCAATTCACCTGGTCGGGTGATACGCGAAAAATTTGCGGCGCGGGGGAGGGCATGCCGCCAACGTAGCAGAACGATCGGGGCGTTTACAGGGGTTTGCCCGAGGGGTACTGGTCCCTTTTTGTTTCCGATCGCACTTTCGGACCAGCGTGCCGAATTGACGTAAAGTCAGAATTCGAATTGCGAGAGAATCACGTACCGGCAATGGAAGGCGAGCAACAAGGCTAGGACCAGCGGGATAATCAGAATTGGATCGGACTTGATGAAATTGACTCGCTCAACCAGCCATCCGATCGGCCCGCGGCGTTTTCGCTCTGACTCGCTCATGCCCCGATTGTAACGCGGAGGGCGGGAGGCGGGAAATCGGACTTGCAGAGACGACCGGTCCGCTCAGATTCGCGATTCACATCATTCCGTCAGCGGGGTAAACTCACCCCATGCCCACCCCCCGCAAGCCCACCGCCGGATTCTGGATCGTTGTGGCGATATGTGCGCTGCCGCTGCTATACATAGCGAGCTTCGGGCCAGCGTGCTGGCTGCTCGCTCGATTCAGCACTGGCCGAACTCTTATTCAGGCGATCTACTGGCCGATAGGCTTCACGGCTTCGCTCGGAATTGGCCCAACCCCAACGTCTGTGCCTTTCCACACGCACCTGATTCGACGGTATGGCGGTCGGTTCATGCCGAGCGATATTGACTTGTACATTTATGGCGACCCATCGCGGAGCCATGCGGGGACCAGCGTTTGTCGCCCATGAGCGACAATTCCCACTTACGTCGCCGTCTCAGACATTCTGTCGAGATCAAACTGTACAACTACCGCCCGAGGGACGAGGGGTTAGGGGCTAGCGACAAGGCGCGAGTTTTTTCCCTGGCCCCTAGCCCCTAATCCGTGGCCCCTCGCAAAATCTGGAAAACCGTACTTCCTCCCGCGCTGCGCCATCTGGTAAAATAGAACCTGCTTCGATTCACGTTGCGACCTGCGTCACTCGTTCGAAGCGCCGGGCGGGGGCTGTGAGCCCTGCTCCAAGACTGTTTTCGCCGTGAAGCCGCTGTAGGCCGCGGCACTTGCCCAATGTCGTCTTCATCGTTTGCGTGATGAGTCTCGGGACGCTGCGATTTGATCAGGGGTACTCGCCAGGATCATGCCGCTGAGGCCCCGGCGAATGCGGGTGCCATCAGATGGTTTAAATACCCTTTTTGCGATGACCCGCACGGTACTCGCGGGCGTTGGCACTCTTCACACGGAGTGATGAAGACTACTTTCTTTGGCCCCACCAACGTCGATAATGCAACCCGCGCTTATTTCTCCCAGTACGCGAGCCCGCCATGCTCTTGCCCAGCGAACCGATCAAATCCCGTTCCGAACTGACTGAAATTCAGTTAGGGGGTTGCGCGCCGGGGGAGCGGTATCTTCGGTGAGTTGTGTCAAATCCCGGCCGATTTCTCGAAGGTACCGCTCTTCAAACGAGCGGTATCTTCGAGAAATCCCGCGAAATCGAAGGCCGAATTTCAAAAAACACCGAGAAAAACCGGTGTTTGGGCCGGGTCCGAAATGGGCCGTCGCTCTTGTTCCGCCGGCGCTCTCAGCGTTTGCGGCGGACCTCGACGACCGAACCAAACGGCAGCCTGGGCCACAACGCGCCGACCGGCTCGACCTGGGCGGTAATTGTCGTCTCCGGCTGTCTTCCGGTTTCGTCCGCCAAAACAGTCGTCTGCGGCGGGATATCTTCGATTCGACCCTTTCCTGCGGCGCCTCCAGGGAAACGCAGTTCCACGATGTTTCCCGGTGCAAAATCGGCGATCCGCGGCGAAGGGAATTGCAGCACGACGTAGGGCAGCTCTTCGTCGAGGAGCTGGACGATCGGCTCCCGTGGGGCGACATGATCTCCGACCTGCTTCAGGAACACGCCCACCAGCCCATGCGCTTCGGCCACAATCGTCAGCTCGCCGCGTTCGCTCTCAAGGGCTTGCAGCGCCGCTCGGGCATGCGCCAACCGGGCTTCCGCCAGGTCGACCCCCATCGAACGCTTGATCTTTCCGGGCAGTTCGCGGCTCATTTTCTCCAGTTCGGCAATATGTTCGGCACACAAGTCCAGTTCGGCCAACAGCCCGCGATACAGTTCTTCGGGCGGACCGGCGGCCAGCTGCTGCGCCGATGCCGCGATGATTGGCGAGCCGAGCAGCGGCGACAATTCGTCGATTGACCGCATCAACGGCGGAAAACCGTTTCCAGAACGGTTGACCAGGTGACTGGAAAGCTGCGGGTCCTGCGGAATCAGCGTGTGCTGACGCAAGGCCTGGGCCGAACGCCAGCGTGTCTCGAAAACGCGATCCAGAATGTCGCGTCGCTGGATGTCGAGTTCGACTTCGAGCGCCGCTTCGGTTCGCGAGAGCTCGATCTCCAGATCTTGAATTTCCTGTCGGCGAGCCATCAGCCGCTGCTCGAGTTGCTGATCTTCAAGGATCACGATCGGTTGACCGGGCGCAACGAGGTCGCCGGCCGAAACCAGAATCCGCGCCACGCGGGCATCGCGGTCGGAAACGACCGAGTGGACCCTGGCCTGAAGGTATCCCTGAAACGATTCGAACCGCGATGATTCCAGCCAGTGGGCTGAACCGATTCCCGCCGCAAGCGCAACCAGCGCGAACAGCAGGATGCGAGCGCGGGGCGCCGGAAAGTTCGTGATCGCGTTCTCCGGAGCCTGAGGCTCTGCGACCGGTGCCGGCTGCATAGCTGACAAGTCCTTTCGTCTGGATGGGCAACGCGGCTGCAATCGTGCCGCCGCCTGTTGATGCACAACGGCTCTTGTTGCATCGGACGGCCTGCGCCAGGGATTGATCGGAAGCGTGCAGCGCGGCAAATTCGGAAAGTTGTGCACCGGAAATTGAGGTCGGGCTGCCCGCCGGGGCGGTTTTGCTCAATGACGCGGGAATCCGTGCCCGACGCTGCGATCGGTGACTGTCTGACGCGGGTTGGAAGTGCCTGTGTTTCTATGATTGAATCGAGCGATTCCCGATGATATAGTATATAAACGTATACTATATCACGATTCATCATGAGGGGCTGAACGATGCCAAATTCTCCAGCCGTCGCGGCACTGGCTGAGCCGCTTGATGTTGCGGTGGCCAGGGTGCTGCGAAAGGCGTCGATCGAGGCTCCTCCGGTGGATGTCATTCAGTTGGCCCGGTCGATGGGGATTTCGGTGGTCTTCGATGCCAGCCAGCAACCGCGCGGGCGAACCGCGCGTCTTGCCGGGCGAACGTCGATCTTCATTCGTCCCGACGAGCGGATGGAGCGAACGCAGTGGACGGTCGCTCACGAAATGGGCGAGATTCTCGCCCATGAAATCGTTTGCGACTTTGGCGCCGAACCGACCGAGATCGATCCGCGAACCCGCGAACAAACGGCAAATCTGGCCGCCGCTCGATTGTTATTGCCTACCAACTGGTTTACCGCGGATGCCGACGAGGCTGGCGGCGACCTGTTGATTCTCAAACACCGGTACACCACGGCCAGTCATGAACTGATCGCCTTTCGACTGCTCGATCTGCCATTGCCGACGGTGATCACGGTGTTCGACCAGGGGCGGCAGACCCGACGGCAGGGCAACCTGACGGGCCGCTCGGAGCCGCTGGACCGATTCGAGCAGGCCTGCTGGCTGGACGTCAGGCGCTTCGGCCGTTCGCAACGATTCGAAACGATCGGGCGGGTGGTTCAGGGCTGGCCCATCCATGAACCCGGATGGCAGCGCGAGATCCTGCGAACAACCTGTTTCGAGTCCGAGAACCAGGAATGACTCCCAGCGGGCTTTCGGCGCGGTGCCGGGGGACGTGGTGCCGCGTTACTTGGTGCCGGGGGGCGCGCGCTGCACCTCAGGGCAGCCAAAGCGGTGCTGGCCGCCAAACTTGTCTCAATTCTCCTGGCGAACTAGAATCCCCTGAGGGTCGTGACAGGTGCCAGGAGATCAAGACGCCTGCAACGGCACTGCCAAAACGGCAGCCACGCTCGGCAAGGCAGCCGAAGATCGAACGACCACATACCGATCGCTTCGCACCCGAAGCATCTCGTCACTTTCCGCGACAAAAAGCGGCGAGATGTGGCTCGCGCAACGGATTCATTATGCGAATCGTGACGTAGGGTTCTACATCTTTCGCGGTCGAGGCGAGTCGGCATTGACTGGCACGGCGATTGCTGAGAAGTAATTCCAGGTTTCGATGAGTCTCGGGGCGATTGACAGCCTCGGGGTGCTTGAGTGACGCGTTGAAATTAAGCCGGTTGCTGTGTTGCGATTTGCCGCAAGACGTTCGTGCGGCGGCGCGCGGGGATCGGCGAACAGGTCACAGGAGATTTTTCCATGTACGAGCGCTTTACCGATCGGGCCCGCAAAGTGATGCAGTTGGCCAACCAGGAGGCCCAGCGCTTCAATCACGAATACATCGGCACCGAACACATCCTGCTGGGATTGGTGAAAGAGGGTTCGGGAGTTGCCGCCAACGTTCTCAAAAACCTCGACGTCGATCTGCGTAAGATTCGTCAGGAGGTCGAGAAAATCGTCCAATCGGGGCCTGACATGGTCACGATGGGCAAACTTCCGCAAACGCCGCGAGCGAAGAAAGTCATCGAATACTCGATGGAAGAGGCCCGCAACCTCAACCACAATTACGTGGGCACCGAGCATATCCTACTGGGGCTCTTGCGTGAACAGGAAGGGGTGGCCGCACAGGTTTTGATGAACCTGGGGCTGAAACTCGAGGATGTGCGGGAAGAGGTGTTGAACCTGCTGGGTCACGGGATGGAGGCCTCGGAAGGGGGCGAACGCGCGGTCTCGAGCGGCAGCACCAAAGGCGGCAAGAGCAAAACCCCCGCATTGGACAGTTTCGGTCGGGATCTGACCGAACTGGCGCGCCAGGGCAAGCTCGATCCGGTGATCGGCCGACAGGATGAAATCGAGCGCGTGATTCAGATATTGAGCCGGCGACAGAAAAACAACCCGGTTCTGCTGGGCGAGGCCGGCGTGGGCAAGACGGCGATCGTCGAGGGCTTCGCGCAGATGGTCGTCGAGAATAACGTCCCTGAATTGCTGCGCGACAAGCGAATCGTCGTCCTCGATCTGGCGATGATGGTCGCCGGCACGAAGTATCGCGGTCAGTTCGAAGAGCGGATCAAGGCGGTCATGAACGAAGTCCGCCGCGCCAAAAATACGATTCTGTTCATCGACGAATTGCACACCCTGGTCGGGGCCGGCGGCGCCGAGGGGGCCATCGATGCTTCGAATGTTCTGAAGCCCGCGCTGTCGCGGGGCGAGTTGCAGTGCATCGGCGCGACGACGCTCGACGAGTATCGCAAGTACATCGAGAAAGACGGTGCGCTCGAGCGACGGTTTCAAACGGTGCTGGTCGAGCCTCCCAGTCCTGACGAGACGGTTGAGATTCTCAAAGGCTTGCGCGACCGCTACGAGGCCCACCATCGCGTCCGCATCACCGACGAAGCCCTTAAGGCGGCCGTCGAGTTGTCGACCCGGTACATCACCGGCCGCTGCCTGCCCGATAAGGCCATCGATGTGATCGACGAGGCCGGCGCCCGGATTCGGCTGAAGTCGATGGTTCGCCCGCCCGACCTCAAAGACATCGAAGAGGAAATCGAACGCCTCAATCAGGCGAAAGAAGAGGCGGTCGCGAATCAGGATTTCGAAAAGGCGGCGTCGCTCCGCGACAAGGCCGATAAGAAGAAAAAAGAGAAAGACAGCCTCTCTCGCGACTGGCGCGAGAAGGCGCAGGAATCAGACGGCCTGGTCGACGACGAGGTCGTTGCCGAGGTCGTCTCGAAAATGACCGGGATCCCGCTGACGCGGCTCTCGAAGGCCGACGCGGTGCGGTTGCTCGAAATGGAGAATGAACTCCAGAAGAAGGTCATCAGTCAAACCGAGGCGATCAAGTCGATCGCCAAGGCGGTCCGCCGCAGCCGCAGCGGCCTGAAAAACCCCAAGCGGCCCACGGGGGTCTTCATTTTCGCCGGTCCGACCGGAGTCGGCAAGACGCTGCTGGCCAAGTCGCTGGCGGGGTTCATGTTCGGCGACGAAGACGCGCTGATCCAGATCGACATGAGCGAGTACATGGAGAAGCACAACGTCAGCCGCCTGATCGGCGCGCCCCCGGGCTACGTCGGTTATGAAGAAGGGGGCCAGCTCACCGAGAAAATTCGCCGCCGCCCGTACGCCGTCGTGCTGCTCGACGAAATCGAGAAGGCGCATCCCGACGTGTTCAACATGCTGCTGCAGATCATGGAAGAAGGCCATTTGACCGATAGCTTCGGTCGCAAGGTCGATTTCAAGAATGCCGTGATCATCATGACCACGAATGTGGGGGCTGCGGCCATTCATGCCGGCGACTCGTTCGGCTTCGGCAAGAAGGACGAAGACACGAGCTACGCCAAGATGAAGGAGCGCCTGATGCACGAGATCGACCGCGAATTCAAACCCGAGTTTCTCGGGCGCGTCGATGACGTGATCGTCTTCCGACACCTGACCAAGGAAGATTTGAAGCGGATCATCGACATCGAGCTGGGCAAAGTTCGCGAACGCCTGTGGGAGCGCAGCTTGAAACTGATTCTGACCGACGAGTCCAAAGACTTCATCATCAGCAAAGGATCGGATCTCGACTTCGGCGCCCGCCCCCTGCGGAGGGCCATCGAGAATTACGTTGAAGACCCGCTCTCTGAAGAGTTGCTCAAAGGCAATTTCGAAGGGAAATCGATTATCACCGTAACTGTCGTCGAAACGGGTGACCAGAAGCATCTGTCGTTCGACGCGGTAGCCGCTCCGGCGGCTCCCGAGCCGGTGGCCGTCGGCGCCAGCCCCGAAACGGGCGAGCCGGCCGCGGGTGAAAAGTCAGACTGACGTTTCGCGCGTCGTCGCCCGATATGCGGTGAACAAGCACAGCACGGCCCGAGAGATCGTACGATCCCTCGGGCCGTTTTCGTTCTCATGCGCCGCCGCGAACTGCGATCGGGCGACTGAGAGGCTGTCCGAGAAGTCCAATCTGTACACTATAAAACAGCGATTCGTACACTGAATACAGGCTCAGACCTCCTGATCTAGGGTTGTGAGTTTCTAGCGTTGGGAGTGAGCGAAGTGGCTTGATTCGTAGGGCATTCGTGGTCTCGCGGATGGAGAAGGGGAATTCAGTCCTGCGGAAAGAAAAATGGTACCTTCAACCTCTGCTT
>SIAF01000471.1 GCA_009691905.1 Planctomycetaceae bacterium | reverse complement strand
ACCGTAGAAGGCTTCAACAACAAGGCAAAACTGACCCTGAGAAAAGCGTATGGCTTTCGTTCCCCGGAAATCGCAAAAATCGCCCTGTATCACACCCTATCCGACCTCCCCACTCCAAAATTCACCCACGAATTCTGGTGACGAGGCTCTTTTTTTTTGGGCGCAAGTCGGCCATCATTGTCTGTATGTCTCAGCCGACCCTCGACACGCCGGTCCAATTCGTTCGCGGCGTCGGTCCGCAGCGAGCCGAGTTGCTTGGCAAGCTGGGGATCACGACCCTCGTCGACCTGCTCTGGCATTTGCCGCGGGATATTCTCGACCTGACGCATGTGGCCGACGTTCGCGACCTGAAAAACGACGAGTTGCAAACCGTTCGGGGACGGGTGGTCGACGTCGACGGGCGGCAGCTTTCGGGGGGCAAGACCCTGTCGGCGGTTCTGATCGACTGCGACGGCGAGTACGTGCGCGGGATCTGGTTCAACCGGACGTGGGTCAATCAGAGATTTCGGCACGGCGAGATGGTGTTGTTCTCGGGTAAGCCGGGCCGCCGCGGCGGGCGCTGGGAAATGTCGCACCCCCGCATTCAATGGCTGGATGCCGACGACACCGAAGCCCATGGCGGCGTGCTCCCCCGGTACGGATTGACCGAGGGGCTGCGGATGCACGAGATGCGGCGGCTGATGCGGCAAGCGGTGGACGACTATGCCGGGCTGGTGCCGGAACTTCTGCCCGAAGCGCTTCGCACGACCGCGAAGTTGCCGACGATTCCCGAGGCGCTCCGCAGCGTGCATCTGCCGGCCAGCGCCGCCGACTACGCCGCCGGAAGAAGTCGGTTGATTCTGCAGGATCTGCTGGAGTTCCAACTCGGCCTGGCCCTGCGTCGCCGAAGCTGGCAGTCGCAGGGAGCGGCACCGCGATTCCCGACGACGGCCAAAATCGACGCCCGGATCAGGCGATTGTTTCCGTTCGAATTCACCAAAGGACAAAACCGGGCGGTTCGCGACCTGGCGCGCGATCTCGACTCAGGGCAGGCGATGCAGCGATTGTTGCAGGCCGACGTCGGGGCTGGAAAGACAGTGGTCGCCGTGTACGGTCTGCTGGTAGCCATTGCCGCCGGCTGGCAGGGGGCGATTATGGCCCCCACCGAGATTCTGGCCCGCCAACATTGGCAGACGATCGATCGGATGCTGGCGCAAAGCCGGGTCGAGCGGCTGCTGTTGACCGGCCAACTGACCGCGGCCGAGCGCCGCGATGCGTTGGCCCGTATAAGTTCGGGCGCAGTGCAACTGGTGATCGGGACGCAGGCCCTGATCCAAAGCGACGTGGTGTTCGGCAAACTCGGGCTGGTCGTGATCGACGAACAGCACAAATTCGGCGTGATGCAGCGGGCCCGGTTCTCCGCCGGCGACGGATCCGTCCCGCACCTCCTGGTCATGACCGCGACCCCCATCCCGCGCAGTTTGTGCCTGACACAGTTCGGCGACCTCGACCTGACGGCCATCGCCGATTTGCCGCCGGGACGCCAGAGCGTTGTGACGAGCCGCGTTCCCCCCGGCCCCGCCCGCGTCAAGGCGTGGGAGTTCATTCGCAAAAAACTGCAATCGGGACGACAGGCGTTTGTGGTCTGCCCGCGCATCGCCGAGCAGCAGCCGCAGCAACTGACGCAGGGGGGGAGCGAACCTGATGGGGCCAGCGCCGAAGCGGTCTTTCGCCAACTTGCGGCGACTGAACTGGAGGGGTTTCGCCTCGGGCTGCTGCATGGACAACTGGAAAGCGACAACAAAGAGCGGGCGATGGACGAGTTCCGATCGGGACGGACGCAGGTGCTCGTGGCGACAACGATCGTCGAAGTCGGAGTCGATATTCCGAATGCGACCCTGATGATCGTGCAGCGTGCCGAGAGCTTCGGACTGTCGCAATTGCATCAACTGCGTGGCCGCATCGGCCGCGGCACATTTCAGGGGTATTGCTTTCTGTTTTCGGAAACAATCGAACCCGACGCGCAGCAGCGGCTGCTGACGCTTGAGCAGCACGCCGGCGGGTTCGAAGTCGCCGAAGCCGACTTTCGTTTGCGCGGCCCCGGCGATGTACTGGGAACCCGGCAGCACGGCGACCTGCCGCTGCAAGTCGCCGATCTCGTTCGCGACCAGGCCGAACTCGAAACCGCACGCGAACTGGCGTTCGACCTGGTTCGCAGCGGCAGGCTCGATCAGCCCGAGTTCGCTCCGCTCAAAATTCGCGTGCTCGAGCGCTTCGGCACGTTGCTGGATCTTGCCGGTTCAGGGTAACGACACCACCTAACCCGGATCATTCACGCAGATGTAGGGTGGGACCAGCAAGCCAAGAATTACTATGGGCTTTCACTTTCCCAAAACATTTTCGAATCAAACAGCGCGTGGTGTCGTCATGGAGTGGCTTGCGCAGGCCCACCATTCGCGCTCCGATGCGGTGCGACCCGAATGGTGGGCCTGCGCTCGCTGTGCGAGCTGGTCCCACCCTACAGGAATCATCCCGGCCAAGGCCCGGGCCAGAGATTAGGGCGAATAAGCGCTTCCGCCGCCGCACACGTGTTGCAAGCGGCACCGCCGGCACAATCGGACTGCACGGTCGCGGCAAGCGGCCCTGCGCCGGCGGCCGACGCCGATTCTGACTGCACCCGTCGATCTGTCGGTTATGGTTTCGATGTAGACAACGTATTCTGGTGTTGATCGTCAGGAGGCTGGCCATGCCACGCGACATGATACTGGGGTTGGCTGTGGGAATTGCGGTCGTGGGAATTGTTGCGGCGTTGTTCTTCCGTCGCGATCCGGCGGTGCATGACGTTCCCCCGCCGCCGCTGCCGGGTGCCGACGAGCTCGACCGGGAAATTTCTGAAAAGCCGAAGGCCCCGTATATCAACGGGCTGAGCGAATTCGTCGACGCCCCGGCTGCGCCGGCCGTCGATGTCGCCTCGCCGCGTCCCAAGGCTAAACCCGACGCCTACCAGTTGCCCGGCTTCCTGGCGAAAGACGATACGGCCGAACACCGCGCGTTTCTGAACGGGAAACCTCCGGCCGCTCCGGACCCGATTGCCGAGCACCCCGGTGGCGTCAGCGTCGCGCACAATCGCACCCACGTCCCTCAGCCGGCCCCGGCGCATAACCGCGACTGGCAGGTCGAAGGCCCCGGCTCGACCAAACCCGGTTCGCCGTCGCGAGTCGAACACCACACCGCGTCGTCCGGCAGCCAGCGCACGCACGTCGTCCACGACGGCGACACGTTGAGTAGCCTGGCGAGCCGGTACCTGGGGTCCAGCTCACGCTTTCATGAAATCTATGAAGCCAATCGCAACGTGCTTCGCAACCCCAACGACCTTCGGGACGGCATGACGCTCGTCATTCCCGAAGCGGGAAAGGGACAACGGCTGCCGGGTGCCGACCCGACGCTCCCCTCGATTTCTGGAAAGAACCTCGACCGCAACGCGTTGCCGGCGCGGCCCGACCGACACTCAGAGCCTGCCCTTTCAGGGGATGCTCAACCGGGCAAACTGCGGTTCGCCCCGGTCCCCCGGGGAGCACTGACCGTCGGACGCACGAGCGGTGACGCTGCGCCCACCCCGCCGTCGCGCAACACTCCCTCGCGCGACGAACGCCCGTCACGGCCTCGAATCGAACTCGACGATCGCGATCCGTTCGATTGATCGAACGGCTTACTTGACGCCCGGTTTCTTGCCCCCCTTTTTCACGTGGTACAAGGCCATCACGCTGTGCGCAGGGATGCGCATATCGGTGATTTCGCCGGGATTGGGCGAATCGGCCATCTGTGCCGTCAGGTAGCTGTCGGTGATCTCGACGATCTTGTGTTTCAAATACGGCTTCCACGCTCCGGGATCGTCATAAGTGCGGATGGACAACAGGGGCATGGTCATCGTCTCGGCCTGGTCCTGGTAGACCGGTGCAATCAAGACCATCTGCCCAACCTTGAGCGACGAGAAGAACCCCTTCGAGGCCGGTCCCTGGGCCCGCGACGGCTGCGTCATCACAAACGCCCCGAGAATCAGAGCTGTTGCCAACAGGGCTGCCGTAAAGCGACGTGTCATCAGTCGTTCCTCCGAGCGAAAATGGAGTGCGGGTTCGTCGACAATTCTCGACCGCATTCTAATCACCCGCGCCCGGCAGCAACACTCTCGAAGGCGTCGTCGGCCGGTCTCGGCGTGCGCGGGATGCTAATTCGGCGCGGATCGCGCCATTCAAGGTGTGCCGCTTGAGACCAGGCTGCCCAGGCTCTGCAAGCCGCGCTGCGTCTGCCCCGCGGAATCGGCCGCGCTCAATCCCGTGAACGTCTTGAACTGCCGGTCGAGACCCTTCAGCCCCAGAAACCCGTTCGGCGACGATGCACAGGGACCCTGCGGCGGTTTGACGAGGTTGCCCAGTTGCGCCTGGCTGTCGCGAATCAACGGCGTCATGGCCAGAACGTCGAAATGCACGAGATCGCTATCCTGAAGATAGACTTCCGAGAGGCGCCGGGCGTCGGATGGCGCCAACAGGTACTCCTCGACCCCGGCCAGACCCGAGCGGCGGAGAATCACGACATCGGAAGGTTGGCGCTCGAGCTCGTCGACCAACTGCTGCACGCTCGGCAGCGTCTTCCCACCGAGGGGTACAATTAATCCCTGATTCGCGCTCCAACTCGTGACTGCGACGGTGGCGGTCGCGCCGGCATTCGGCGGCTGGGCGGCGGCTGTCTGGTCGAACTTCATGATGTCGATCCGGTCGCCATCGACAAGGCGGATGTCGCCGGGGAAACTCGACCTGACCATTTGCAGCGGGATCACGATCCGGCGGCCCCCGACTCGCGAAAGGACGACGGCCAACTGATCGACAATCGACGCATGCACCGAAGGCGTCACCACTGGGGGCGCCGCGGGAACAGGGACGTTGGGGATTGCCGAGATTGCCGCCTGAATCTCTTCCACGAGTTTCACTTTGCGGGCGTGGATCGCCTCATTCGCCTCGACGTTACTTGAAATTGCATCGGGAAACGCACCGTCATTTTTTGCCGCCTTCAGTGCCTCGAAAATGTCCTTAGTGAGTTTGTCCATTGCGGATTTGTCGGTCGCTGGCGGCAGTTTGATCTTCGCGACAATCTCTTCGGCCGTTTTCTCGAGTTGCGCCTCATCCTGTTCTTCGTCGCCGGTCAAGTCATCAATTTGCAGCATCGACTCGACGATCGTCTTGTTGGACTCGGCCACTTTGCTCACAGGCTCGGAAACGGGGGCAACCCCGTAAGTCGCTCCGGGCGAGGGGGTGATGATTCCCGGGCGAAGCGCGCTTTCAACCGCATCGCTGAGCGGCAGCCCCTCGGGCGGAATCGGAATGATCC
>SIAF01000470.1 GCA_009691905.1 Planctomycetaceae bacterium | reverse complement strand
TAAAGCAGAGGTTGAAGGTACCATTTTTCTTTCCGCAGGACTGAATTCCCCTTCTCCATCCGCGAGACCACGAATGCCCTACGAATCAAGCCACTTCGCTCACTCCCAACGCTAGAAACTCACAACCCTAGATCAGGAGGTCTGAGTCTTCATCGCTCCGCGTGAAGAGTGCGAACACCCGCGGCAACCGAATCGGGTAATCGCAAAGAGCCAAGCTCTTGGATGGACGGCAGTCGCAAGGGACCAATTGGCGTAGTTTATGCGAGTACCCGCGATCAAATTGCAACTTCGCGGGACTCATCACACGGAGTGATGATGACCACATTAAAGTAGTCTTCATCGCTCCGCGTGAAGAGTCTTGGGACTTTACCGTTCAATTGCGGGTACTCGCATACGACTTGCCCTCGCACGCGGCGGCCGACTCATCAAGCCGCGCGACGTGACGTGTTTCCTGGTGCAGTCGATCCACCGCGATCGTTGGTCGACTTCCTCGACAACCATTGTCTCAACGTCGCGACCGGATTCGTCCACAATGACCGCAGCCGGAACGAGGCGCCGCGCGGCAACATCCCGGCAAGCCGTACCATCCATGACCAGAGATGCGCCTTGGCATATAGCTTGAGCCGCAGCGAGGCGCCCAGGCCGGAGTCAGCGGCGAAGGCCTTATTGAGAATGCGAAGCGCCGCCGCAAGATACCGCCGCCGGCCGGGACCGCGCGACAAATTGCCGCCATGCCGGCGGACCTCAACGAGCACTTCAGGAATGAGGGCGATCGGGCCCAGCCGGGCCAGGCGGCACCACAGGTCGATATCTTCGGACAGGTGCATCGTCTCATCGAAGCCGCCAACGGAACGCAGCGCGTCGCGGCGTACCATGATCGTTGGTGTTGCCAGCGGACCTTGCATGCACTGCGCCAGAAGTTGCTCGGCCACGCACCCCGTCAGCCGACAGCGACGCCCCAGTCGTGTGCGGCCCGCTTCGTCGAGAATCGAGAACCAGGAATATGCAAAGACCGTCTCGGGCTGCCGGGCGAACACCTGCACCTGCCGGGCGAGCTTGCCGTCCAGAAACAGATCGTCCGAATCGAGAAATGCCACCAGAGTGCCGGTTGCGAGTTCGATTCCCCGATTGCGGGCGGCGGCCGCACCGGCATTTGCCTGCCGCAGATACCGGACAGCCGGTCCATACGCACTGACAACCTGCGCGGTGTTATCGGTCGAACCGTCGTCGATGACCAGCAGTTCGAGGTTGGCGTAGTTTTGCGCAAGAACGCTATCAATCGCCTCGCATACAAACCGCGAGCGGTTGTAGGTGGGGATGATGACGGTGACGCGCGGCAGCGCTGCGCGGGATTGTGGATCGTGGATGGTAGATGGTGGATAGTGGATGGCTGAGGCGCCTTCTCGACTTTTGATCACTTTAACTTTTGAACCCTTAAACTCTCGCCACGGCGGGAGAATACGCCAGAAGGGTGATTTCGGCCAAGAGCAGTCGGCCCCGTAATTGTTTGCCGTCGTCCGACGGACTATACTCGGGCCTCTGCCGGCCTGCACTTCTCCCGATCGCCCTCTGTCATTTCAAGATTTAAGGACTTTCACCATGCCGCAGCCGATCGACCGCCGCGAGTTTCTCAAGCATTCCACCCTGGTTGCCGCGGCATGCAGTGTGGTCGGTCTGGTCGGGACGACTCTGGGCGCCGACGAGAAGAAGCCGCTGTTTCAGATTTCGCTGGCCGAGTGGTCGCTCAACAAGAGTCTGTTCGGCGGTAAACTCGACAACCTCGACTTCGCCAAGACAGCCAAAGCCGACTACGGCATCGAGGCGGTCGAGTACGTCAATCAGTTCTTCAAGGACAAAGCCAAAGATCAAAAGTACCTTGCCGAATTGAAGAAGCGCGCCGCCGACGTGGGGGTCAAGACGCTGTTGATCATGATCGACGGCGAAGGCCATCTGGGCGATGCCGATTTGAAGAAGCGCTCGCAGGCGGTCGAGAATCATCACCAATGGGTGGATGCGGCCAAGTTCTTGGGATGCCACTCGATTCGCGTCAACGCCGCCAGTTCGGGCTCGTATGACGATCAGGTGTACCGCGCCGCCGACGGACTGCGGGCACTCACCGAATACGGCGACCAGCACGGCATGAACGTGATCGTCGAGAATCACGGCGGGTTGTCGTCCAACGGCGAATGGCTCTCGACAGTCATCAAGAAAGTCGACCACAAGCGCTGCGGGACGCTGCCGGACTTCGGGAATTTCAATCTCGGCGACGGTAAGGAATACGATCGCTATAAGGGAGTCACCGAGTTGATGCCGTTTGCCAAGGCGGTCAGCGCCAAGTCGCACGATTTCAATGAACAGGGCGAAGAGATTCATACCGACTACCTGAAGATGATGAAAATCGTCGTCGCCGCCGGCTACCGCGGCTGGGTCGGCATCGAATACGAAGGGAGCAAACACAGCGAGTCGGAAGGGATCATCGCCACGAAAAAACTGCTCGAGAAAGTTCGACAGGAACTCTCGGCATAGGCCGATCGATCGCCGATCGTCGTAGGCGAGCGGGGGGCGTCAGCCCCCTGTTTCCGTCGTTGCAGTCCGCCTGTGTTTCGTCACTCGATCGTCGCTCGTCATGGAACTTCGCGAATTCGCCCGGCAGGTTCTCGATTCGCCATCGCTCGCGGCGAAGCTCGCGCCGCCCGGAACTGAACTGACCGACGACGCGCCGGGCTTACCCGAACGCCCTGCGTTGCCCGCGCGCTTGCGCGAATTGCAGTTTTGCGGGCGTCGACAGACGCCGCCGATGCCGCACCCCGACACGTTCGGCGACCCGCACCGGCGGGCCGTCGCGCACCACATCATGGCCAATCACGAACTCCAGGCGCTGGAGGTCATGGCGTTCGTGCTGGTCGCGTTTCCGCAGGCCCCCGCCGAGTTTCGCCGCGGGCTGGTAAGGATAATGGCCGACGAGCAGCGGCACACGCGGCTGCACGTCGATCGGCTTTTGGAACTCGGATCGAACTTCGGCGCGCTGCCGGTCAACGGTTACTTCTGGAACAAGGCGCAAGAATTCCAGTCGCTGCTCGATTACCTCGCCGGATTGCCCCTCACGTTCGAAGGACGCAATCTCGACCACACGCTCGAATTCGAGGCGATCTTCGAACGGGTCGGCGACCTGCGTGGCGCCGGCATCATGCGGGCCATTCACCGCGACGAGATTCAACACGTCGCCTTCGGCGTTCACTGGCTGCGAATCCTGAAGCCCGCCGACGTTTCCGACTGGGAGGTCTACGAACAGCACCTACACTGGCCGTTGCGTCCCGAGAAGTCGCGCGGCGCCGCGTTCCATCGCGAACCGCGGCTGGCGGCGGGGATGTCGATCGAGTTTGTCGACCGGCTGGAAGGACTGTCGTCGGAAGAAAAGCCGAAAACCGAAAGCGGAAAGCCGAATGTCGAATGAGCGTCGGCTTTCCGCTTTCCGCTTTCCGCTTTTCCTTACGATTCGGCATCGAGCCAGGGATCCTGGCCCATGCGCTCGTGGAGCAGCCGCCGCCGTGCGGCCTGATGCATCAGCAGTTGTCGGTCGGAACGGTGCCGCCGTTCGACGCGCCGCTGGGCGAGATAAAACCAATTCGTCAATTCGTCGAGGGGTCGACCCGACGCCGCTCGGGTTCGATGAAGCCTGGCGGCACGCTCGGCCCCCAAACCGTTCGTGAGAATCTCGTCGTCGAGCGACAAAAACTGGCGATAACTGCCGGGGTCTCCCTGGCGGCCTGAGCGGCCGATCAACTGTCGGTCGATGCGGGCCGCGTCGTGCAGCTCAGAGCAGACGACGTGCATCCCCCCGAGGTTGGCAACCCCCGGGCCAAGTTCGATATCGGTGCCGCGGCCCGCCATGTTCGTGGCCACCGTCACACGCCCCTCTCGACCGGCTTGTGCGACGATTTCGGCCTCAGCGGCGAGATTGCGGGCATGCAGCACGCGATGTGCCACCCCGGCTTCGGTCAGTCGCCGCGACAGCTCTTCCGATTTGTCGATCGACCGCGTCCCGACCAGCACCGGCCGTCTTTGCCGCTGCAGCTCGCGAACCTCGTCGACGATCGCCAGCCATTTCGCCGCTGCATCGGGCAGCACGCGGTCAGGCAGACGCACGCGCTGCGGCGGCCGGTGCGTCGGAATCTGTGCGACATGCAAACCGTAGACCGAGCGAAACTCGCTCGCCGAAGTCACAGCCGTCCCGGTCATACCCGCCAGGGCGCCGTAATGGGTGAAGAGTTCCTGAACCGTGATCTGTGCCGCCGCCCCGGTGGTCGAGCTGATCGACAACCCCTCCTTGGCCTGCACCGCCTGGTGAACGCCCTCGCGCCATTGTCGACCTTCCGACGGGCGCCCCGTGAATTCATCAACGATCACGATCGCCCCCTCGCGGACGACGTAGTGCCGGTCGCGCAGGAAAAACCGCTCGACGCGAAGTCCCCTCTCGACCGACTCGTACAGTTCGGGCAAGCCGAACGCCGCCAGCTCGGCAGGCTTTGCCGCCGATCGCACCGCTTCGCGTCCGGCAGCCGTCAGCTCGACCTGCCGCTTTTCGAACTCGACCGAGAAATGCTCGCCCTCGATCAGTTGGCAAGCTTCGTCACGGGACCAACCCAGCAGCGCCGCCTCGGCCTGGGGAGAGGTCGTCGCGGCGGCGCTGATGATCAACGGGATGCGGGCTTCGTCGATCAACAGACTATCAGCCTCGTCGACCAGGACGAAATGCAGGCCGCGCTGCACCATCGACAGCGCCGGCAGCACGTTGCCCACGGGTGTACTGCCGGCGAACAGCATCTGGTCTTCAGCCGCTTCCCGCGCTCGCAAGCGGTCCCGCAGAAAGTCAAACCCGAACTCGCGGGCCGTTCCGTAGGTGACGTCGCAGTGGTACGCCGAGCGTCGTTCCGCCGAGGTCTGCCCCGCCAGGACCACCCCCACCGACAGGCCCAGTGCCTCGAACACGGGACGCATCCAATCGGCATCCCGGAGCGCCAAATAGTCGTTGGCGGTCGCCAGATGCGCCCCCTGACCGGAAAGGCTGTGCAGATAGAGTGGCAGCGTCGCGGTGAGCGTTTTCCCTTCGCCCGTCTGCATCTCGGCAATCGCCCGGCGGTGGAGCAGGACGCCCCCCAGGAGCTGCACGTCGAAATGCGTCAAGCCGATCGCGCGGCGGGCCGCTTCGCGGACAAGCGCATAGGCTCAGACCTCCTGATCTGGCGGAATTTGCTTTGGCACCGAGTTTGGATTGGCGGGCGGTGCTAAGGAGGTGAAATGGAGCTGCAGCTTGGTCCCCGGATACGCGAAAGCAGCGTCATTGAGGGTGCCGATCAGATGTTGAATCGC
>SIAF01000469.1 GCA_009691905.1 Planctomycetaceae bacterium | reverse complement strand
CGGCAACCGGGTCGCCGCCGGCGTAGGCCCCGACCACGTGGACCAAAGCCTGGGCCTCGCGGACGATTGAGATGCGACCGTTGTTGGCGTCACCCTGATCGCGACTGAGCCCCGGCGTGTCGAACAGCTCGATCTTGGCGGGCGAGATTTTTTTGGGGTTATAGAGCTTGACCAGCCCGTCGAAGCGCAGGTCGGGCAAAACGGCCATCCCCACCTGGCCGGTGTGCGACTTCGAAGGATCGGGCTTCGTGCCCGTCAGCAGCTCGAAGATGCTGCTCTTGCCATTGCCCTGGTAACCGACGAGACCGATTTTCATGGGATCAGAGTCACGAAGTAACGGAGTTAAAAAGTCGCAAAGTCGAAGAGTGGCGGAGTCGCAGAATCAAAACAGGTCTCGGGAAGAGGACTTTTCGACTTAGCCACTCTTCGACTCAGCCACTTTTCACCTCAGGAGAACATCTGTCCGCGGCCTGTCGCTTCGAAGGCATTTTTATAGTGAGTGATTTCAGGATCGCGCGCCCCGTCAGGCCAGACGATCGAGATCACGTCGAAGCGAGCGGGTTGTTCGAGCCAGCCTCGCCGCTTCAGAAAGGCCAACGCCAGTCGTGTGAGTTGCGCCTGTTTGCGCGCGTCGACCGCCTCGAACGGCTGACCGGCGTCGATCGAGCGCCTGGTCTTGACCTCGACGAAGACAATGCACTGACCATCACGGGCCACGAGATCGAGTTCGCCCATTGGCGTTCGGTCGCCTCGTGCCAGAATCGTGTATCCCAGCTTCCGCAGAAACCTTGCCGCCTGACGCTCTCCCGCCCCGCCCAGCCGGTCGTTCGCAGGCGACGGCCAGAAGCGCGAGAGGCCCATCTTCGAAAGGAGGTGTTGCCAGGGCACGTCAGGCTTTCGCGGCTTCTTCCTTTTTGTTGGGGCGACGTTCGGTCAGGCGCGTTGCCTTGCCCAACCGGTCGCGAAGATAGAACAGTTTCGCACGCCGCACCTTGCCGTGACGCACCACTTCGAGCTTGGCAATCTTGGGCGAGTTGGTGGGAAACGTGCGCTCGACCCCTTCGCCGCCGACGATGCGGCGAACGGTAAACAGTTCGCGAGTCCCGCTCCCGCGAGTGGCAATCACAACGCCGGTGAAGATTTGAATGCGCTCTTTTTCGCCTTCGAGAATGCGGGTATGCACATTGACAGTGTCGCCGACGGCGAACGCCAGCTTTTCGGCCCTGAGGCTCGAGGCTTCGACGTCTTTCATCAGGTCTTTTTTCTTGGTCGCCATGATCTCACTGTCTTTCTGCGTCACGGGGCTGAAGGGTTCAAAAGTGAAAGAGTTAAAAAGTTAAAGAGAACGAGGTCTCGCATCATCATCGCCCTGGCACATTGAACTTTTTAACTCTTTAACTCGGAAGGCGCCGGCGCGTCGGAGGCGGCCGGTCCGCCGCGGCGATCGCGGGTGCGTTCGACGCTGGTTTGCCGCCGCCAATCGGCGATCTGTTGATGATTTCCATTTACAAGGACTTCGGGAACCTGCATCCCGCGGTAATCGCGGGGCCGCGTGTACTGCGGATGTTCGAGCAGGCCCGCATCCGAGAACGACTCGTAGCGGCTACTGGCTTCGTCCCCCAGCACGCCCGGCACGAACCGAATCGTCGAATCGACAATGAGCATGGCCGGCACTTCGCCGCCGTTGGTGATGAAATCGCCGACCGAGACTTCGAGCGGCTCAAGCCCCTGG
The DNA here is from genome assembly GCA_009691905.1 of Planctomycetaceae bacterium. Classification (GTDB taxonomy): domain Bacteria; phylum Planctomycetota; class Planctomycetia; order Planctomycetales; family Planctomycetaceae; genus SIAF01. Next base: position 3,653 of record SIAF01000469.1, on the reverse strand, counting down.
CGAATTCGATCGTCAAAACCCTCGTAGCGGCCGCACAACAGCAGCAACCGCGGCTCACGCGCCAACTCGCCGACCAGCGCCTGATCGAGTCGCCGACCCTGGGGGGTGAGCATCACGAGCCGGCCGGGGGAGGGTCCCTGCAATTGCACGTGCTCGACGCAATCGAACACCGGCTGACAGCAAAGCAGCATTCCCGGTCCGCCGCCGTAGGGCTTGTCGTCGACCGACAGATGCTTGTCTTTGGCCCAGTCGCGAAAGTTCCAGCGGTACACTTCAACCAGACCGCGATCGATCGCCTTCTTCAGCAGGCTTTGCTGGAGATAGCTGTCGAACAGATCGGGAAACAAACTGAGGATGTCGAACCGCATACGGCGCCAACCCAAAAACACAAACACGCCAAAAAAAAAGCCTTGCAACCCAAGCCGACCGCTGTGCGGCCGGTTCGCCGCTATGAAGCGCTCTCGCTCGCCTCACTCGCCTCGCCCGCTTCGGCGGGCGCCTCTTCCGCCGGCGCTTCGGGGGTCGGGAGCGGCTTGGGGGCCACGCGTGCCGCCGCTGGCTTCGCCGTACCAAACCGGTTCAGCTTGACCTTCTTGATCAACGTGGCCACGCGTTCGCTGGGGAGCGCTCCGACCGACATCCAGTAATCGATTCGCTCCATGTTGAGTTTGACGCGTTCGGATTTGACCTTGACCATCGGGTCGTACGTCCCCACCTCTTCGATCGGCAGCCCGTCGCGAGCCTTCTGGCGGTCGATGATGCAGATCCGAAAAAACGGCTGATGTTTCCGCCCCGTCATTTTCATGCGAATACGAACTGACACTGTGAATCTCCTGCGCGTGAACGTAAGAACTGAATTGATTGAGGGTTTGTGTCGACTGATCGATTGTCTATCGCCGGTTTTTTTTGCGCTGTTTCCTGGCGTCTTTGCGTTGCTTCTTTTTCTTGTCCTGCTGGGCACGCTTGTCGAGCGGGCCGAGCGCGGTACTCTTTTTCGCAATTTGAATCTGGGCACCCGGATCGAACAGCCCGCCATCGGCCATTTGCTTGATCTGCCGCATCTGCTGCCACTTGTTCATGCCGGCCATTTGCTGCATCATGCCCGACATGGTCGAAAACTCTTTGATGAGTTTGTTGACATCCGAAGGGTTGGTGCCGCTGCCGTCGGCGATTCGCCGACGGCGGCTCATGTCGATCAGGTCGGGGTTGTCGCGCTCGCGGGGAGTCATCGAGTCGATGATCCCTTCGATCTGGACCAGATCTTCTTCGGGATCGATGTCTGCGGAACTGAGCATGTCGACGACTTTGCCCATGCCCGGCAGCAGCTTCATGATCTGCGTGAGGGGGCCCATCTTGCGGACCGCCCCCATCTGATCTTTGAAGTCCATCAGCGTGAACTTGCCCTTGAGCAGTTTCTCCTGCTGCTCGGCCATCTGGTCGGCGTCGAACTCGCGCTGCGCCTTCTCGACGAGCGTCAACACATCGCCCATGCCGAGAATGCGCCCGGCCATGCGGTCGGGATGGAAGGGCTCGAGCTTGTCGAGTTGTTCGCCGACGCCGATAAACTTGATCGGCACACCGGTGACCGCCTTGATCGACAGTGCCGCGCCGCCGCGGGCATCGCCGTCGAGCTTGGTCAAGATGACGCCGTCGAGCTCAAGGGCATCGTTGAAGGCTTTGGCCGAATTGACCGCATCCTGGCCGGTCATCGCGTCGCAGACCAGCAGAATCTGCTGCGGGCTGAGCTTCAGGTCGATCTGCTCGATCTCGCGCATCAGGTCGGCATCAACGTGCAGCCGGCCGGCCGTGTCGAGAATGACCACGTCGACGTCGCCGTTTTTCCTGGCCGCGGCGACGCCGTTCTGGCACACCCTGACCGCATTGGAGTCGGGCGCTTCGCTGTAAACCGGCACGCCGAGCTGCTGGCCGATGACCCTGAGTTGTTCGATCGCAGCCGGGCGCTGCATGTCGGCGGCGACCAGCATCGGTTTCGCGCCCGATTCCTGCAGCAGTTTTGCCAGTTTGCCGCAGGTTGTCGTCTTGCCGCTGCCCTGCAGGCCGCACAGCATCAGCACGGTCAATTCGCCGCGCCGCAGGTTGAGCGAATGATCGACGGGTCCCATCAGGTTGATCAGTTCCTGATGGACGATCCCCACGAATTGCTCGTAGGGCTTGAGCGATTTCAAGACTTCGGCACCGAGCGCCTGTTCGGCAATACGGGCCGTGAAATCGCGGGCGACGTCGTACTGGACGTCGGCTTCGAGTAAGGCCTGCTGCACGGCGCGCAACCCGTCCTGCATGTTCTGTTCGGTCAGCTTTCCCTGACCGCGCAGAAACGACAGCGCGCCCTCCAGGCCTTTGGTGATTCCTTCGAACATGAACGTCGAGTGGCCCCGGCTCACGGGGCACAGTCCTACTGATCGGTCCCGATGAATCGATCAACCGAATCGGTTCGGGGGAATCCGGAATTTTAGAGGCCTTTTGCCGGAATGACAACATTGACGGCGAGAATTCAGCGCCGATCCAATTGAAACGCCGGGGTGTGACTCCGATTGACTTCTCAAGATCGCTTTGACACACTCAATTGCGACAGCATCAGGCCGATTCTGATGGCGGGTCATTTCTGAGCGGGAGCCGTGTGCCAACGTGGCTTCCCGCAAAGTTTCAATGCATACTGCGGGGACGCATATCATGCCCAATTGGCAGCGGTGGCTTGTGCTGGGGGTTCTTACGGCCGGATTTGCCGGCTGTGGCGGCGGCGGCGCGGCACCCGCAGGCGGCGCTGCTGGAGGTGGTCCGCCGACGGGCACCGCGCCGGGAGCAGCCGCGCCAGGCGCTGCCATGCCCGGCGGACGACCCATGGCCGGCGGAGCAGGCGCCGGGATGCAAATGGCCGGCGGTCCCGGTGGCGGTTCAGGCGCCCCACCGACGGGCACGGCTTCGGCCACCACTTCGGGCGGGATGGCCGGGTTGATGAAGTATATCCCCGCGGGACTGAAGATCGCATCGGGCGCAAATTTTTCAGTCCTCACCGATCCGAAAAACGCTGTTGGTCCGCGTCTGATCGCACAGTATGAGCCGATAACGGAGATGCTCGCACGCGGGGGCATCAAGGTTGCGCAGATTGATTCGCTGTGGACCGGCAACGACCGCAGCACGAACGATTTGGCGATTTGCGTTCAAACCAAGGCCAATTACGACAAGGCGAACCTGCTCAAGGGGCTGGGCGCCGGCAGCGACGCCGAGAGCGTCAACAAGATTTCCGTCCACTCTCTGCCTGCCGTGGGCGATTATAAGAATGCTCTGGCGATTATCGATGGCAAGACCATTCTGCTGGGGCGGCACAAATCGGTTGTCGCGGCACTGAACAATCCCAGTCCGGGCGCTGTTCGCTGGGGTTATGACGGCTTGAACCAGCCGTCGGCGTATTTCTGGATTGCCGGCGACGATTCGTACGCACATCTGTGGCTGGGCACACAGGGACTCGACACGATGGTGCTTCTCTTTGGAGAGACCATCCACACCCGCGGCGTGGCGGTCTGTTTCAGTCCCCCCGCCGCGCAAGGTGGCGCCGGTGGCGGTCCCGGCGGAATGGGCCCAGGCGGTCCGGGACCCGGAGGCCCGGGACCCGGAGGCCCGGGACCCGGAGGCCC
>SIAF01000468.1 GCA_009691905.1 Planctomycetaceae bacterium | reverse complement strand
AGGGGACGCATTGTCCGAACCGGGCGAGCCGGCCGTCTTCAAGGACGAGAATCCCGATGCCCCACCGGAGGCACGTTACAAAGCTTTGCTGCCGGCCAACCGCTTGCCGACCGATCACCGCCGCGGGTTACTTGCGTTCAAGTCGCCCGATGGTTTGCGTTGGTCGCCGATGAGCGACAAACCCGTCATCACCGACGGGGCGTTTGATTCACAGAATCTGGCGTTCTGGGATGCCGATCAAAGACACTACCGTGCGTATTGGCGTTATTTCACCAAGGGAGGTCACGACAGCGAAAAAGTCTGGAATCCGCAGGGGCACCGGGCCATTCGCACGGCGACATCGAAAGATTTTCTCCATTGGAATGACCAGTCGGACCTCCGCTATGTCGATTCGCCATCGGAGCAACTTTATACGAACCAGGTCAAGCCCTATCAGCGCGCGCCCCATTTGTTGATCGGTTTTCCGATGCGGTACATCGAGCGTGGACATAAGGACGGCCCGGATCATGAGGCGCGTGCCAGTGCAGGACCGGAGCGCCTCGGCCGATGGTCGCCCACGCTGCGCGCGCTGCCTGAACTCGAAAATCGCGAGTGGCGCGCCAAAGCCAGTGAGCGTTACGGTCGTGCGTTGACAGAAGGGCTGTTGATGGCAAGTCGAGACGGCGTCACCTTCAAACGCTGGAACGAAGGTTATCTACGGCCCGGGATCGAACGCCCTGGCTCTTGGAATTACGGGCATCAATGCATCGGCTGGCATCTTGTCGAGACGAAAGGAACGCTCGAAGGTGCTCCCAATGAGCTCTCGCTCTACGCCGTGGAGAGCTATTGGACCGGCACCAGCGACCTGCTGCGCCGCTATACCTTGCGACTGGACGGATTCGTCTCCGCGCATGCTCCGATGAGCGGCGGGGAACTCGTCACGAAGCCGATCACCTTCACGGGAAAACAGCTCTCGTTAAACTTCGCCACGTCCGCCGCGGGAAGCCTGTACGTCGAATTTCAGGATGCGCACGGCAGGCCATTGCCTGGATACTCGCTCGACGACGGCGAAGAACTCTTCGGCGACACGATCGAACGCAACGTGACCTGGCAATCGAAGGCCGATCTCACGCCGCTGATGGGACAAGTGGTACGTGTGCGGTTCATCCTGCGTGATGCCGATCTGTACTCGTTTCAGTTCCGTGATTGACGGTTGATCGCAACCCACCAATTTCGGCGGCGAACTCAGCCACCTTCAGTCTCTCTGCGAGAAATATCTGTTCTGTGAATCAGACCAAGGGAGGTCCGTGAATGATCCATCCAGCCTTGACTCGTCGTGCGTTTCTGCAAAGTTTGGCTGCAACAGGGCTGGGAACGGTGATCACGTCCCGATCGATGGCTGGGAACGGACCGATGGCTGTCATTGAAGAACGCCGAGTGATCAGTTGGAAGCCGCCGCTTTATCACGGCTGGCCGACATTAACCCGGCGGAAGAACGGCGAATTGCTACTGGCGTTTTCGGGAGGCCGTGAAGCCCATGTTTGTCCATTCGGCCGGTTGGAATTGATGCGGTCGAAGGATAACGGCCGGAACTGGGGCTGGCCGCAGGTGATTTACGATGGACCGATTGATGATCGCGATGCCGGCGTGCTGGAAACCCCGCAGGGTTCGCTGCTACTCACAAATTTCACATCGCTGGCGTATGTCAACGTGTTGCAGGCGGGAGAAAGCATTCCGAGTGGTCAGCCGAAAGCCTGGGAATTGTTAAAGCTGACCGAGTGGCGAGCCGCCCATCATCGTTTGACGGAAGAACAACGGCAGCAAGAGCTGGGAATGTGGATGTGGCGGTCGACCGACGGTGGCGTAACGTGGTCAGCCCGCTATGCCGTGCCGTGCCACAGTCCGCACGGACCGATTGGCCTGAACGACGGTCGACTGCTGTACCTCGGCATCAACCTGTGGGCCAAAGATCGGATTGTCGGAGCCTGGGAATCAGCGGATGACGGCCTCACGTGGCAATTGATCAGCCGACTGCCGGTCCGTCCCGGCGATGATTCGGCAAATTATCACGAACTGCATGCGGTGGAGACCAACGATGGGAAATTCATCGCTCACATCCGTAATCATAACCCGCAGAGCAAAGGAGAGACGCTGCAAACGGAATCAACGGACGGCGGGAAAAGCTGGTCTGTGCCGCACTCCATCAATGTCTGGGGATTGCCGTCACACTTGTTGCGGCTCAAGGATGGGAGACTCCTCATGTCGTATAGCCATCGTCGTGCGCCCTTTGGCAATCAGGCGCGCATGAGCGATGATCAGGGAGCAACCTGGAGCGAAGCCATCACCGTATCAGACGATGGCCTGTCCGGCGATCTGGGCTACCCTTCGACGGTGGAGTGCGACGACGGAGCGCTCGTGACGGTCTGGTACGAACTTTTGAAGGGATTGGAATTCGCCCAGTTGAGACAGGCTCGATGGCGATTGAGAAGTTAGGATTTCAGGACAGCAGTGGTAAGGCGGAGTTCCACGCGTCACCGTTCACAGGAGAGGACTGAATGAATCGATTCGCCGGTCGACAGGTTTGGATTTACTGCTTCACGCTGATAACCATGATGCAGCCGAGGGGGCAGGCGGATGATCGCCCGTTTCCAGGCCAACAGAGCACTTGGCACGGTTTCTCTCGGTACGACTTTGAAGTCGCCGGCAAACCGGTGCTGGTCGTAACTCCTCGTCAGGCGGCTCCGGGAAAACCCTGGGTCTGGCACGGCGAATTCTTCGGTCATAAGCCCGAGCCGGACATCGCACTGCTAGGCCGCGGTTTTCACATCGTGCATCTGAAGATTCCGAATCAGTTCGGGTCGCCGCTGGCCGTGAAACTCTGGAACGAGCTGCATCAGGAACTGACCGGTAAGTATGGATTGGCGAAGCGCGCGGCCTTGGTCGGCGTCAGTCGCGGCGGACTCTACTGCTACAACTGGGCGGCGGCGAATCCCGATAAAGTCGCCTGCATCTACGGTGATGCGCCCGTTTGCGACATCCGCAGTTGGCCGGCAGGCAAAGGGAAAGGAACCGGTAACGCGGTCGAGTTGACGCGACTCAAAGAAGTCTACGCAGCAACCTCGGATGATGACCTGTTCGCGAAAGCCCTCAATCCGATTGAACATCTGGAACCGTTGGCAAAGGCGAAAATTCCGCTGCTGCATGTCTATGGCGATGCCGACACAGGTGTCCCCTGGGATGAAAACACCGGCGTGCTGACGGATCGTTATCGCCGACTCAGCGGCGAAATCACGCTGATTGCGAAACCGGGCGTCGGGCACGTGCATGGACTCGATGACTCCACGCCGATCATCGAGTTTATCGAACGACATTGTCTCGCCGCAATCGCCACAGAAGTCGCTCCGGTTTCCATTGGTTTACGCAGGGAGTTGTTCGTCGATCGATACTTGATTGACCGGCTGACGAATGCCCGGTTGCAACTGCACGAACCGCGAGATGAAGGGATGGTCTTGCGTTTTGAAGACCCGCATGAAGGACCCCACGCCGCTTACACCACGGTGATTCGCGATGGCGACCTGTTTCGCATGTACTACCGCGGAATCTCGAAACTGGGCCTGGACGGCAGCGAACACGAGAGAACTTGCTACGCCGAATCGCGTGACGGCATCACTTGGACGAAGCCCCAACTCGGTTTGTACGAGTTCAACGGCACCAAACAGAACAACATCATCCTGGCCGATGCCGCCCCGGTGACGCACAACTTCTGCCCGATGCTCGATACCAAGCGAGGCGTCGCGGCGGAGGAACGGTACAAGGCCGTCGGCGGGACGGGGGACAAGTTGTTCGCATTCCTCTCACCCGACGGCATTCATTGGAAAAAGATGCAGTCCGAGCCGATTCTTTCAAAAGCGAATGTCCCCTTTCCGCATATTCATCTGTTCGATTCGCAGAATCTCGCCTTCTGGTCGGAGTCGGAACAAATGTATGTTTGCTATTTCCGCGTCTGGGACGGCTTACGCAGGATCGCCCGTTCCACCAGTTCGGACTTTCGCCAATGGACGCCCGCCGTACTCATGCAGCAGTTGCATGACGACGGCGTGTCGGGACCGCAACCGGCGCCAGCCGAGCATCTCTACACGAACCAGACTTCGCCTTACTTTCGAGCGCCGCACATCTATCTGGCCACTCCCGCGCGATTTTTTGAAGGGCGTCGAGTACTGAGCGCAGACCAGGCGCAGGCGATCGGCGTCAATCCGGATTTCTTTCAAGACACTTCGGATTCGGTCTTCATGACGTCACGCGGCGGCGATGTTTATGACCGGACTTTTCTGGAAGGATATCTGAAGCCCGGCATCGGTCCCCGGAATTGGGTGTCACGCACGAACTATCCGGCTCTGAACATCGTGCAGACGGCACCGACGGAGATGTCGCTCTATGTGAATCACGACAATGCCCAACCGACGGCGCATCTTCGACGCTACAGCCTGCGACTCGACGGCATCGCCTCCGTTCGGGCCGGAGCCAAACCGGGTGAACTCCTCACGAAGCCGCTGGTTTTCACCGGCCAGGAACTCGTGGTTAATTTTGCGACTTCAGCCGGCGGCGGGGTGCGATTAGAAATTCAAGATGTGAAAGGATCGCCCATCCCTGGATTCAATCTGGCAGACTGTGAGGAACTGATCGGCAACGAAATTGACCGCGTCGTGACCTGGAAATCCGGGGCGAACCTGGCGTCCATCGCTGGCCAGCCCGTTCGACTGCGGGCGGCTTTGAAGGATGCGGATCTATTTTCCCTTCAATTCCGAGCCGTACCTTGAGGGTGTGTTCGTTGAGACCGATCACGGAACTCTGGCCGCTCCCCGCAACAGATCGAGAACTGGCCAAGTACGTTCAATCCCTGAAGGAAGTGAACAAGATCCAAGACTCTCCGCCGACGCCACCAAACCGGAATCACGCTCCAAAACCTGTCCAAATGTCTGTGGGATGATGGGTGGTTAGCGTTGTATTGCTAAGAGCTGCATCAGGGTAAGCCGAACGCCAGTACTCCACACGGCTGGCCAGTCCTTCACATTGGCATAAATGTGAAGGCACCATTTTTTCAACCTGCGGATTGCAGCACAAAGAGTTGCGTCAGTTCTACCTGCCGTCAGATTTCTCCCGGATTGGAGAATTGGCCAGCCGTGCAGTACTCCCACGGCTGGCCAGTCTTTCACACTGCGGAAAACCTAACGGGACCGGTTTTTCCGCAGATGGATTGCAGTACAAGGAGTTGCGTCGATTTCAGACCACGTCAAATCCTACCTGAGTTGGAAAACTGGCCAGCCGTGGCAGTACTCCATGACGGCGGCTGACGACCTCCAATTTGCGTGATATACTACCGCATCCGCCGGCCGCGTTTTTCTTTGACGAGGTTTCCGTACGAAAGGTACAA
>SIAF01000467.1 GCA_009691905.1 Planctomycetaceae bacterium | reverse complement strand
CCGCGAGCCGGAAAACCACGCCAATTCCACAGCCCCGCCCACCGCTTGAACCAAAAACAATATCACCACAACTGGATCGAAAACCTCTTGATCTCCGCCTCACTCGGCGGATTCAGAGGCCGGACATAGAATCCGGCAGAGTCAGGAACCTATCTCTTGAACTCTTTAACTTACCGTACCGGGTCGGTCAACGCCAACAAACGGTGCCCGAGTCATTGTCACCGATAGCGATCGCCTTGCAGGTGCTGGAAGCTCTCGAAGGCCAGCGAAGCGCACATCATCGCATTAAAAGTGTTCCGTTCACTCAAGCTGTACCCGGCCAACGCCCCGGCGACGAGAATTGATAATATGAGTGAAATCTTCAATCCGTCGTGCCTACGGAAGTGCGTCAACAATTCGCGGCTGATCCGGCCCCCGTCGAGCGGATAGATCGGCAGCAGGTTGAAGACACCCCACCAGAGGTTGATGAACAGCATCTGATCAAAAAAGAAATCCAGCAATCTCAGTTGCGCCCCATCCGCGGGAACCAGACGAAAGTGGATGACCAGCCACCTGATGCACCAGGTTGCGCCGTACAACATGAACCCTGCTCCAGGGCCGGCAAGCAAGATGGTGATCGCCCGGAGGGTGGTATAACCCCACGTCGGGACGAACGACGCGTATCCGCCGAACAGGTAGAGCACGATTTCCGGCCGCCAGCCGAAATACCGCGTGGTCAGGGCATGACCCAGTTCGTGCACCAGCACCGAAACAAAAACGCACATCACCAGGAGGAGAATAGCGTTGAGATCACCCAGGTTGCGACCCAGCAGGACCGGCAGCAACCAGAACAGTGGATGCACGCGGACGGGAATGCCGAACAGCGAGAACCGCAGGTCGAATGGCGTCGGTGAAGCATTGCCGAGCATGGCACCGATCATAGCAACGCCGGCGTTGGCGAACACCTCAGGCGTCTGGTGGGACGGGTCAACCCCGGTGTTTATGCCGGTTCCCACGTTCCATCGGGATATTGTCGCATCCCCGGGCCGCTTTCGTCGGGAGCGGTGCAAAACACCCGCAGACGGACCTCGCTTTGCCTCACGCGGCCCGTCACGGAGAGAAATGACCGGTCGCGGGGATCGGTCCCCTCTGGAAACGTCCCGGCGGGGAAGGCGTTCCAGTAGAAGGCGTCGACCGATTCGAAAATTGCCGGCAACGACAGCAGATTGTATTGAAAGGCGACGGGCTGAGTTTTTCCATCAGCCTTGCCGCCGACCATCTCGGTTCCCCCAAGGTACATTGAGATTTCCCAGCGGTCTTCGCCGGCGGCACATTCGTAACCGACGCGGCCGACGTCGACAAACGGCTCGAACAGCTCGGCCACCTGATCGACGAATTCGGGAAGCCATTCGGGACCGGCGGACCGGGTCCGGCGGTACTCGGGGGATTCGATCTTCTTAATCAGGTGCTGCAGGGCCAGGTGCGAGTGACTCACGAGATCGTGATCTCCAGGGTGGGACGATGTGCGAGGCGATCGGGTTCGAGGCGGTCTTGGTACAGCAAGTTATCGGGAAACGCACCGGAGCCTTGCACCTCAATTCCGACTGTCGGCCACTCCCGCCTGATCCGCCCGGCGGATACGCGGAAAATGACACGCCTGCCGTCTGGCGCTGCCACAATTGACACCCCCGCCGACCGACCTACAATCGCCAGTTCCCTCACGAGCCGCATGCGCTCTAAAGTGGACACACGAGGAAAAGCCGAGAGCGGAAAGCGGAAAGCCGCTTTTGGCGAAGTGTGATCTGTCCGGCTTTCCGCTTTCCACTTTCCGCTCTCGATTTCAAACGCCCGCCTGTGAACGACGCCATCCGCAAAGCTGAAGTTCTGATCGAGGCCATGAGCTGGATCCGCCGTTTTCGAGACCGGCTGGTCGTGATCAAGCTGGGGGGCAGCACGCTCGAGTCGCCGCAAATGGTTCGCCATCTGTTGACCGACGCGATCTTCATGGAGACGGTCGGAATGCGGCCGGTGCTGATTCACGGTGGGGGTAAGGCGATTTCGGCAGCGATGAAAAAGGCGGGACTCCAGCCGCGGTTCGTCCACGGCCGCCGCTACACCGACCAGGCGACGCTCGACATCGTCTCGCAGGTGCTGGCGGGCGAAATCTGCGACGATCTGGTGCGCCAGACGCGCGAGCTGGGGGGCGACGCCGTCGGCTTGAGTTACCTGACCTGGAACGTGCTGCACGGCGAAAAGCTGCTGCTGCCCGACGAGGCGGGGTTGCCGGTCGATCTGGGATTTGTTGGCCGGGTGCTCGACGTGAACCGCGACATGTTGCTGGCGACGCTGGCCAAGGGGACGATCCCGATCATTCCTTCGATCGCCGTCGATCGCGCGGGACAACGCTATAATGTGAATGCCGACACCGCCGCCGCCGCGGTGGCGCGCACACTCGATGCCGAAAAACTGGTGTTCATCAGCGATATTCCCGGAATTCTGGCGAACAAAAACGACCCGGCCTCCCTCATCTCTCATTTGACGCACGCCCGCTGCCTCGAACTGATTGCCGACGGGACAATCGACGCGGGCATGGTGCCCAAGGTCGAAGCGGCGCTCGACGCCCTGCGGGCGGGGGTCCAAAAAGTTCACATCGTCGACGGCCGACGGCCGCATTCATTGTTGCTTGAGATTTATTCGAATACCGGGATCGGGACCGAGATCGTTCCCTGACGCATCTCCATCAGGAATTCGCCATGCCTTCTACCACCGCGCCATCCACGGCCGTGCCTTCGACAAACTCGCCTTCCACCGCCACGTCGAGCAGCCAGGCAACAATTGAGACCTTCAAGAAATATGTCATTCCCAATTACAACCGCTATCCCGTGTGCCTCGTGCGCGGCGAAGGGTCGTACGTCTGGGATGCCGAGGGACGGCGTTACCTGGATCTGTTTCCCGGCTGGGGCTGCAATATTCTCGGCTATGCCCCGCAACGGGTCGTCGAAGCCGTGCAGGATCAGGTAACGCGCCTGATTCACGTCCCGAATACCTGGTATACACACGAGCAGGGAGCATTCGCCGAGGCGATCTGCCGCCGCAGCTTCGGCCAGGCGTTTTTCTGCAACAGCGGCGCCGAAGCCCTGGAAGGGGCGATTAAACTGGCCCGGCTGTGGGGATCGTCGCAGGGTAAATACAAGATCATCACATTCGACAGCAGTTTTCACGGGCGGACGTATGCGGCGGTGACGGCCACAGCGCAGCCCAAATACCACGAGGGGATCGGGCCGCTGGTTCCCGGCTTCAGCTATGCGCGGTACGGCGATCTCAATTCGGTTCGCAACCTGGTCGACAAAGAAACCTGTGCGATTCTGATCGAACCGATCCAGGGCGAGGGAGGCATCAACATTCCCGCCGACGGGTTTCTGGCCGGTCTCAGGAAAATCGCCGACGACGAGGGGTTGCTGCTCGTCTTCGACGAAGTGCAGACCTGTATGGGGCGAACGGGAACCTGGTTCGGCTACCAGCAGTGGAACGTGCCCCCCGACATTCTGACGATGGCCAAGGGAATCGCCGGCGGCGTGGCGTGCGGTGCCGTCATCGCCCGCACTGAAATCGCCGCTTACCTCAAGCCCGGTAAACACGCCAGTACGTTCGGCGGCAACCCCCTGGCGATGGCGGCGGGGTTGGCCACGATCGAGACGATCGAGAAGGATCACTTGCTGGACAACGTCGCCGCCATGTCAGGGCGGTTCCGCGAGCACTTCGCCCGGCTCAAAACCGAGTTGCCCATCATTCGCGATTTGCGAATCCGCGGGATGATGATCGGGATCGACCTGACGATTAACGGGACTCCGGCGGTCGGCAAATGCATGGAGCGCGGCGTGCTGATTAACTGTACGCACGACACGGTGATCCGCTTGTTGCCGGCGCTGAATATCACACCGGCGCAGGTCGACGAAGGGGCGGCTGTCATCAGCCAGGTGCTGCGCGAGATGACGGCCGGCTGATCGCGGGTTATTGCGACCGTCGACAATCGACTGATGCGACAATTGGTCTTTGCGCGTCGGCCCGGTTGTGGTTCAATTCCCCCCGGTCTGGCTGGTGCGAGCGGCGTGCCGGCCGAATCTTTCGGATCATGCACGGAGGCGAAACATGCGGGCATTTGCCGTCGCGGTTCTGGCGGGAGTGTTGATGGCCGGCCTGTCGCTCGGGCAGGGGGTTGCCGACGAATCCGACCGGGAAGTCGAATCTTCTGCCGATGCCTGGTCAGAAAAATCGAGCGGATCGCCAATCGTCGTGAAGCTGGTGATCCGTGAAGAGCAAGACGGGAAACAGGTCGTCCTGCAACGCCCGCGGATTATGGCCGCAGGCGGCCGACCCGCCGTGGTGCAATTCGGCAACATGCTGCTCGAACTGGTCGCCGTTGCCGAACCCGAAACGTCGCTGTCGCCGACACAGGCCCGGCTTCGCAAGTCCGCCAAACCCGAAGTCGATTCGCCATCGTCTGATGTCCCGATTCATGTGAGTCTTTCCATCAAGGAGACTGAAGAGGGACAAATTCGGACTCGATCACGCTTCCAGTTGCGCACGCTCAGTGGCGAAACGTCGACGGTCAAGACCGGTGGTCTGGAAGTTCAAGTAACGGCCGAACTTGTGCCGACGGATCCGGAAGTGGTCGAGTTTCAGGAACTGCAAGCGGCTGAACGCGCCGAATTGCGAATCTACCGCATCCTGCAAAAGCGGATCTCGGCGCCCTACGACCAGACGCCGCTCAAAGAGGCGGTCAAAGATCTGGCCGCACGGTGCGGAGTCAACTTCGTCATCGACCCCTCGGCACTCGAAGAAGAAGGACTGACACCGGTGGCGAAAGTCACAGCCCCCGAAAGCAGCGTGCGGGTCTGCACTTTGCTCGATCAGTTGCTCGCGCCGCTGCTGCTGGATTATGTCGTCATCGACGAGGTGATCAAGATTACGAGCCGCCGCCGGGCGCAAGGGGAACTGGTGGCCAAAATCTACCCGGTGGCTGACCTGCTGTCGCCGGCCGAGGCAACCGCAGCTTCCGATGCGGTTGCAGCCCTCCCGCCGATAATCCGCGAGGGCAGTCCGGACGAGTTATGCGAACAGATTACGACCCAGGTAGCCCCCGAGTCATGGGATACGGTTGGCGGCCCCGGCGGCATGCGGTACTTCAAGGGGGCCAAAAGCCTCGTCGTCCGCCAGACTCCCGACGTGCATGACGAGATTGCCCAGTTGCTCGGGAAACTTCGCGCCGAGAGGCTCAAAGTGGACAGCGACAGTCGCCGCCACGTCGAGTAGCATCGTTCCCACGCTACGGTGTTGTACGACTTCGCACAGGTTCAAATATAGCGTGTTTTATCGCGTGAGTTGACTCTATTCCAAGAGCGACGGTATCGTAGCGACACCCGTTTTGACACCAGTTTGCCCAAACTAACGCGGCACGGCCC